>JAHFSZ010000050.1 GCA_023265515.1 Verrucomicrobiota bacterium
AAAAGTCATGTCGGTCGGTGCTGGATACGAGAAAAAATATTGCCTCTTGTGCGTTCATCTTATTCAGGAATACGATGATTTTCGGCTGGCTTTGGGCTTGCGCTAAAAGAAAATGGTTTGAAATATAAGAGGGGCATACTTATCTTAATCCCTCCATTGGAATCCAGCGTAGCTCAGTGGTAGAGCGGTCGGCTGTTAACCGATTGGTCGTAGGTTCGAATCCTACCGCTGGAGCCAATTCCGAAGGAATTGGCGAGTCGACGAAGTCGACCGGCGTGTAAGATTCGAACGCAAAAAGTTTTCGGAAGGGAAAATAACGCTCTGAGCGACATCCCGACACCTCCGAACATTCTTAGCCTTGAATTCCATGCGAGGTTTTTTCCTCGGGTGCTGTGGACACGCTTGCGGCCAAAGAAAACGGAAGAGACAGGCGTTCGGTTTTCCCACAACACGGAATTTACGATACTGCTGGTTGTCTGCCTCATACTTGCCGTGATAGGCAGTTCACTGGCCTTGAAGGGATCGGTGGCGGGCTGGATACTGGGCATTCTCGGGGTCGGCGGAATCTCAGCCATTCTTGTTTTCAGCATTCTTTCGCAAGCGGGCGCCAAACCTTCTTATGATGCCTTTCTGGCGGGGCCATTTTTCTTTTTGGTGTTTCTAGGACTCAGTATAGGAATCTATATTGGCAAGGTGGAATATTCATTCTCTTGGGGGTTATTAAGCGGTGCGCTTGGAGTCTTTCTGGGATACGTGTTTGGCATCTTCGCGGGGCTCTGGTTTCAATATCTTGGTTGGGTGGCTTCAATCGTGGATATGCTATTGGGATTGGCCATTATCGGCATGATGATTGTGGATTTGGTGTTGTTATTCAAATGAGCGGGTTGGCATTTGGATTTTGTTCCTTCAGCTCTTCAACCTGAAAAATTTTGCCAGCTCTTCGGCGGAAACCTGGCCTGAAGCCGCGCTGCGGTCCAGAAAACCGTAGGTAAGAACGGAGCCCTGGTAGGGAAGCCAGAACCTGGAGAGGGGTCCCATCCGGCCCATGCCGACGGCGGCCACACGGCCGGAGGGCGAGGAGCGGAGGAGCTTGCGCAGGCATTCCAGGTCTTTCGGGTTGCGAAGATTGCACGCGATCTTGGCGATCGTCTCGGGCCGCCGGACGACGGAGCGGACGAATCGTTTCAATACGGGAAGGGAAGGCGTGATTCTGAAGTTGTGATAAGAAATCACGATGGGAATCTCGGCGCGCTTCAGAAGTTTTTGCAATGTGGATTGCGAGGACGCTTCGATGTCGATCAGGTCGACAAGAGGGTAAAAGGACTCGATGTATGCGACGCGTTTGGACTCGGCAAGGCGCGCGCGGCCGCCTTCGCGGTGCGACCGGAAAGTGCCAAGGATGGGCAGACGGGGTCGCTTTCTCTTTTTCAGCTTGGTAATCAGCCGGAGAACCTCCGGCAAATGCCGGGTGCCGATCAGATCAAAACGAATCTCCACGATATGGCATGGAATTCGGCGTGCCCGAAGAAGCCGCTTGAGGCCGGCGAGAGTGGAGATCGTGCCGACGATCAACGGCGTATTTCGGGCGGCTCGTTTCTTGGAAGGCATTTTTCGGAGTCTTAGGTTTCAAGATTCAAGTTTCAAGTTTAAACCCGGACTCCCTTCCAGACCGCTTTCATCCGGCTGATTTTTTTTCCCTCACTGAGAAATTGCAGTTCGAAGTCCGTTTTTTCCCGAAACCATTCGTGTTCCTTTAGAAAATGCATCTCCCATCCGGCGCGCGTGCAGAAGGCGTCAACAATCTCGCCGAAATACTCCTCGTGATCGGTCGCGGCGAACAGACACCCGCCGGGGGCGAGCGCCTGCTCGATGGCGCCCAGAAACTCACCGCGGATGACGCGGTGCTTATGGTGTTTTTTCTTCGGCCAGGGATCCGGAAAAAGGAGATGGAAAGCGCGAATGGACCCGGCCGGCAGGAGCCATTTGACGGTGTAAAGACTTTCCATCCGCAGGACGCGCAAGTTCGAGAGACCAAGGCGGCGGGCTTTTTTGTCGATCTTGCGGGCGCGTCCCAGCAGGCGCTCAACGGCGACGAAGTTGGTTTGCGGATGCGCCTTTGCGCGCGCCGTAATGAACCCGCCGTCGCCGGCGCCCAGGTCCACCTCGACCGGCTGTTCGCTTGGGAAACAGGCTTTCCAATCGAGACGGGCAAACCAGTTTTCCGGCTCGATGAAGCGGTTTTCCGTGCATTCCTTGGTGTTCGTTGACGCTGACTTCACGAGATGTTAGAAGGCGTACTTCCGAATGAGCACGGATTACAAGCAAACACTCAATCTGCCGCAAACGGACTTCCCGATGAAGGCCGACCTGCCGAAGCGCGAGCCGGAGTGGCTCAGGCGCTGGGAAAAAGAGTCGATTTATGCGCAGATCCAGGAGAAGCGAAAGCAAGGCCCGCTTTTTGTCCTCCATGACGGCCCGCCCTTCGCCAACGGCGATGTCCACATCGGGACGGCCCTCAACAAGATTCTCAAGGATGTGATCGTCAAATATAAAACGATGACCGGCCACCGCGCGCCTTATCTCCCGGGCTGGGATTGCCACGGCCTTCCGATCGAGTTCAAGGTTTTAAAGGAGTTGCGAGAAAAGAAAAAAGGCGACCCGAATCTTGGGCCGGTGGAAATCCGCCATGCATGCACCGAGTATGCTCGCCACTACATCGATATCCAGCGCAGGCAATTCAAGCGCCTTGGCGTCTTTGGCTCGTGGGAATCGCCCTACCTGACCATGCACCCGGCGTACGAAGCGACCGTTCTGCGGGTATTGGCTGACATGGTGGAGAAAGGCTACGTCTACCGCGGCAAAAAACCGGTCTACTGGAGCATCCCATGCCGGACGGCTCTCGCCGAGGCGGAAGTGGAATATCACGATCATGTCAGCCCAAGCATCTTCGTCAAATTCCCGGTCCTCAACGCGTCCGATCGGTCACTTGCCGATGTCAGCGTGCTAGTCTGGACAACGACGCCATGGACGTTGCCTGCGAACCTCGCCATCGCGGTCCATCCCGATTTCGACTACGGCGTTTTCGACGTGAAGGGCGAGAAGGTGCTCGTCGGAATCCCGCTCTGGGAGAAGAGCGCCCCGCAGTTTGGCGGTGATCCAGGGGCCCGGCCTTCGAAGGTCTTTAAGGGTCAAGATCTGGAGAAAATCAAAACGAAGCATCCGTTCTGCGACCGCGAGTCGCCGATGGTCCTGGCTGATTATGTGACCTCCGAGTCGGGCACAGGCCTGGTCCATACCGCGCCCGGCCATGGCATTGAGGATTACCAGACGGGCCTGAAGGAAAAGCTCGAAATCTACAGTCCGATCGACGACGACGGCAAATTTACCGACGACGGCAGGATACCTCGAGAACTGGCCGGCAAAGCGATCCTCGAAAAGAACGGCCGCTCCGAAGCCAACACCGCCGTCCTCGAACTCCTGGACAATAAGAACGCGCTGCTCGGTCCGGTCCGGCCATACACTCACTCGTATCCATTCTGCTGGCGATCCAAGACACCGGTGATCTTTCGTGCAATGGAGCAATGGTTTGTCGGCATCGACCACAACGGGTTCCGAAAAAAAATGCTCGCCTGCGTCGATCAAGCACGGTGGATTCCCGACTGGGGGAAAAATCGGATCATTGGTTTTCTCGAAGGCCGCCCCGACTGGTGCATCTCGCGCCAGCGAACCTGGGGGGTGCCGATACCCGCACTTGCTTTCGGGGATGCAGGGATGCAGCTGGATGCAGGGCTGGTCCGCAAGTTTGCCGACCTGGCGGAGAAGCACGGCTCTGGCATCTGGTTTGAAAAGAGCGCCGATGAACTGGCAAAACTCCTTGGGATTGCCGGCAAGGGCGCCGCGCGCAAATCCGCCGATACGCTCGACGTCTGGATCGAGTCGGGATCGAGTCATGCCGCAGTTCTCCAACGTGATGCGTCGCTCCGGTTTCCCGCGGATCTTTATCTTGAGGGGAGCGACCAGCACCGTGGGTGGTTTCAAACTTCCCTGTCGACATCCGTGGCCTTGACCGGCAAACCGCCATTCAAGAGCGTCCTGACGCACGGCTTCATCGTCGACCTCGACGGCAGGAAAATCTCAAAATCAGGCAGTTATGAAAAACCGAAAGACTCCGAATCTTTCGTCAGCCGATACGGTGCCGACATCCTGCGGCTCTGGGTTTCGTCCCAGAACTACACCAATGACATCCCGCTCTCGGAGGAAATCCTTTCGCACGTCGGCGAAACGTACCGGAAATTTCGTAATACCTGCCGGATCCTGCTTGGGAATTTAAGCGGTTTTGCCCCGGCAAGAGACTCACTCCCGCCGCAAAAATTGACGCCCATCGACCGCTATATTCTCAGCCGGCTTCAGGAGATCGCTGAGACCGTGGCCGACGCCTACGAAAAATACGAGTTCCACCGTGTCTATCACACCTTGAACGCCTTTTGCACGGTGGAGCTCTCCTCGCTCTACATCGATATTTTGAAGGATCGGATGTACACCTTCGCGCCGGGGATCGCCGAGCGGCGTTCGGCGCAGACGGTCATGTGCGAAGCTCTCAAGAACCTTGCTCTATGGCTTGCCCCGATCCTGCCATTTACGGCGGAAGAGGTGTGGGACGAGTTCCAAAGATTGACGGGGCACAAGGTCGGCTCGGTCCATCTGCAGGATTTTCCCAGGGCCCGGGAGGAACTACGCGACCTGACGCTCGAGGGGCAGGTCGAAACGCTCAAGAAATGGCGCGACGTTGCCGCGCTTGAGCTCGAAAACGCGCGCCGCGATAAAAAAATCGGCAAATCGATCGAGGCACGTCTCGTCCTCAAAGGAGAATGCGTGGCCGAGATCGAACAGCTTGGATGGGACCAGGCGCTGCTGGAGGAGTTTTTTATCGTCTCCGGCTTCAGTCTCAGCCGTAACGGAGCAGGGGCGGAGCGCGCCGCAGTGGTCGAACCCGCCGACGGAAAAAAGTGCCCCCGCTGCTGGCGTGTGACGCCGTCGATCGGGAAAAACTCGAAACACCCGCAGATCTGCGAGCGCTGCGCCACCATGGTTGACCTGATCCAATCTTGAGTCCGGGACATGCGATGAAACCGTGGCGCGCCGAACAATACCAGATGGCCTGTCTGGCTCTCGCCGTCTTTTTGATCGACCAGTTGACGAAGCTATCGATCGCGTCGCGATTTCATCTACACACCTCCCTGCGGGTGATCCCCGATTTTTTCAGCCTCACGCACATTCAAAATACGGGAGCGGCATGGGGGATTTTTCGTGAGCACCCGCAGGCGCTTGCCCTGCTGGCAGGCGGCACCCTCGCCATGCTGATGGCATTTGCGCCGGTCTTCCAGGGGAGCCGCTGGTGGACGCGCTGGGGATGGGCTCTGCTGGCCGGGGGGATCGCGGGTAACCTGGCCGACCGGATCCGGATCGGCTGTGTTGTGGATTTCCTTGATTTTTACATCGGTTCACGACACTGGCCGGCGTTCAATCTCGCCGACAGCGCGATCTGCGCTGGCGTGATTTGCTACATCATCGATTCGTTCGTCCGCAAGGACGGTCAGGCGCCGGATGGGCAGAGGGCTGTCGGGTGAGCGCAGGATACGCTTCAAAAACGATGAGCAAAGAGCCGCTGATCATGTGCTTCCTCGTGGGTCCGACGGCGGTTGGAAAGACCGAGATCGCTATCGAGCTTGCCGGCCGCCTGAACGCGGAGATCATCGCCGCCGATTCGATGCAGGTTTACCGCGGCATGGATATCGGCACGGCCAAGCCGACGAAGGAAGCGCAAGGCAAGATCCCGCACCATTTACTCGACATCGTCGAGATCGAAGAGACTTACGATGCCGCCCGATACCGGGCGGATGTTCTGCGCGTGATTCCGGAAATCATGGCACGCGGCCGCCGCCCGCTCGTGGCGGGGGGCAGTGGCATGTACGTGCGGGCTCTCAGGCTGGGTCTTTTCGAGGGGGGCAGCCGCGATCCGGAAGTTCGCAAAAAATGGCTTTCGATCGGCGAGAAGAAGGGGATGACCTACCTTCATCATATCCTGGAACGGGTGGATCCGGTTGCCGCGGCAAAAATCGCTCCGGCCGATACGCGCCGCGTGCTTCGCGCCCTCGAGCACTTCGAAATCACGGGCAAGCCAATTTCAGCGATGCAAACCCAGTGGGCGGGCGACGGTCGCTCCAAAGCCTCAGCTCAATGGACGGCCGAGACAGGCATCGTTGTCGGCCTGGACCGTCCCCGCAAGACCCTCCATGAACGCTGCGACCGCCGGGTTTTGGAGATGCTGGAGCGGGGTTTTCTGGAGGAAGTCGAGCGCATGATCGACCGGCTCGAAAAAAGCCCGACTGCGGGTCAGGCTGTTGGATACAAGGAAGCGGTGTTTCACCTGCGCGGGAAAATTTCCCGCGAAGAAATGATCGAGCTCATCCAGCGGCATACACGCCAGCTTGCAAAAAGGCAGTTGACTTGGTTTCGGCGCGAACATAACTTGAAGTGGATCAACATTGAAGACGGCCAAACAACTTCCCAGATCGCATCTCAGCTGGTTCCGTTTTATCGTTCATGATTCTAACCCATAGTGACACACGCGAACGCGCGCTTTTGGTGGCCCTCGATCAGAAGGGGAAGAACGAAACCAGTGTCGACGAATCGTTGATCGAGCTCAAGGAGCTCGCCGAGAGCGCTGGCGCGGAGGTCATCGGCTCGGCTGTTCAAAGGCTCGCGGCGCCCACGGCGCAATACTTCATCGGCCCGGGCAAGGCGCTGGAGCTGGCCGCCGAGGGCAAAAGGCAGGGCGCCAATTTGATCATTTTCGACGATGAGCTCAGCCCCGCTCAAAGCCGGAATCTCGAGCGGCTCTTTGGCGCAAAGATTGTCGACCGCACCGAGCTGATCCTCGACATTTTTGCCCAGCGGGCGAAATCCAGAGAGGGAAAACTCCAGATTGAGCTGGCCCAACTCCAATACCTCCTGCCTCGCCTGACCCACATGTGGACGCACCTCTCGCGCCAGAAGGGGGGCATCGGTCTGAGGGGACCGGGGGAAACCCAGCTGGAGGTCGACCGCCGCCGGGTCCAGGAAAAGATCGCCAAGCTCCAGCGGGAGCTCGAACAGGTTCGCCGCCAGCGCGCCACCCAGCGGGAAGGGCGTCGTCGCTTCCAGTGGCCGATCGTCGCCATCGTCGGATACACGAACGCAGGCAAATCGACTCTCCTCAACACCCTGACCGGCGCCAATGTCGAATCAAGGGACATGCTTTTTGCCACGCTGGATCCGACCACGCGCCGGCTGCCGCTGACCCCAACATTGAACGTGCTGATGACCGATACCGTCGGTTTCCTTCGCAAATTGCCGATTCACCTGGTGGATGCCTTCCGTGCCACCCTGGAGGAGGTTCAGGAGGCCGACCTGATTCTTCATGTCGTTGATGCCTCACATCCTCAGGTTGAAAGCCAGATTAAGGCGGTCGAGTCCATCCTTGCCGATCTCTCCGTCATCCACAAGCCCCGTATGACGGTTTTGAATAAATCCGATCTCGTCGTCCATCCCGGCCACCTGGAATTTCTCAAGCACGGTCAGGAGTACGCCATCGCCGTCTCTTGCATCACGGGACAAGGAATCGAGGAGCTGAAGCAGGCGCTTGCCGTCAAGGTCTGGCGCACAGCCGTTCATTTCGAGATTCGGGTTCCGAACGAGCATGCCCGGATGATCGCCAGGCTGCATGAGGTGTCCGACATCTTTTCCCGCCGCTATGAAGAAGGATCGTTTGTGGCGGAAGTCAGAATTCCGATTCGCTTCCTCACGGAATTTGAACAATACTTTCTCAGGAAATAGCGGGTACTGCGTTCCCTCGTTCCGACGGCTGGCGCGTTGACTGTTTGTCCTTCAGCAAAACCCAGGCGAACGCGGTCCATAGCAGGATTGTTCCCCAGAACCTGGAGCCGAAGTAGTTGAGGACGTCGACCATCGACAATACGGTTCCTGCGCCATAGACGAGCAACGCCCAGCCGAAGACAGCGTACGAAGATTGTTCGCCTTGGGATCGCCATGCCGCGAGGGCCGCCGCCGCCGGCAGAACCACCAGCACGAAGTTGTGGTTCCATGTGACCGGCGAGATCATCAACATCAGGAGGGCAAGCATGGAAATCTTCAGAAGTGACCTGCGCATGGATTCGGACCGGTGGTTTTTGAAGCAAAGCCAGGTCGAAACGACGAAGAGCAGGACGTTCATCAACAACGCGATCGGGCGGGTGATCTGCTCGTTTTTGAAGGGAACATCCATGGTCCGGCCGGTGCCGCTCCGGATGGCGACGGCCTGAAGCGACTGGTTTCGGCTGTTGCGGGGGTCGATCATCTGGTCGAATCGGGTGTTGGCTTCCCCGATTCCCTGGTTGGCTGGCATGGCGATCGTGGTGTTCCATTGCCGGAGCAAGGCAAAATTTTTCGCGGGTCCGAAAACAGCCGAAGGGATGACAAGGATAAGAAGGATCAACCAGAGCGCTGTGGTCGCCGCGTACTTGAACCGGCGGTGAATCAGAAAATAAAGAGCCAACAGGGCCGGAAAAATCTTCAGGACGATGCAGCCCGCGAGGGCCAGGCCGGCGGCCCATGGCTGCTTTTCGAAATAAAACCAGATGCCGAGTGTCATCAGGTACATGATGAGAACCGAGGCCTGGCCTCGGGCGATTCCCGACGTTGCCGGGAGCAGGACGATCAGCCCGACCAGCGCGCGGAACCAGAAATCGTGGATGCGCATCCGGGGAAAGCCGCGGCGGGCAAGCCGACAAGCCAGATCGATTCCGTGGATGAGTGTGAAGGCCGAGAGCAAAAACCAAAGGAGTGACGCCCAAAAAGTACCCATCCAAGCGAATGGCACCATCACGATCGCAAAGATCGGAAGGTACATGAAGTACCAGCCCCGGATATTGTGGGCTTCGTAAATGTTGGTTCCGTCGAGGACCGCTTTGCCGGCGCTCGTGTAGACGGTAAAATCGCTGCGGTGGGTGTGAGAGTAGTTTGCCCGGAAAATGGTGCTGCAACCGAGGCTGATGAAAAAGGCAACAGCGGCGAACAGGAAGATTCTACGGGGCCATGTTTCGATGGTTTCCAGGTTCATGTTCCTGTCTCAGGTAGCATACCGACGCGCGATTTGTCTCCGAAAATCCAGCGATGATTCCCCAGTTTCCACCCCCGCAAACCCTTTGGCTCCTTGACCCTGGCCCTTTCCGACTGTTACATGGGCGGAATGAGCTCGGTCAAAATCCCGGACCTGCCTCTCCATGAGCGCCCCCGCGAGCGGCTGATGAAACACGGAAGTCAGGCCCTCACAGACGCCGAGCTTCTGGCCATCCTGCTTCGGACCGGCTACGCGGGCACGAGCGCCATCGATCTGGGCCGGCGTCTTCTCCAGGAATTTGGCGGGCTCGACAAGATCGCGGAGCGCCCGCTCGCGGATCTTGCCCGCCGCAAAGGCGTGGGCAGCGCCAAGGCAGTCCAGCTCGCGGCGGCCTTCAGCCTGGCTCAGCGTCTGGCCGCGCACCGTGGACATGAAATTTATCTCCACGGTCCCGAAGACGTCGCCGGGTTGATGCGCGAGGAATTCCGCCTGCTTGACCGCGAATCCTTCCGGGTTCTGTTGCTGAACACCAAGAACAAGCTGATCAAAATCCATCAGGTTTCGCTTGGAAGCCTCAATGCCAGCATCGCCCATCCACGCGAAATTTTTAAGGAGGCGGTCCTGCACTCGGCCGCAACCCTCATCCTCACGCACAACCACCCGTCGGGTGATCCCAGCCCCTCACCAGAAGACCTGCAGACCACGAAGCGGCTTGTCGAGGCGGGCCGCGCACTGATGATCGATGTCTCCGACCACGTGATTCTTGGCAAGTCATCCGTAAGCCGGCAGAAGGATTATGTGAGTTTTAGGGAACTAGGACTCATTTAACTGAAATGATTCACCCCACAGCCATCATACACAAGAATGCCCGGGTTGATCCGTCGGCCGAAATTGGCCCGTACGCGGTCATTGACGAGAATGTGAAAGTCGGCCCGCGGTGCAGGATTGGTCCGCATGTCCATCTGACCGGATTCCTGACGATGGGCGAAGGAAATGTGGTCCATGCCGGCGCCGTTCTCGGCGACGCGCCGCAGGACCTCGTTTACCAACCGTGCGAGTCGTACCTGAGGATCGGAAATCACAACACCATTCGCGAAATGGCGACCATGCACCGCGGCACCAAGTCCGGCTCCGAAACGCTGGTTGGTGACCACAACTTTTTCATGGCCACCTCGCACGTCGCGCACAATTGCCGTATTGGAAACCATGTCATCCTGAGCAACTGCTCGCTTGCAGCAGGTTACGTGGAGCTCCATGACCAGTGCATCGTCAGCGGCGGCGTGGTTCTTCATCAATTCATCCGCGTGGGACGTCTTGCGATCCTTCGGGGGCAATCGCGCTACAGCAAAGACATCCCCCCATATTGCGTCGGCGATGGCACCAATGGGATCGTCGGGTTGAATACTGTCGGGTTGCGCCGGGCTGGTCTGGGCCCGGATGCGCGCAAAGAGCTCAAACGCGCCTTCCACGCGGTTTTCCTGACCGGCAAGCCGCCGCTGGAGGCGATCCAGTCTTACGATGGAAATAAGACCAGCGAGGTGAAGGAGTTTTTTGGGTTTATTCAGGAGTCGAAGCGGGGGGTATGCTTTGTGAAGGGAAAACTGGATGATGAGGAAGAAGCTTCTTCTGAACCGCAAGGATTTTGATCATGAAAAAACATTGGTTCATCGCAATGCTCCTGATGGGGGGCTGTTCGTCCATGTCTGTGGATCCGGAGTCGGTGATCCTGACGAGGAGCATCAACCCGCCGGACACGATCTATGTCAGATCTTTTAGCACGGCCACGGGCGAGTGGGTTTCGACCGGGGAGCAGTATCCCGAAGCGTTCAAGCAGTCACAGGCTGCCTCGCTGACCAGCCACCTGATCGATGCCCTTCAACAGATTGCTCCGACGCAAGCAGCTGCCGAGCCGCTGCCCGGCCAGGGACTGCTGGTGACGGGTGAATTCATCAAGGTCGATCCTGGAAAGGGCGTGTCGCTGACCAAGGTGGTCGTTTACGATCTGGAGAGATTCAACAAGGGTCCGGTTGCCTGGTTTGAAGCGTCAGCCTCTGGCGGACTGGAGACTGGCTGGGAAAAAACTGCCATGACGACGGTCGATTTCCTGGAGGCGAAGATCGGACGCAAGTTGCGGGCTGCAAGTCGTAAAGGTCATAGAAAGAAGACGTGAGACAAGTGACGCTTAGGTTCATCGGAGGTGTTTCCAAATTTCTTTCCTCAACCTTTCACGTTCCTCCGGGTCGCCGGTTTCCAGACTCTGCAGATAATTTTTGCACAAATCATACAGTTCCGGGTCAGGGAACTCGGGCTCGAGGGACTTGTTGAGATACTCGGCCAGCTTGGAAGCGGCCTTCAGCGCGGCGTAGTCGTGACGAAGCCGGCCAGGCTGACAAAGCAGTTTGACCTCACGCAGGGTGTGAAGCTCGGAACGCCGGCTCTCGGCAAAAGTAAGCTCGGCCGCAAAGAACAGGTCGAGTTGCCCGGCGAAGGGGCTGTTCGGCCGGCGCGCCGCTTTGGCCACCGTCTTGACCCGTCCCCGGTCGCGCGTCAGCCAGGTGACGATCAAGCTGGAATCCGTCAATGGGTGGAGCGAGAGAATAATCCCTTCGGTGCTCGTGAACGGCATCAGGGTGCCTTGATTTTCTCGTTGTGAAGAAGCTGCTGTTCGGCGCTGCGCATTTGTTTTCGCTGGGAGGGGGTTTTATCGCCGAAACCCGAGAGATGCAGCAGACCATGGACAAGATAGAGCCGGAGTTCGCCGGCGAAGCTGTTCCCTTGTTCGACGGCTTGTCGCTTCGCAGTGTCGAGCGAAATGAAAATCTCGGCCATTCCCTTGCCGTAGTCGAGAGTGAGGATGTCGGTCGGTGTCGGGTCGGCCATCAAGCGGTCATGCAGGTCGGACATCTCCGCATCGTCGAGGAAGACCACCGAAAGCTCGGAGAGCCGGATCGGAAGGAGTTTTTCCCAGCGCCGGATCAGGGGTCGGAGGCTAGCCAGCGCGGGCCGCAAATTCCTGTGGCGGTTTCTCAGGCTTGTCTTCATCCTTGGGATAGCTGATGCGGGCATGGAGCATGTTGATCAGCGTGAAGCTGAACGATTCGATGATCTTATTCAGTTCATTCATCGTGAGGGAGCACTCGTCGAGCTGGCCGTCGGCGAGCTTATCCTGGACGATCTCCCGGATCATGGCTTCGATCTTCTGGGGTGTCGGGTTGACCATGCTGCGCGAAGTGCCCTCGACCGAGTCGGCAATGGAAATGATGCCGGCCTCGCGCGTCTGCGGCTTGGGCCCGGGATATCGATAGGTTTCCTCCTCGACGCGAGGCACGTCCTCCTCGGGCCAGTTCATGATCTTGCTGCCTTCGAGCGCGTCCTGCTCCTGCCTTTTGGCGAGATGGTAGAAGAAGGACACCTTGCTGGTGCCGTGATGCTGTTGAATGACGTCGATGATGTCGCGGTTGAGCCCGTACTGGAGGGCGAGATCGACGCCCTCCTTGACGTGGGCCATGATAATGAGGGCACTCATGTGCGGGGCAAGGTGGTCATGCGGGTTTTCCCGATCGCGGATGTTTTCGGCGAAGTACTCCGGCTTGACCAGCTTGCCGATGTCATGAAAAAGCGAGCAGACACGGCACTGAAGCAATTTGCCGCCCACGACTTCACCGGCGGCTTCTGCGAGATTCGCCACCGAGAGGCTGTGGTGGTAGGTGCCGGGAGCTTCCATGAACATCCGCCGCAGGAGCGGGTGATTCAGATCGGTCAACTCGAGCCATCGAAAATCCGTTGTGACCTTGAAGATGACTTCAAAAAGAGGGAGCGTACTGCTGATCAGCAGTGAGGCGATGAGGCCGGCTGAGATCGAAGCAGCGCCGTGGATCAGCGCCGAGTTCAGATCGATCTCGAAGGTAAACGCCAGAGCCACTGCGCAGAATAATCCGCCGACTCCGGCACCCGCGCCAGCCGTGATGATCTGCGAGCGGCGGCGGATCCCCTGGGCCAGATGGACGCCGATGATGCCCGTGACGACGCTGACAGTGAGCACAGAGAAGTTGTTATCGACCAGCATCGAGAGAAAAAGGCTTGAGAGCAGTGCAATCAGGTTCGCCCGCCTTGTGTTGGTCAGGATGGCCGTCAGAATGGGCGCGAAGGCGGGCATCAGCAGGTAGGGAACAACGCCCGGCGAGGGCCAGTTGAGCAGGTCGGAAAAATAGATCATGCCCCTGGCGATGAGCATTTGAAGAATGACGATTGTGGCCAGAAGAGCATACTCGCGATTGCTGGTGGGCCGCTGGCCGACCCGTTGAAATCGGAGAACGAGGACTCCAGCGAAAAAAAGCAGGGCAATAATGCCGGCTCGGCCCCAGCGCTGCTGGACGAGGTTCTCATGCTTGCTGTAAAGCTCGCGAGCTTCGCGGTAGGCCTTGAGAATGGTGAGATGGCGCTTGGTCACGCGCTCGCCGCGCATCACCAGGGTGTCCCCCTGAGCGTACTTGATGTCGACCGGCTGGATCTTGCCAGCGGTCAAATTCTTGATCCGCTCGGTAAGGACTTCGTTGTAGGCGATGTTGGGCCGGAGGATCCCCTGGGTTGCTTTCTCAATGGCGGCCAGACATTTGTCGTCGCGAACCACTCTCTTGCGAAGCTGCCTGGCAAACTCCTGCCGCGCTGATTCAATCGTATAAAAATCAACGGGACGCCGGAGCTCCAGGTCGCGTCCGCTCGTATCACTGACGTAGGTGTTGATATTGAGCGTTGGGGCGACAAACTGATCGTTCTCCGCAATACCCCTGCGGGCAATTTCCAGGACAATCTCTCGAATCGCCAGGGTGATTTCGGGCTTGTTCAGTGCGACGATCAAACGGGCCATTTCCGAGGCGCCGAGGGCCGCATTCAACCGCTGGTTCCAGATCTGGGCCATTTTTTCGCGTTCGGCTTTCGATATCTCGTTGATATTGAGCTTTCTGAGTTCCTCGAGCTGCGAGGCAAAGAGGGCAACATCCTTGACGATCTCCGGAAGCTTGATCTGGTAGATGGGAGGGGTGGCATCCGCGGCGGCCTTCTTAGCCAGGCGGGTGGCCTCCTCATCGGGATAAGTGAACGCGATCTGCGAGGCGATCGAGCGTGGAGCCAGCTGGCCAACCGTCAGGAAAGAGTCGTCTCCGCCCTGGCTGAAAACAAGAATCACGACCAGTGCTGACAGGGTGCACAAGGCGATCGATCCGCTGACAAACCGGCTGGTGTGGATAAACTGCAGCCACACCGGGGTTTCCAACCTGCGGCGCTGCTTTTCACTCGCCAGCCCTTTACGGGCGAGCTTCCGGCGCTGGGAGAAGAAAAAGGCCATGTGGAACGTTGGAGGAATTTCCGAGAAAGGGCAATAAGAGCTTAAAATGGAGAACGCATCATATTTTACATATGAATGCGTAAAAAATAGTCAAAATCACCTCAATGATTGTGCCGGTAGTCTTGGTAAGCTTTGACGATTTGTTGGACCATTGGGTGGCGGAGAGCATCGCTCTCGTCGAAACGGTGAAAGGCAACACCAGCGATGTGTTCGAGGATGCGGACGGCTTCGACGATGCCGGACTTCTTGGCCGGAGGCAGATCGATCTGGGTCAGGTCGCCGGTGACGACACATTTGGAACCTTCGCCGAGGCGGGTCAGGAACATAAACATCTGTTCGCGTGTTGTGTTTTGCGCCTCGTCGAGGATCATGAAGCTATTCGTGAGGGTCCGGCCGCGCATGTAGGCCAGAGGGGCCACTTCCAGGATTCCCTTTTCAGTCCAGCGTTCGATTTCTCCCGGCTCCAGCATGTCCTGAAGAGCGTCATAGAGAGGTCTCAGGTAGGGAAGGATCTTTTCCTTTAAGTCACCGGGCAGAAAACCCAACGCTTCTCCGGCCTCAACCGCAGGGCGAGTCAGGATGATTCTGGAAACCCGCCGTTCCTTCAGATTGGAGATGGCCATCGCCACGGCCAGATAAGTCTTGCCCGTGCCGGCCGGCCCAAGACCGAAAGTGATGTCGTGTGCGCGCATCGCCTCGATATAAACCTTCTGGCTCTGAGTCTTTGGATTGATGTAGGGTCTTTTGGCGGACACCTCGATCTTGGCGGTACTCAGTCCATGAAGGTTGGGCGACTCGCCTTTTTCCACCGCACCCAGGACGTAAATGAATTCCCGGTCGCGGATCTGAATCCCGGTGGTGCGAGCGTTCTCGAGCTCCATCAGGAATGCCTTCGCCCGGCTGACGTTTTCCACGTCACCCTCGATGTTGAACCAATTGTCGCGCTGCGTGACACGGACATGCAGGCGTTGCTCGGCCTGCTGGAGGAGCCGGGGATCGTTGTTGTAGACCGCGGCGGCCGCCTGCGGAGATTCCAGCTCAAGGGTTTGTTCGGCCATAATACTTTAGTGGAGCTCCTTTCTTAATTTAGCATAAACCTCGACCAGGCCCTCGGATAAAACGCGGGTGTCCGAAAGGATTGGCATAAAATTCGTGTCACCCTCCCAGCGGGGTACGATGTGCATATGGACATGGTCGAGGATGCCCGCGCCCGCCGTTTTGCCCAGGTTAAAGCCGATATTGAAGCCGTCGGGCTTCATGGCCTGTTGAAGGGCCCGCTGACAGCGGCATGCGGTTTCCATCAGCTCGGTCAAGATATCGCGGCTTAAATCCGCCAGCTCTGGGGTGTGCTGATAGGGGGCGATCATCAGGTGGCCCGGGCTGTAGGGAAAGGTGTTCAAAAGAACGAAGCACGACTTGCTGCGCAAGAGAACAAAGTTCTGCTCGTCGTTGCTTTCAAGGCCTTCTTCGTTTTTTTGGGAAGCCTTCGCGCAAAAGATGCAGTGAGAGCTTTTCTTTCCCAAGATGTAGCGGATCCGCCACGGAGCCCAGATGTGTTCCATTGGGCGCGAGTATCCCAAGAGCGGTTCAAAGTTCAAGGCAAGAGTCGGAGAACAACTTGAACCCGGAACCTGAAACAGGGTATGGAAGGGATGAATGAAAGCGCGATTCAAGAAGGCAGCCGCCATCGAGAAATCCGAGCAGGTTGGAAACTTGGTGGTGGTGTTTGGGGGGGATGAACTTCGGGTTGAGCAGGCGGCCCGGGGTGCGATGGCTGAAAAATTCCCCAACGGCGTCCCGGAGATGGGGTTGGAAGTGATCGAGGGACGCTGCGCGAATTCCAGCGAGGCGATCCGCAGCCTGGATCGCCTGTTCGAATCCCTGCAAACATTCGGCTTTTTCAGCCGCGAAAAACTGGTCTGGTGGAAAAACACGAATCTCCTCGCCGACAACATCACCGCAAGATCCGCCGCCGTCTCCGAGAAGATCGGCGAGCTCGTCGACTTCCTTAAATCGGTCGGACCTGCGGAGGGAACCACGTTTCTGGTCACGGCCGAATCGGTCGACGCCCGCAAGGCGTTCTACAAGCACGCGGAAAAGGCGGGACGGATCATTTCCTTCAAGGACGAGCGCCCGCAAGAAACAGAGCACGAAACAGAGCGATTCATTGAGCATGAGCTTCAACGGCTTGGCGTGAGCGCCGACTCGCGCGCCATCAGCCTGCTGATGGTCCTGACCGACGGCGAATTTCGCTCCCTCAAGAGCGAACTTGAGAAGATTGCCGCATACGTCGGGGGCGGAGGGAGGATTTCCGAGGATGATGTGCACCTTTTGGCAAGCGGACGGCCGGGGGCCATCGTCTGGGACCTGACGGGGATGTTCGACCGCCGCGACATCGCGGGGGTGATACGGATCCTCGACCAGCTCGAGTACCAGCAGGAAAACGCGATCGGCCTTCTCTTCGCGCTGATCTCTCATGTGCGCCAGCTCCTCTTCCTGCGTGAACTCCTGGACATGAAGGCATTAAAGCCGGCCTCCCATGCCGGCCATCTTGCGAGCCAGATTGCGCAAATCCCCGCGTCGGTGCGTGCCCAGCTTCCGCAGGAGAAAAAATGGAATCCGCTGATGGGCAACCCTTACACGCTTTTCCACCGGATGTCAGGCGCGGCGAGTTTCACGTCCCACGAACTCCGGGAGGCGATGCAGGCTCTGCTCGATTGCAATGAGAAGCTGGTTACTACCATGGGGAGCGGCGATTATTACTGGCTGGAAAATGCCCTGTTGAAAATCCTGGCTTATGCGCGGCCAGTCGCAGTGGGTCTAAGCCTTCAGATGCCATGCAGATGAACCTTCCCGGAAGCGATGAAGCTCTTCAAAAAGTTTTCCAGCACTATCCATGGGCGGCGCATGCGCAGCTGGTCCTGGTGGTGGCGTCGGTCGCGCTGAACCTGACCGTGGCGGTCTTTGCTGTGTTCAAC
>JAHFSZ010000082.1 GCA_023265515.1 Verrucomicrobiota bacterium
TTGCGAGCGGGCCATTTCTTCGTCATTCTATCCGCCATGGCCGGTGGATTTATCAAAGAAGTTCTCGAGAAAGATGACGCTTCCTTCGACGCGTCGCTCCGGCCGACCGTTTTCCGGGATTTTGTCGGCCAGGAGAAGTTGAAGGAGAGACTTCAACTGCTGATCGAGGCCGCCCGCCAGCGCCATGAGCCGCTCAACCACCTCCTTTTCGTCGGTCCCCCCGGCCTCGGGAAAACGACACTCTCCTACATCATCGGCAAGGCCATGGACGCGAACGTCAAGACGACCTCGGGCCCGGCGCTTCAGAAGGCCGGCGACCTTGCCAGCCTGTTGACGAACCTCCAGGCTTGTGACGTCCTCTTCATCGATGAAATCCACCGAATCCCCAAATCGGTCGAGGAGTACCTCTACAGCGCGATGGAGGATTTCCGGATCGATATCATGATCGACCAGGGGCCGAACGCCCGTTCGGTCCAGCTTAACCTGCCGAAATTCACGCTGGTCGGGGCAACCACGCGGCTTGGACTCTTAAGCGCCCCGTTCCGCTCCCGTTTCGGCATCCCGCTGCGGCTCGATTACTACCCGGCCGAGGACCTTCTCAAGATCATCCTGCGCAGCGCGCGGGTGCTCAACGTCGACATCGACGAACCGGGGGGCTTCGAGATCGCGCGCCGCTCGCGCGGCACGCCGCGCGTCGCGAACGTCCTTTTGAAAGAAATTCGCGACCACGCGCAGCTGAAAAATAACAATTTGATCGACGGCGCCTGCGCGAAGAAAGCCCTGCGCGACCTTGACATCGACGAGGACGGCCTTGAGGAAATGGACAAGCGGATCCTCGATACGATCATCCAGAAATTCGGCGGGGGACCCGTCGGGATCAGCTCGCTGGCCGTCGCTGTCGGCGAGGAAGCCGACAATCTGGAGGAGGCCTATGAGCCTTTTCTCATTCAGCAAGGCTATCTTCATCGTACGCCCCAGGGACGCACGGTCACCGAGCGCGCCTACCAGAAATTTGGTTTGCTGCAGCCTCCGAAAGCGCAGGCTTCCCTGTTCTAAGACCGCTTGTTTTTGGCGCGCAAAATCCTGAAGATTTTTCGTGCTTTCGTTTGGCGTTTTGTGCTTTCGTTTGAACCCGAATTTATCGTGAAAACAGATGCCTAAACGCACGGATATTCACTCGATTCTAGTCATCGGTTCGGGCCCGATCGTCATCGGCCAGGCCTGCGAGTTCGACTATTCCGGCGTCCAGGCGTGCAAGGCTTTGCGCGAGGAGGGCTACAGGATTGTCCTGGTCAACTCCAACCCGGCAACGATCATGACCGACCCGGAGTTCGCGGACCGGACGTACATCGAGCCGATCATCCCTGAAATGATCGAAAAAATCATCGAGCGCGAGAAGCCTGATGCCCTCCTGCCGACGCTCGGAGGCCAAACCGCGCTGAACTGCGCCATGGCGCTCCACCGCGCCGGTGTTCTGAAAAAACATGGCGTCGAAATGATCGGCGCCAAGGCGCCGGCGATCGAGAAGGGCGAGGACCGCGAGCTGTTCAAGCAGGCGATGCTCAAGATCGGCCTCGATTGCCCGCGCAGCGGCACGGCCCACACCCTCACGGAGGCGGTCGCGGTCAGCCAGCAGATCGACACGTTCCCGCTCGTCATCCGCCCCGCGTTCACGCTCGGGGGCACGGGCGGCGGCATCGCCTACAACCGCGAAGAATTCGAGGCGATGGCCCAGAACGGCATCGAGTTTTCGCCCGTCAGCGAAATTCTGATCGAGGAATCCCTGCTCGGTTGGAAGGAGTTTGAGTTGGAGGTGATGCGCGACCGGAACGACAACTGTGTGGTCATCTGTTCGATCGAAAATTTCGACCCGATGGGCATCCATACGGGCGACAGCATCACCGTCGCCCCGATCCAGACGCTTACCGACAAGGAATATCAATTCATGCGTGACGCCGCGTTTCGTTGCATCCGGGAGATCGGGGTCGAGACGGGCGGCTCCAACATCCAGTTTGCCGTTCATCCGGACACCGGCCGTCTCGTCATTATTGAGATGAACCCGCGCGTTTCGCGCTCCTCGGCCCTTGCATCGAAGGCTACGGGATTTCCGATCGCAAAAATCGCGGCCAAGCTGGCGGTGGGCTACACGCTCGACGAGATTCCGAACGATATCACACGGGAAACGCCGGCCAGCTTCGAGCCGACGATCGATTATGTGGTGACGAAGGTTCCGCGTTTTGCCTTCGAAAAATTTTCAGGCGCCGATGCAACGCTGACGATCTCGATGAAATCCGTCGGTGAAGCGATGGCGATCGGCCGCACCTTCAAGGAATCGCTGCAAAAGGCCTTGCGATCGCTCGAGGTTGGCCGTTTCGGACTGGGCGGCGACGGCAAGGATCAACCGCCGCGCAATGAGGCCGGCGAGTGGGACCTGGAATCGATCCAGAAAAAATTGATCAATCCCAATGCCGAGAGGATTTTTTACCTCCGCTATGCTTACCAGGCGGGCATGACGACCGAGCAGATCTACGAACTGACCCGGATCGACCGCTGGTTTCTCGAAAACCTCAAGGAGATTATCGAGTACGAAGGGGACTTCGCGGACCACTATCGCAAGAGCGAATCCTCGCCCGAAGTTCTGGCCGAGGCCAAGTCGCTTGGTTTTTCAGACCGCCAGATCGCGCACCTCCTCGGAAAAACGGAGGACGAAATACGAGAAACCCGCGAGAAGGCCGGCATCCGGCCGACCTACAGGCTTGTCGACACCTGCGCCGCCGAATTCGAGGCGTACACGCCCTATTACTATTCGACCTACGACCGCGGTGACAATGAAGCGCGCGTCGGCGAGCGCAAGAAGGTGATGATTCTCGGCGGAGGCCCGAACCGGATCGGGCAGGGGATCGAGTTTGACTACTGCTGCGTCCACGCGGCATTCGCGCTGAAAGAAGACGGATTCGAGACGCTGATGGTCAACTCCAATCCGGAAACGGTTTCGACCGACTACGATACCAGCGACAAGTTGTACTTTGAACCGCTGACGCTCGAGGACGTCCTGAATATTTATCGCACCGAAAAATGCTGGGGCGCCATCGTCCAGTTCGGAGGACAGACCCCCCTTAACCTTGCGGCCGATCTGGCCAAAAATGGCGTCAACATCATTGGCACCTCGCCCGAGAGCATCGAGCGTGCCGAGGACCGCGAGCTTTTCTCGGTGATGCTCAACAAGCTGAAGATTTCACAGCCGCCCAATGGGATCGCGGTCAATGAAGACCAGGCTGTGATCATCGCCGAGCGGCTGACTTATCCGGTCCTTGTCCGGCCATCGTTCGTCCTGGGCGGTCGCGCCATGCAGATCGTCCACAACGAGGATGACCTGCGCCACTACATGCGGTTCGCGGTCGAGGCTTCGTCGCGCCGGCCGGTTCTCGTGGATAAATTTTTGGAGGACGCCATCGAGGTCGACGTGGATTGCATCGCCGACGTTGGCCTGCATGGTGGCGAGACGATCGTGATCGGCGGAATGCTCGAGCACATCGAATACGCGGGCGTCCACTCGGGTGACGCCGCCATGGTCCTGCCGGCCCACACTTTGAGCAAAAAGGTACTGGAGACCATCCGCCAATATACTTATGCCATGGCGAAGGAGTTGAAGGTGATCGGGTTGATGAACGTCCAATACGCGGTGAAGGACAATGCGGTCTATGTGCTTGAGGTGAATCCGAGAGCTTCCCGCACCGTGCCATTCGTTTCCAAGGCGATCGGTGTCCAGCTTGCCAAGCTTGCCTCGCGCGTCATGGCCGGCAAAACGCTGAAGGAACTCGGGTTTACGCGCGAGCTCACGCCGAAATACTTCTGCGTCAAGGAATCGGTTTTTCCCTTCGGCCGCTTTTCAGGCGTCGATATTTTGCTCAGTCCGGAGATGAAGAGCACCGGCGAGGTGATGGGGATCGATGAGGATCTCGGCATCGCCTACGCCAAATCCCAGATGGCCGCCCAGCCATCCCTGCCGCTCAAGGGAAAGATTTTTCTCAGCGTCCGCGACTCCGACAAGCAGCCTCTCGTTCCGGTTGCCGAGCAGTTCAAGAAGATGAACTTTGAGATCTGCGCGACATCGGGCACTGCCAAACACCTCCAGGAGCAGGGGATTCCGGTCCAGCCTCTCCTGAAAATCAGCGAGGGCCGGCCCAACGTGCTTGACCTTTTGAAAAACGACGAGATCGTCCTGATCATCAACACGCCTTCCACCAAGGTCCAGCGCGAGGATGAAAAAAAGATACGGCTGACCGCCCTTCACCGGAAAATTCCGATCATGACCACGATTACCGGCGGCATGGCCGCGGCGCAGGGGATTGAGGCGATGAGGAAGAAGGAGATTTCAGTTCGGACGCTGCAGGAGTACCACAAAATGGTTTAATGTTTAAGGCTTCTTCAACCTTAAACCTTGAACGTTAAACTTTAAACCCAAGAGAGTGCGCGGGGGGGGACTTGAACTCGCCCACGATTTCCCCATCCACACCTCCCTCGCGGCGATAAGCTTCGGATTTTCGCGTTTCTAGACCTCCCGCATCGGTTACGTACCCAAGCGTACGCGCCCTCGCGGAAAGTCGTCGAAGCCGCAAAACTCCTCGCTTCTAGCCGCGAGGTGCGCCACAAACACTCTACTTCTGGTGGCCATTTTTTTGGCGGGCTTCTTATTTTCTGAATTCTTTAAAGTGTTTGCCGAAAACTTTTTGGAATAAAATAGTTTTTTCGTAGAGCCACGCAAAATAATTTTCGGCTTCGCCTTTGCTGAATAGGTCAGAAACTTCTTTTCTGATTTTGATACGCGAGGCAACTGCCGCGTCCACCCACTCGGCCTGTTCGCCAATCTCTTTTTCTGTTTCCTCTTTGCGCTCTTTCAAAAAATTAAACAGCTCTTTATTTTTGCTGATGTATATATCGCAACCGAGCAAGTTTTCTCTGGAATTGATAGTAAGCGAGACATGAGCTTCCGAGCTGCCCATGCTGACATCGTACCAATGTTGCGGACGCGGCGTTTGCAAGCGAATCCGTGTGTCTTTTGCTCGAACGAAACCCTTAAACTTTGTCCAAAAATCCAATTGCTGAAGTTTTGTATCGCTCAATTCACCGCCCGCAGGACTTGCCTTGATTGCTTTTGCCCATTCATTCGGGCTAACTAAAACATCAAACTTTGGCGCAGGATTTGAGCCCTCAATCTGCCAAAGTTTAACCTTGATAAGAAAGTATCCAGTTTTCTCGTCAGTATGCTCATTGAGCCACTCAACCGCTCGCTGGTGTTCTTCCCGAACATCGCGGACAACCCAAATGATTATTTCGGCATCGTAGCCAGACGCATAGGTGATAATTTTACCAAGATGATCGTGATTGGTATCTTCAAGCTGATTTTCAATGATTATCTTTCGGCCGGAGCTTTCTTCTTCCGCCAAAATATCAACCTTGAAATTTCCAATGTTGGCCTCAACTTTGGTCAGTTTAATATCAACGCCGATTTCCTCGCCGAGCAAATCAAGATTTTCCTGTTGAGCGAGCCAGTTTGTAAAGTCCGGCTCAATGCTCCAAACGTCGCGTAGATCAATCTGCTGCAGCTTTGCTAAATCTTTTTTCATATTTTTAACTAGCACCCTGATCTTTCTCACATGGCTTTGGATAGTAATCTTTGGGTCTAATTTCGTGACCACAGCAGTACGCGGGGGGGGACTTGAACCCCCAAGCCTTTCGGCATACGCACCTCAAGCGTACGTGTCTGCCATTCCACCACCCGCGCAAGAAAGGAGGGTGAACTTAGGGTGGTAGACAGGTGTTTTCAACGTTTTTTTCTCATTCGGCTCTGGTCTCTAGCTATAATCGATTTGGTAGCCCATATTCGTGAGGCAGA
>JAHFSZ010000051.1:0-2194 GCA_023265515.1 Verrucomicrobiota bacterium
CCCCCCCAATCCGCCGCCTGAGCCCTCCGTTTCACCACCTCCGGCGCTTCCCGTCGCTTCAGCGCGGGTCGCCCCGCTGGTTGTGGCGGATTTCAACAGGAAAAATCTGGAGGACACTCACAGCGGCTTGTTCGCCGCTTGGAATTCACATGACCCGGATCCTTTGGGACGCTGCGCAGAGAATGTGGAGGAGGGTGCTGGTCCGGACCAGTCGCCCTGCTGGCGCATCCAATGCGGGATCTCAACGCCCCGAACTTACGGAGGAGGGTGGCTGGGCCTGAAACGCCTTGACGGCACCCCCTATAATACTTTGAGTTTCAAGGTCAGGACGGACCAGCCGGATCTGAAATTTTTAGTGGATCTCAAGATCAGAATAGAAGGCATGCAGTTCTACGGAAAGTGGTTCGTAGTTTCCGCAACCCAGCAATGGAAAACCATCGAAATCCCCCTGAGCGTTTTCGCATTGCCAACGCTTCAATCTCTCGACCAGTTCGTGATCATTTTTAACCAGGAGACGACGGGGCCCCGGGACGCATTTGTGTTCATCGACGATGTTGGGTTTTCAAAAAAGTGATCTTACTCGGCTTTGAGCACTGTATCGAAAGCTCCTGACTGGGGATCGTAGCTGAACCGATAGCCGACGGGTTCCTTGGGCAAAGAAGGGAGGTACTGTTTTTGGACCAGCTCCTGAAGCGATGCCGGATGACGTCCCTCGGCCTCCTGAAAGGCCTGGATGGCTTTGAGGATGACCGCCGTTTGGATCTTTGCCTTCGCATCCTCACCAGCGTAGATGGGTGTGCTCACCGGATCGAGCGATCGCTTTTCAGCCATGCTCTTGGCAGGCTCCTTCGCGGGTGAATCGGACTTTGGCTCTCCCCAGCAGCCTGCGAGGAAAAGCGAAGCCATGGCGAAGGCAAGAATCAGGAGCATAAGCTGTCTTTGGGCAAAGAGATGGAAGTATAATGTTTATTGCCCCCAAAGGCAATTCCAGAATTCGCTGGATTCATTTGACACCCGGCCGCTGCTGATGAAAGTGTGTTTTCCATGCCTGCCAGCATGCCAACGTCCATTCCGATTTCGCCCGCCGATCCGGTCAATGCCCGGATTCTGGAGGTTTCCGAGGACCAGCTTCAGGGCTTCCTGCGCGACCCCATCGGCGAAATCGTCCGCCGTTCCGGTTTGGATGCCGCAACGGTGATCGAGCGGATCCGGATGATGCTGAAAGCCGGCACCATCCGCCGCGTCCGGCAGACCCTGGTGTCCACCAACCTGGCGCCTGGCGCGCTCGTCGCCTGGCAGGTGCCCGGTCAGAAGATCGATGAGATTTTCGATTGGATGTTCCAGAAGGACCCTTTTTCGGGGCACGTGGTGGTTCGCTCCACCGACGGGCAGACCGCAGGCTCCCAATACCGGCTTTGGACCACGCTCAAGGTGCCGGACGGGTTTTCCATGGAAAAACATTGCCGGCTCTTGATGGAAAAAACCGGGGCGCTCGCATTCCGGCTCATGCCGGCCAAGTCGATCTTTGCGCTCGGCGTCGGCCACGTCCGCCGCAAGACGATGGAGCCCGGCTCCAAAGCTGACATTCCAGCCGAGCCCCACACCGTGGGATTCGTCCGTCTCTCGCCGTTCGAATGGCAGGTGCTCGTGTCGCTCAAGCGGGAGTTTGAGCCCGGTGAAATCCGGGAAAACCTCTGGGGCGCCCGCGCCGAGGAGGCCGGCGTGTCACTCGAACAATTCTTCGAGGTCGCGGAGGGTTTGAACCGAAAAAAAGTGATCGGCCGTTTTTCCACGTTCCTCGAGCACATCAAACCGCTGCAAACGGGTGAGCGTGTGACGAAGTTCAACGCGCTCTTCCACTGGGCCGTGCCGGCGGGCCGCGAGCTGTCGGCTGGCCGCGAAGTCGGGCGGCATCATATCATGACGCACTGTTACTGGCGCGAGGGCGGGCCTGATTTCAAGAACGTCAATGTCATGGGCGTCGCCCATGGCAGCGAGAAGGAAATGGTCCGCAAACACAAGGCAGCCATTGACGCGCATCTCAAAGCGATCGGCATTCCCGTCTCCTACACCAACATCTTCTGGGGCGGACGCAGCGAGATCAAGCCATCCGAAATCGCGCCTTCCGAATACGAAAAATGGTGCCGGGCGGTTGGCGTCGATCCCGTCGAGATGAAAGCCTGAGTCATGAAGC
>JAHFSZ010000051.1:2294-16560 GCA_023265515.1 Verrucomicrobiota bacterium
GGTCGTTCCGCGCGTCAGTAGTGCCGAAATAATAGGGGCAAAGCCGGACGCGGCCTTCCATCGGGACAAGTTCATTCTTTTCGAAATCAAACCAATCGATAGGAACGCGCCGGCCCTTTTCGAAGGGCTGCATCACATACGGAGCTTTGGGAAACGAAGCCAGCGCGTGATCGATCGCCTCCGCCCAGTGTTCCGTGGAGAGATCGTGGCCGATCCGGAGGCTTCGGCCGCCCCAGGCCAGCTCTGAAAATCCCGAAAGTTTGAGGACAAACCTGCGTTTCTTCTGTGAAGCGTTCTTGAGCGTGATCCAGTCGCGAGCGTCCGGCTCCACGATCCAGGATTGCGGGATGACCTTCCGAAGCTCCACGAAATCTTCCTCGCCCAGCTCGCGTTTCCAAAACCCCTCCAGCGATTCGTTCCAGAAGAGGGCGAGGAGCATCTTTTCCTCCAGCACCGGCTTGGGTGGCGCGGTGATGAGGATTCGGCCGCGGAGAGCCGCGTCGAGAAGTCGGCTGGAATGTTTCAGGTTCGGCAGGTCGAACAGCTCGAAGAAGCGGTAGATGAGAGCAAGCTGGACGCCATTCAAAAAGACCGCATCATTTTTGAATTCGAGATCATCCGGCGCGGCGACGAACCAAGGTGTTTTGGACCCTCCAGCCTTGATCTGGTTCACCAGCCATTCCATCTCCGGCCGGTAGACGGCGGCTTCCTCCGAAACCACGACGGCCGTCGCGCCGTTGGCCGGCGAAAACGTTTCGGCGAATGCCCGGGCCATCGAGGTCGAGTGTCCATAAGCCTTCTGGAGCCATCCGGTGAGTCCAATGCCGCCGGGGACCGAATCAAGTTCGGTGATCTTCCAGCCACCCTCGGTGAGCAGGATGTCAGGCCGGATGACCCCGGGAAGATCATTTTCGAGACGTGGGTCGCGAGCCAGCCGCACCAGCTCCGGAGGCTTGCCGGCGTCAAGCCGCTCGGCGATCCAACCGGGCTGTTTGCCCTCGAAGCTCAACCGGTAAAGCCGGTCGGAGACCCGGCAAAACCGCCGCAGGCGGGGCCCCAGCTTTTCAAACTCTTCGTGGAGCCTTGCATCGATGGCGAACGGCTCCGGAGAGATCCGCCACTCCTTGTCGGCGAATAATCCATGCTCGGGGATCTGGGCGCGAATCTGTTTGGCTTTTTCAGCCAAGGATGGCTCAAGAATTTCAGGGTTCACGTTTTGGAAACCTGGTGTGGATTGCGCCTCACGCTTCACGAACGACGCTTCACGCCCTTATTCCCGTATCTGTCCATCGCCGAAGACCTGGTATTTGTAAGTGGTGAGCTCTTCGAGAGCCATGGGACCCCGCGCGTGCAGGCGGTCGGTGCTGATCCCGATCTCGGCGCCAAGGCCGAACTCGCCGCCGTCCGTGAATCGCGTGGAGGCATTGTGATAGACCGTTGAGGAATCCACCTCGTCGAGGAACGCTTTGGCACTCTTTGAATCACGCGTGATGATGGAGTCGGAATGGTGCGAGCCATACGTGTTGATATGCTTGACCGCTTCATCGAGCGAATCGACGATCCGTATCGAAAGGATCAGGTCGAGCCATTCGGTCCGGAAATCCTTTTCCGTGACGGGGATGACCGAGCCGCCGCCGATCCGGCGGACATGCTCGTCGCCGCGGACCTCGACCTTGCGGGCCTGGAGGTCCTTGAGCAAGGGCGGCAGGAATTCTCCGGCCACGTCGCTGTGGACAAGCAGGGTTTCCATCGCGTTGCAGACGCCGGGGCGCTGGCATTTGGCGTTGATCGTGACCCTGCGCGCCATTTCCAGGTCGGCGTCCTTGTCGACGTAGACATGGCAGATGCCTTCGAGGTGCTTGATCACGGGGACCGTGGCCCCTTCCTGGATTGCGCGGATCAATCCATACCCGCCCCTCGGGACAATGCAGGCCAGATACTGGTCGGCGCGGGCCATCGCCTTGACCACCTCACGGTCGGTGACTTCGACCATCTGGATGGAATGGTCGGGAATGCCGTGGCGGGCGGTTGTCTCGTTCAAAATCTTCGCGATCGCGATGTTGGAATGGATCGCCTCGGAACCGCCGCGCAGAATGCAGGCATTGCCCGCCTTCAGGCAGAGGCTGGCGGCGTCCGCTGTAACGTTGGGCCGCGACTCGAAGATGATGCCAACGACGCCCAGCGGAACCCGGACTTTTCGGAAACGCAGGCCGTTGGGGCGCGTCCATTCCTTGATCACTTCGCCGACAGGATCGGGAAGGGCCGCGACTTCGCGCAGACCCTGAGCCATGCTCGAGATCCGTTTCTCGTTGAGCTTAAGCCGGTCGAGCATCGCCTCGGAGAGCCCGCCTTCCTTGCCCGCGTACATGTCGCGGTCGTTCGCGGTGACGATGTCAGAAATTTGTTTCTCGAGCGCGTTTGCCATCGCCTCCAAAGCTTCGTTCTTGGCTTCCGTGGAGCAGACTGCGAGCCGATGAGCGGCCTTTACGGCCTTGCGGCCGAGATCATCGATGAGTTGTTTGGCGGGCGACATTCCCTGGAACATAGCGGGTCCCGGGTCTGGGGTCTAGAGTCTGTCGCGACACGGGAAGGGGAGACGCGGGGACGCGGTGAAGCCAAAGAAGGTTGAGCTCCGCGTCCCCGTGTCCGCGCGTCCCCGAGTCAGGAAATTCGGCCTTGCAAAGCCTTCTTTTCCCTGCGACAAATTGGCTCACCATGATTCAGGTTTTCGCGTTTACGCAGGGCCGTTTCGAAGACCAGGAGCTCGATCCGTGCACGATCCCTCTGCTCTTGAAGGACGAGGGGATCCACATCTGGGTTGATATGTCGGATACCACGGCCGAGGAGCGCAAAACGATCTTCGAGGATGTCTTCCAGTTCCATCCGCTGGCGATCGAGGACTGTCTTTCGCGAAACGAGCTGCCCAAGGCGGAGGCCTACGACCACTACCTCTTCATGGTTTTCCATGCCGTCGAATTTAACCGCGACACCGAGAGTTTTGAAACATCCGAGCTGGACATGTTCATCGGAAAAAATTTCCTCGTCACCTACCACGTTACACCGATGAAGAGTATCCAGGCGGCCATTGACCGCTGTGTGAGGAATCCGACCCAGTTGACGCGCGGCCCCGACCGCGTTGCCCACACGATCCTCGACGTGATGGTCGACCACTATCTTCCGGTGCTGAATGAATTTTCCAAGGACATCAACGAGTTCGAGCGGGGAATCATCGACGAGCCGTCGACGCACCGGCTCGACCATATCATGCGGTTGAAACGGGAGCTGACTCACCTGGGCCAGATCATCCGGCCCCAGCGCGAAATCATCCACCGTTTCGTGCGCGGCGAATTTCCGATGATCCGCGCCAAGCTGATCCCGTACTACCGCGACGTTTACGACCACCTGACCCGCTACCAGGAAATGGCCGACGCATACCGGGACTCGCTGAACGCGACCCTTCAAGTGATCCTCAGCTTGTCCGCCAACCAGACCAGCGAAGTCTTGAAATTCCTCACGCTGATCACTGTCGTCACGATGCCCGTCATCATCGTCGCCTCATGGTATGGAATGAATTTCCCGGACATGCCGGAAATCCACCATCGACACGGCTACTTATGGGCGATTGCTCTCACGCTGGTCACCACGCTGGCCACGTTCTTCTACTTTCGGAAGCGCAAGTGGCTATGAAGTCCGCGTTCCTCGAAAAAATCCTCGGCCGGATCGACAAGCTCGACGAACAGCTCCTGCGCGGCATCGTCGAAAAGCTGGCCCGCGACAAGGGTTTCCTCGAGACCGTTTTCAACGCGCTGGAAGAGGGGGTCCTGGTGGTCGATGTTCGCGGCCGGGTGATCTATTTCAACCGGGCGGCCTCCGAGCTGATCGGGATCCGCATGCCTGTCAACGGCCTGCCCTCCATCGGCGAATATCTCGACGACGTCGACTGGACGACCGTGGTGGGCCCCTCGTTCGAGAGCGGTGCGCCGGAAGGTTCGGCCCGGATCATCCGCCGGGAGCTGGAGGTGCTTTACCCGCGCCGAAGGTTTCTGGACGTCTACATCACGCCGACGGCCCTTGGGGGAAAGGAATCCCGGGAGGCCGTGGTCATCCTCCGCGACATCACCGGAAAGCGGGAGCAGGCGGCGCGCGCTCTCGAATCGGAGCGCGTTGGCGCCATCACCCTGCTGGCGGCGGGCGTGGCCCACGAGATTGGCAATCCGCTCAACTCGCTGCACATCCATCTCCAGCTGATGGAGAGGGACCTGCGCGATTTGCCCGCGTCCACACAGAAAAAACTCGGCAAGTCCGTCAAGGTTGCCAAGGAGGAGGTGGCGAGGCTCGACTACATCATCAGCCAGTTTCTCGGCGCCGTCCGCCCGGCGCCGCTGCGGCTCAAACGCGTCTCCGTCAACCAGCTTCTCGATGAGGTCCTGCAGTTTATGGCAGCCGAGATCAAGAACCGCGGCGTCAAGGTGGAGACGGATTTCGGCCAGGCGCTTCCGGCCACCATGCTGGATATCGACCAGGTGAAGCAGGCCTTTTTCAACCTCATCAAGAACAGCCTCCACGCGATGTCGAGCGGCGGGAAGCTGGCGGTAAAGACCGACGACTTGGGCGACCACGTCATCGTGACGATCAGCGACACGGGCGAGGGAATCGATCCGGCCCGCATTAAAAAAATCTTTGAGCCATTCTATACGACCAAGGAGAAGGGAAGCGGCCTTGGCCTGCTGATCGTCGACCGGGTCGTGCGCCAGCACGGCGGATGGGTGGAGGTCGCAAGCAAGAAGGGCGAGGGGGCCACGTTTCGCATCGCATTCCCGGCTTCCGAGAAAAGAACCCGGATGCTGGAGGTTCAGCCTGATGAATGAGCGTATGAGGGAAACGTGAGCCAGCTGATTTCCATCCTGATCGTCGACGACGAAAAGCATTCACGCGAGGGCTTGCGCAAGGCGCTCGAGTCCCAGTATGATGTCTACATCGCCGAGGACGCGCCCTCCGCCTATCAGCTTCTGGATTCGCAGCGTTTCGATGTGTTGATCACGGACCTGCGCATGCCGGGTGACGATGGCATGAAGATCATCCAGCGAGCGCTCTTGCTGCCGAACCCGCCGATTTGCCTGATGATGACGGCATATGGTTCGGTTGAAACGGCGGTTGAAGCGATGAAGAAGGGGGCTTACGATTATCTCACCAAGCCGATCGACCTCGACCGCCTCGATATTCTGATCAAGCGCGCTCTTCGCAGCCGGAACGTGGAGGTGGAAAATGAGAAGCTGAAGCGCCGGCTCGGCGAACGCGCCGGTTTCGAGAATATCATCGGCGAATCGCTTGCAATGAAGCAGGTCTTTGAGACGATGGAACAAGTGGCTCCAACGCGGGCCACCGTGCTGATCGAAGGCGAGAGCGGCACGGGCAAGGAACTCGTGGCGCAGGCGATCCACTCTTTAAGCCCCCGAAAAAATGGGCCATTCATCGCGGTGCACTGTGCCGCATTGGCGCCGTCGCTGCTGGAGAGCGAGCTTTTCGGTCACGAGAAGGGGGCCTTCACGGGCGCCGCGGAGCGGCGGATGGGGAGGTTTGAGGCGGCGGATGGCGGAACGATTCTTCTCGATGAAATCGGCGAGATCGACGCATCGGTGCAAGTTAAAATACTTCGTGTGTTGGGAGAGCGCTCGTTTGAACGGGTCGGGGGGTCCAAGACCATCCAGGTCGATGTGCGCGTGATCGCTGCGACGAATAAAAATCTGGGACAAATGGTTGAGCAGCAGAAATTCCGGGAGGATTTGTACTACCGGCTGAAGGTGGTTGAGATCCGGATTCCGCCGCTCCGGGAACGCCGGGAAGACATCCCCTTGATGGTTCGCGAGTTTCTCAGGGAGTTCAGCCTCGAGAATCAAAAACAGGTGGAGGACATTGCGGGCGATGCGCAGGCCGTCCTGATGGCTTATGACTGGCCGGGCAATGTCCGTGAACTCCGCTCTGCGATCGAGCATGCCGTGATCTGGGCGAAGGACGAGCGGGTGACGTTGCGAAACCTGCCGCCAGCCCTTCGCGAGTCGGCGGGCCGGCCCGGGATCCAGGCACTGCCAACCGGCATGAATCTCGAGCAGACCGAGAAAACAATGATGATCCGCGCCTTGGAGACGTGCGGGGGGAATGTGAGCCGGGCGGCGGCGCATCTCGGCATCAGCCGCCGGACGTTGCATCGCAAGATTAAAAAGTATGGGTTGAAGGAAGTCAGGGGTAAGGGTTAAAGGCATCGAGGGATACGAAGCAAAGTGATCCTATGTCATTCTCGCGAATCATTCTCGGCGATAATCCAAAGACCGGCATCCTGCGGCTGTCGATCTTTGTTCTTACAGCAATCTGCCTCAGTTTTCTCTACCTGGTTGTCCAATTCAAAGGGCTGAACAGCGCCGAGGCGATGGACAACGCCCAGCTTGCCCGAAACCTTGCCGAGGGGAAGGGTTACGTCACGGATAACATCCGCCCTCTCAGCGTCTGGCTCTTTCACCAGCGCGATCCGGAGGCGAAGGTGGATCTCGAGGCACATCCCGACACGGCCAACCCCCCGGCCTACCCGTACCTGACCGCATTTTGGTTGAAGGTGTGGGGGCCGAAGTACGACATACCTGAGTTGAAGGGGGATTTCGAAATGTATGGCGGCGACTGGGCCATCGCGGTGCTCGACTGCATCCTCTTCTGCCTCGGCCTGTTTGCGCTCTTTTTCTGGACGGCTTCGATGGTCGACGTGAAGGTGGCCAGCCTCGTGGCGGCGCTGGCTGCGTTCAACGATTATCTCTGGCAATGGACGATTTCGGGAACGTGCTGGAGCTTGTTGTTCCTGTTCTCAGTCGCGATCGGCTGGCTGGCGTACGTGCGCATTCGCTCGCCCGGAGGAGGCGCTGCCGCTCTGCTGAGCTCGGTCGGACTTGGGCTGGTCATCGGAATCGGTTTTCTGACGCGCTATACTTTTGCGCTCTGGCTCGTGCCGGTCCTGCTGCTGGTGCTCCTCCATGGCGGCAGCGGCCGGGTCCGTGACGCAGTGATCATCGGGGCCATTGCGGCGGCCATTGCGGCTCCCTGGATCTTAAGAAATCTGGCGGTCACGGCCACGCCGTTGGGCGTGGCAGGATACGCCTTCCTCGGCGGGACGGATCTTCTCTTTCCCGGCCCGACGCTGCTGAACGCCTATCAGCCCGGCATGGACGCATGGACGATCAAGATGATTGCCAGAAAATGGATGACGTACGCGCGGCAAATGTGGGAGATGGATCTCAAGCTGATCGGCGGCAACTGGATGATCTGCTTTTTCATCGCCTCCTCTTTTTATATCTTTCGCCGCGAGGATTTGCAGAGGCTCAAATGGCTTCCCGTCTACGGGCTTCTTGCATTCACGGCCTTCCTGCCGCCGATCTGGCTGCCGCCGATGCAGGGGGTCACGACGCAGAACCTGTTTTCGCTTCTGACGCCGTTTTTTTTCATCTTTGGCGCCGTGTTCTTCATGGTGCTTCTCGACCGGTGGGAGCTTCGATCAGGTTTCCTTCGCAACGCCGTGATGGTCGTGTTCGTCGCCCTCAACTCTTTTGGATTCCTTTACGCAATGCTCGGGCCCAGGATTCCGCCCTTCCGCTTCCCGCCGTACTACCCGCCGGTAATCGCGAAAGCCGCGAGTTTTGTGAAGGCCGATCCGGTGTCAATCGGCGGCAGCGAGAAGAAGATGCGCGAGTGGATGATGACCGACATGCCGTGGGCTGTTGCCTGGTATGGCCGCCGCCCGGCCATGGGGCTGACCTACAAGGTCGATGAGTTTCTCAAAATCAACGATCATGAAAAGGAGTTCTCCGCGGTTTTCCTGACGCCAATCAGTTCGCATCGCGACCTCGTTGAAACGCTGATCAACGGCGAGCTCAAAGAGTGGATGCCGGTGATCATCTTTCGCTCGGCGCCGTCGAATTTCCCGCTCAAGGGAGGCTTCCCGATGGGTCCTGATTTTGTGGTCCTGACCGATCCCGCCCGGCTTCCCCAGGAGGCTGAGAAGCCGGAATGAGACTTGAAACAGCCCTGAGTTCCAGGACCTTACAACTTGCGCGTCTCTTGACCTGAGGGCCTTTCGGACGTACGCTTGCTGTCATGCGGAGAAACCGGCTTTCCCCCCGGGTTTTGGGGGCTTTTTTCAGGGGTTTTGGGGGCGGCCGCCCGGCAGGCCAGGAGGCCAGGCCGATGACCGGCACGGCGGAGTTGAACGTCACGCCGATGGAACGGTGACGCGCCCAAGGATCCCCATGGATTTCGTGATTCGTCGATCCATCTTATTTTTTTGCGCAGCCGTCGTTGCCCTCCCGCTCCAGGCCGAGGAGGATGCCGGTGCGGGAAACGAGGCTGAGGCGGCGCCAAGCGAGGGTGCAGCGACGCCGGTGAGCTTTGATTCACCCGCGTACAAGCACAGGCCCTATGTGGTTTCCGTTTACCTGCGCGAGGAGTACGATACCAATATTTTCACCTCGGAGTTCAACCGTCAGGAGTCATTCAAAACGGTTGCCGAGCCGGAACTTACGCTCAGCCTTTCCAACTCGCGCAGCTATCTTGGCCTGCGCTACCGGAACGTCACGACCTATTACGATCATCGTCCGAGCGATCCGTTTGACATCGCGCACTATTTTGATTTTGCGCTCAACCATGAATTCAACACGCGCTTCTGGATCAACGTGACGGACAACTTTCGATACACGCAGGAGCCGGAGCTGTCGAGCGACACGGCCTTTTTCCGCCGGGAAGGGACCTATAAGCAGAACTCCCTTAATACGGATGCGTCCTACTATCTGACGCGCCGGCTCTACTGGAACGTTGGGCTCGCTCACGATTGGTGGGAGTACAACGATCCTTTCTTCGCCTTCGCGCTTGACCGGACCAGCTACACGGGGACTTCCGGGCTCAATTTCGTTGTTTCCCCCGCGACGACGGTCTCCATGAATTACCAGTTTGTCGACACCGAGTTCAGGGAGAGCCCCCGCGATTCCACCAGCCATGCCGTCTACGCCGGTCTCATGCAGAAGATGACGCCGCAATGGACCATCTCATTGCAGGGCGGCGGGCAGTATCGCAAGACCGAAAACGCCAAGCCCGACTTGGCGCCGTATGCCGCGGTTGAAACCAACTGGAACTTTCTGCCGACGAGCGTGCTGACGGTGGGTTATAACACCTCCTTGCAGGACACCGATCAGACCACTTTCAATTATTCGCAAACTCAGCATGCCTACGCCACGGTCAAGGCCCGGCTGACCTATGATTTAACCCTCAACCTTGGGGGGGATTACATTCTTAACACCTATCCGGGAAGCCAGGATGTCACCGGAAGCAACGGGGATGCGGAGGAGACGACTTTGGTGTATCGTGTATCGTTATCCTATATGTTCACGCCCCAATGGCTGGGCGAGGTGGCATACAGTTACACGACGGTTGATTCGGATTTTTTTGGCAGCAGTTATGGCCGGAGCCTGGCCTCGGTCGGAATGAGATACACGTACTAGAACGAGAGGAAGAAAGATTTTATGGGACAGTCGGATCACGAGGCAAAACTCCACTTTTACGACTACTGGCGCGTGGTGAAGTCGCACCTCGGCGTCATTGTCATCATCTTCCTCCTGGTGGTCGCGACCACCGCGTTTGTCACCTTCACCATGACGCCAAAATACGAATCGACGGCGATGATGGACGTGACGCCCGACCAGCCGACGATCCAGCTTTTTGGCCGCGAATACGCGCAGGGGTACGACCCCGTTTTCTACCGCACCCAGTTCCAGATCCTCCAGTCCAAGGACATCATCAACCCCGTCATCGACCGTCTCGACCTGGTGGAGCGCTGGAAGAAAAAATATCCCGGGCTCACCAAGGAGCTGGCGTACATGGTGATCATCAAAAAGAAGCTCGATGTCTCGCAGTTGCCGAACACGACGCTGATCGAGGTTTCCGTTGTCAGCGAAGACAGGGAGGAAGCCGCCTTGCTCGCCAACACCATCGCTGACGTTTATGAAAAACGGCGTCTTGCCGAGAAAGAGAACGAGGTGATGCAAGGCATCCGCCAGGCGCGCACGGAGCGCGATGAGCAGGAGACGCTGGTCGAAAAGCTGCGCACCGAAGTCGAGGCGCTCCGGCAGAAGTACAAGATCAATGAGCTCGGCGGCCTGCGGCCGTCGGAGGGCGAGTCCCGGCTTATGGCGCATGCGATCCAGGCCAAGGAGACCCAGCTCACGACGGCAAACTTCGAGCTGATCACCAAGCAGAAGCGCAAGGAAATGCTCGAAAGTCTCTCGATCGACGAATTTCGAAAGCTGGCCAGCTCGATCACCGACGACGGCCGCGTGATCTCGCTCATCCGGACCTACGACGATGCCGAATCGAAACTGGCGGGGATGAAGGCCGGGACGATCGCGCCAAACCATCCCGACTACAAGCAGGCGCAGTCGCTCTTCGACACAACGCGCCAGCAGCTGGCGGATGCCATCTCCGGATTCCGGAAACGTTTCGATTTCGACTACCAGCAGGCCAAGGCGCTCACCGACCAACTCACCAAGGAGCTCGAAAAACTCAAGGAGGAGGACCGCGCTTCCCTGAGCGCGGAATATGTCCCGTTCCAGAAGAAGAATGAAGAGCTGGAGTTTCAGGAAAATCTTCTCAAGAACCTGACGGCGAGGGTGAAGCAGGAGGAAATCGAAATGCAAATTCCAAAGCGCCCCGTCCGCATCTACAATCCCGCCGAGCCCGCGATTCGGCCGAAGTTTCCCAATATCCCGCTGAACCTGAGCGTCGGTGTCGTGGTCGGTCTCCTGCTTGGCGTCGGCGTCGCATTTTTCATCGAGTACCTCGACACGAGCATCAAGACCTCCAGCGAGCTCGAACATCTGCTCCAGAAGCAGGTTCTGGCTGTCATCCCCGACACGATCAAGCGGCCGCTGATCGAGATGGCGGATGTGAATCCGTTCGCGGAATATTACCGCGTCCTGCGCGCCAACATCGAATCGTTCCAGAAGAACAGTCCGATCCAAAGCATCTGCTTCTGCAGCGGCGGCACCGGGGAAGGCAAGTCTTTGACCTTGCTCAACACCGCCTATACATTCGCGAAAGCCGGCAAGCGAGTGATTGTAGTCGATTGCGACATCCGGCGTCCCTCGCTGCACAACTACCTGGGCGTTGACCGGAACATCGGGCTGGTGGATGTCGTGATCAAGGGCTTTCCGCTCGAAGAAGTGATCCAGTCGACCTCCGTTCCTGACCTGCACTTCCTGCCGAGCGGCCTGGTGACACCCGAGACGATCGGCGTATTCACATCGGACCATTTCCAGGAGATTGCAACCAATCTGAAGGAGCGTTACGACGTCGTCTTCATGGACTGCCCGCCGATTCTTGGCATCAGCGACGCCATCCTCATCGCACAGGCGGTTGATGCCGCCATTCTGGTTGTCCAGTACAAGCGTTATCCGAAATCCGTCCCGCAGCTGACCATCACCGCGCTGGAAAACGCCGGGGTCAATGTCCTGGGGGTTGTTTTCAACAATGTAAAGCTCTCGCATAGTGACGACTACTATGGCTACAACTCGGTCTATTACCGCGACAGTTCGAAGATGAAAGGATCCTCGAAGATGGAGGATTTTTCATCGAGCTACTAACTCGGGGCTCGTGATTCGTGGATCGTAATTCAAAAACCCTTTGCAAGATTTCTCAAATTTGATTTAAGGTAAGGCCCGGCGGTTCGATGACAAAATTTCTTCAGCATCTTGCGATTCACGATTCACGATCCACGTTGCTTGCGATTTGCTGTCTCGCGCTGTTCGCGCTTGCCGGTTGCAGCAACTTCCTGACCGGAAGCACGGCCGAATCGCCGCCCACCGTCGACAAGATGGAGAAGGGCGTGGAGAACCGGATTCGTGCTGGAGACGAGGTGTCGGTCCGGATCACGGGCACCGCCACGACGCTCGACAACAGCTATGCGGAGGCCATCGCCGAAACCGGCGAAATCTCGCTGCCGTACGTCAACCAGATCAAGGCGCTCGACAAAACACCCCAGGAGCTGGCCGCCGACATCAAGAAGGCCTATATCGACGGTGGATTTTTCCGGGTCATCAACGTCACCTGCTCGCTCAAGGACCGGTTTTTCTACATTCGCGGCGAGGTGAAAAACTCCGGGCGCTATCTCTGGAGCACGGACATGACCATCCTCAAGGCGATCACCACGGCCGGCGGGTTCACGGATTTTGCCAATCCGAGGGATGTGCGCATCGACAGGCGCGGGCAGTTGATCAAGATCAATTGCTCGCTCGCCTACTCGGATCCTAAATACGACATCCCCATTTTGCCGAGTGATTCGATCACCATTCCGCGAAGCATTTTTTAGCGTAGAGCGGATAGCGTATGGCGGATAGGAGTGTTCCGTCCGGTTTGGGTGTTCCCCTCTACGCGATGCGCCATACGCTCCACGCCCCCATCCGGTTAGTATGACTCAGCTTTCCAGAGTATTTTCGACCGCAGCCTCCTTCTTCCTGCTTCTGGCTTTGGCCGTCGCGCCGGTTTTCTTCGGGGCAGTCCACACTTCCTTTGCCTCTTTGGTCCAGGCGCTGGTGTTCGCCGGTTTTCTCGCGGTCCTCCTCCGATCCCTGGTTTTCAGTCGCTCGATCCTGCGCGATCCGCTCGATGTCGCTTTGCTGGCATGCTGGATTTATCTGACGGTGCGCTATCTGACTTCAGCCCACGAGTTCCAGTCGCGGCAGGAATGGCTGATGGCGAGCGCCGCGTTCTGGGTCTATTTCTCCATTCGCGGCCTCCGCAGCCAGCGGTGGATCCTTCCCGCTTTTGGAGCCGTCCTTCTCTTCGTCGCCTGCGGCATTTCCGTCGACGCGCTCTACCAGAAGTTTAGCGGCTCGCTGAAAGTGCTCTGGTTCGAGTCAAGCTATCCGGGCCGCGCTTCCGGGACCTACTACTGCCCAAACCATCTTGCCGGCTACCTTGAATTTTTCATTCCGCTGCTCCTGGCCTTTGTCCTCTTCACGCGGATGCCGATTGGGCGCCGCCTTCTGCTGGCCTACGCGCTTCTGATCCTGGCGGCGGCGCATCTCTTCACTTTTTCGCGCGGCGGGCAGATTGCCTGTTCGGCGGGATGCGCGCTCGTTTTCTTTCTCGGCTGGCGGCACAAGGGAGCGGCGCTCCTCGTGGTTTCGATCGCCGGCGTTCTGGGGGCCTTTCTTTTCGCCCGCTACCTGCGCTCCTCCGACAATCTGGAACTGCAACGATACTCAACCGTTGTGCACGGCGAATGGTCGCGTATCGAAATGTGGAAGAGCGCCCTGGCGTTGTGGAAACAGGCGCCGTGGTTCGGCCTCGGTCCGATGCAGTTTGACTGGTGGCATGCGAGCGTCCGCGGCAACATTCCCGCCCGGGCCGTGTTCGTCCACAACGATTACCTCCAGTTGCTGGCCGATTATGGCGCGGTTGGCGGTTTGTTCTTCGCCGTCTTCCTGGTCCTCGCGCTAGCGAAGTTTTTTTCCGCCCTGCGCCGGTTCGAGCTCCTTCAAAACACCTACCATCATCCGCACATCGTCCTGGAACCCGCGGAGGCCTGGCGGCGCGCGGCATTTATTGGTATCTGCGGTTCGCTGACGGCCCTTTTTCTCCATTCGGTTGTCGACTTCAACATGCACATCCAGGCCAACGCGCTGATGTTCGCGCTCTGGATGGGCGCCGGACACAACCTCTGCGACGAGGGCGGGGCGCCGCGTGAGTTGGGGGTATGGGCGCGAATGTTCCGGCGCTCCCTGGCCGCGATTCTCATGGCGGTCGTGGCTTGGCAGGGCGCCGCGGCCTGGACGACATTTCACGGCGACCGGCTCCTGCGCGAGGCGGAAGTCCGGCAGAAGCAGATGGATTGGCTTGGTGCGCGTGATGCCTACGACCGTGCGCTGAAAACCGACCCGCTCAGTTCCGAGACATGGGCGAGGTATGCGGGCTTTCTCTGCCAGCGCGCGGCGCTCGACGGGCCGAAAAAGCGGGACGATGAGCGGAAGTTTTTGAGCATTTCGGAGAAGGCGCTGGAGCTCAACCCGCTCAACAAAACGCTCCGCGTCCGCCGCGGCGAGATTCTGGATGACATGGGAAATTTCCAGGCAGCAGAGAAGGAATATCAGGATGCCGTCGCTTTCGACCCGACCAATGCCTATGACTTGCGCCGATTCGGGCTCCATTACGAGCGCCGGGGCATGAAGGCCCAGGCGCAGGC
>JAHFSZ010000004.1:0-11532 GCA_023265515.1 Verrucomicrobiota bacterium
GGCGTCCTTCCTTCCAAAAACCCTCCAAACCGGGTAGAAAGAGACAATGTTTTTGCTCCATGTCGTTGTTTATGAGAAATTTACCGAAGAACAGGAATTGCCCGGCCGCACAGCAGCGCGCTCGGGCTGCGGGGAGTCACATGGAACCGACGGCTGAAATCCCTTTGCCGCCCGCGGCAAAGAAATCCCTCCGACGACGTACCGCAGTTCGGAGCGGTTTTCTCCTCATTGAGGTTCTGGTTGCCGGGGCCATCCTGGGAATCGTGCTGATCGTGCTGAGCGTCGCCGTGGCGCGCTGCGTGCATGGGCTGAGCGTGGCGGAAAATTACCGGACCGCATCGCAGGTGCTCGACGAAAGGCTCGCGTTCTTCGACCAGGGGAACGAAGTGCGGCAGGGCGTGTGGGACGGCACCGTGGAACGTGATGGCCGGCAGTTCGCCTGGAAGCATGAACTGACGCCGACCGACGACCCGCGCTTTTTCAAGGAGCGGATCGAGGTGAGCTGGAAGCAGGCGGATGGAATACGGGAAGAAACGAGGGAAGCTTATCGGTGGAAAAGCGAGTAATTCGTGGTTCGTGAACTGTGATTCGTGATTCGATGAAGATACAAAGTTTCAAACAGTTGGAAGTCTGGAAGAAGGGGCTCGACATCGTAGACTTGGTTTACGAAGCGACAGGCGCCTTCCCATCTTCTGAACGATATGCGTTGGCCTACCACCTTCAGCGAACTTCCACCTCCATTCCATCAAACATCGCCGAGGGCTTTGCCCGCCAACACACGAAGGAATATATCCAATTTTGCTATATTGCTCTCGGTTCTTGCGCCGAACTCGAAACGCAACTCACCATCGCAAAGCGGCGTGGATTCCTGAGTGCGGAAAGATTCTCTATGTTAGAGGAACACCTCGATCACGAAGGCCGGATGCTCAACAACCTCATCAAGAGCCTAAAAGCCAGTCCAACACCTGCCTCCGCACTTTATCCTGACGCAACTGGCGAGATACCTCCCATTATCCACGAACAAGCGATCACGTACTCTGATCCCCGAGTCACGAACCCCGATCCACAAACAACGATCCACAAACAACGATCCACGATCCACGACATGTCCTTCACCCTGATCGAGGTTTTGGTGGCGATCACGCTCACGGCGATCCTCGTGATCGCGGCGACCGGTATCTGGATCGGCTGCACGCGGGGCTGGAGCTTCGCGCGGGAGCACCAGCGCATCACGGGCCACGATGACCTGGTGACCGGCCGCGTGCGGGAGCTGTTCGAGCGCGCGATGCTGGAAAAATCGTCCCGCGACTTGTTCGAGTGGAAATGCGAAAACAATTTCGACGGCCAGTTCCCCGCGGACCGGATTTCATTCACCACGCAGTGGCCGATGGAGCTGGAGCGCGGCCGCACCCTCCTGGTTCCGGTTCGCGGCTCGCTCGGCATACAGGCCGCCCCGGCCGGCGGCAAGAAGCTGACCTGGAGCTTCGCCCCTTTCAGCATCGATCCAAGAAACGCCGACGAGGCGGAGACGATCGTCCTCAGCCCGGAAATCCGGTCATTCAACCTGCGCTACTGGTGGAAGGATGCGGGCCGGTGGGTCGAGGATTGGCGCGAGGAAAAAAAATGGCCGCAGGCGGTCGAAGTGGAACTGACCTTCGCGGATTCAAAAAATGCGCCGCGCGAGCACAAGTTTGTCATCACGCTGCCGCCGCCTGCCGAACCAGTGTCCACGGAAAAGCCGGCGGCGACACCGGCGCCATCCGAACCGGGAGAACCATCATGAACCGGAACGCTTCAGCCCTCCTGCTGGCCCTCTGGCTGACCATGGCCCTTGCCCTCCTGGTTTCGGTTTTTGCCTACGCCGTCAACCAGGAAATCGCGTGGACATCGTGGCATCGGAAGAAGGATGAAGCCGGCGTCCTTGCCAAATCGGCGCTTCAGTATCTGCCGAAACTGCTCGAAGACCAGCGCAGGGAAACCGCATACGGCGGCAAGCCTCCCGAAAACCCGCTCGACCTCGACCTATTTACGGGATTCTGGCAATCGAAGGACTTTGCCCTGGGCCGCGGCACGTTCCACCTTGCCATCCGCGACGTGGAGCAGAAGATCAACGTGAACACGGCCCCCAAGGAACTCTGGGAAAACTTCCTGAGCTTCACGAAACTTTCGGAGGACGACGTTCGGGCATGGATCGACTCGCTTGCCGACTGGACGGATTCCAACGATGCGGTTCGGCTCAACGGGGCGGAAGACGAATATTACAGCCGCCTCTCGCCGCCTTATCGGGCCAAGAACGGCCCTGTCACAACGCTGGGCGAACTGCTCTGGGTCCGGAAAGGGCCCGAGGTCCTTTCGGCGCGGCTTGATCCCGACGTCACCCGGCGCGCGGAGCGGGTGATCGACTATCTCACGGTTGAGGGAGACGGCAAGATCAACGTCAACACCGCCCCGCTCATCGTCCTGGCGTCGCTCGGCCACGTGGATGTCGCCACGGCGGAAAAATGGCTCAATGACCGGAACGGGCTGGATGGCGTTCCAGGAACGGAGGATGACAAGCCTCTGGAGTCCGGGCTTTTCCAAGCGGGATCGACGCCCGACCCGATGGTCACAACGCGATCGGATTATTTCATCGTTGAGGGCATAGGTGAAGTTGGGGGTGTTCGCGCGGCATGGCGCGGGCTTTTCGTCAACGAAGGCGGACAGTTGAAGAAAATCAAAGATATCGTCGATCAGGATCCATGAAAAAGCCGTCGCAAAAGCCTTTGATTCTTTCCGCCTACACGAGGGGCGATCACCTCGATCTGTTCACCCTCATGGAGGAGAGAAAGGAGATCCGAACTCAAATCTGGGAGCGGGTGGCGCCGCCGCTCACTTCCACGCGCAAGGCGATGTCGGGCAAGATCGGCACCGACACCGGAAAATTCCAGACCACCATCCTCTGCGTCGACAGCAGCCACTGCCTGCTCCAGATGCTCAGCTTTCCCACCTCGGAACTCAAGGAGGTGGACGCAATGGCCAGGACCAGCCTTTCGATCTTCCCCGTCCTTGCGCAATCTGAGTATGTAAACTCTTATGCAATTCTTGAAAGGGACGCCCACGGCACCCTTGTTCTGTCGATCACGTTCCGGAAGGACGAGCTGATTCCCCTGCTGGAAAAAGTCGAGAAATGGGGTGCCGGGTTTCCGCTTGTCGTGCCGGATGTGTGGGCGGTCTGGAAGCGCCTGGCCCTCGACTTGCGCATGCCCGACGAATACATCTGGGCGTGGATTGATCCGGCATCGGACCCGCCAGGCTCCGCCGGCGAGGCGAGCGAAAAAAAAATCGCGCTGAAAATTTTCATTGTCCGCAACGGACAGCCGCGATTCATCTTCCAGCCGTTTGTGCCGCCAGGCCCGGAGAACACCATGGCCGGGCCGGTGGCGGATGCTTTTGCCATGGCACTGGCCTGCGCGGCGCGGGAGAAAAAGGGAATTTCCGAGGAGACGCCGGTCTATTTTTCGAGCTATCGGCTGAACCTCGCAAACCTGCTGACGCACCTGAACCTGGACCGCCACCCGATCGGACAACTCGCCCTGCATCTGCCCCCGCAGGAGTGCGCCGCCAGCCTGCGTCAGCGCGATCCCGCCGGCTTCAAGAACTGGCTGCCCGATTTCTGGAAGAGCTATCAGATGCGGCGCGCGAAAGTGCGGCGGCGGTTCCGGTTGCTCAAGACGGGGGGCGTGGTCTACGTGGTTTTGCTGGCGGGGTTGCTCGGCCTGAGTCTCTGGCAAAAGCGGGCAGCGGCCAGGGAGGAAACGGCGCTCGAGTTTCAGCATCCCGCCTACGAAAAGGCGGTTGCGCTGAAGAAACAGGTCGCGCGGATGCGAACACAGGCCGAAGGCAACCAGAACGCGCTCGACGTGCTCTACATGACCACGATAGCGATGCCCAGGGAGGTGACACTCACCGGTTACGGATTCAAATTCCAGGACGGCCTTTCGCTGCGGGGCTTTGCGGCAAGCAACGCCTCCGTTTATGATTTCGTCGAGGCTTTGAAAAAGCAAAAGCCTTTCCGCCTGGTGGAACTCAACTCCGTCCGGAACAATCCCCAAAAGAACTGGGTGGAGTTCGACATTCAGTGCAAGCTTGGAGCCAGGCCGGAGCCGGCGGCGACCTCGGGATCGAGAGCGTCGCTTGGACGGAGGGCCGGATTATGAAAATCACACCGCGGGAGAAAACCTTTTTGTGGGCGGCGGCCGCCACTGCGTTTCTTTTGTTCAACTATCTCGTGGTCTTGGACTGGATCGGATCGGCCGTCGATCGGCAGAAGTCACTTGCCAGCCTCCGATCGGAGTCGTTCCTCGAGAAGGAGACCATCGCGCGGACCAGCGAGTGGGAGTCGGAGATCAAGTCGCTCAAGACCGTGACCAAGCCAGGCGGTTCGGGTGCGGACGACACTGAATGGCTGCGGCGCCTGGAGGAAATCGGGAAAAAAAGCGGACTTTCGCTGAGCAGTCAGCGCCCCCTTCCTGAGCGGAAAACGGCGTTTGGGACCGAGACGGGCGTCAACTATTCAATCGAATCGAGCCAGGAGTCGCTGGTGAAATTCCTGTTCGCGCTGCAGAAGGATCCAGCCAGCCCGCAGGTCTCCATCCTGCAGATCATGCCGGACAATCCGGCGATCGACAAACTGCGCGTGGAAGCGACGATCCTGGTGACGAGGTTCAGCCTGTGAAGACCTCCTGGATGATTTTGGCGATTTTGGCGGCCTGCGGGGCAACCAATGGCCCCTTGCGGGCTGTCGATCCGGCGACCAACTCGACCCGGGTGCTGGCACCGGAAGTGACGCTGGCTCCGGGAACCGATCCGGCTCCACCTCCGGCCGCCCGTCCACCCGGACCAAACGCTGACCCGAAGGCCGACTTGGGTAAGTACCGTGGCATCATCGCGCGCGCGCCGTTTCGAAACAGTCTGCTGCCGCAGACTTCGGCCGCCGGAGTTTCGGCTTCGAACCCGCAACTCAAGCTTAATGGCATCATCCGGATCGGCGACCAGATCAGCGCGGGCATCGAAGACACCGTCCAGAGAAGAAGCCTCATTCTGCCCGTGGGGAGCAATGAAGAAGGCATCCAGATCCAGGCAATTGACGAACTGACCCAGACCGTGAGTCTCTTTTACAACGGTCAGCCCATGACCCTGACCATCGAAAAAACCCCCGGCTCCTCCGGCCAGGCTCCGACTCCCATGATGCAAACCCCGGAAGCGATCCAGCCATCCCCGGGGCCTGCCACCAATAACATCCAGCCGCCTGGGGTGAGAAGAAAAAGGATTATTATTCCGCGCGAAAGATGAAATGAACCAGTGGAGGCCGGCGATGAAACCCTCAATGTCCAAATTAAGAACCCGCTCCTTGAATAACGGCGGGAAAAGGATCAAATGTTCTGGTTCCACTGCCATGGAACCTCCGCAAAAGGGAGCCAGAGGCCTATGAAAACCAACATCATCCTTTGGACCGTCATCGCCGTGCTCGGCATCAGCCTGGCTCCGGCCCAACCGCCGAACGGGGCCCCAAGGCCGGCGGCATCCCAGGAACTGGTGACGATCAACTTTCCCAACGGAACGCTCGACCAGATCATCCAGCTCTACAGCCAGCTCACAGGAAAGACGGCCATCTATCCGAGCAACCTGCAGGCAAGGATCGTCTTGCAGAGCAATGGCCAGCTCACACGCGAGGACGCGGTCCGCGCCCTGGAAAATGCGCTGAGCGTGAACGGCTTCGCGGTCATTCCCCAGGGAGATAAATTTTTCAAGCTGGTGCCGAACCAGACCGCCAAACAGGAGGGCGTCCCTTTCCATTCCGGCGCCCCTGGCAGCAGCGACCGGCTGATAACGCAGATTCTCACCCTGCGTTACACCGACGTGCAGAGCGCCATGCAAAGTCTGCAGTCGCTCATTCACCCGTTCGGACAGCTCGTGCCCTTTCCGCGCACCAACAGCCTTCTGATCACCGACACAGCCGCGAATATCCAGCAGTTCAAGCGAATGATCGACCAACTCGATCAGCCAATCGAAGCGCGCGTGCAAACCAAGTTCTACCAGCTCAAGCACGCGAAGGCCAAGGAGGTCCTTGCCCAGATCCAGTCACTCATTCAGTCCTCGATGACTGGAACCTCCTCGACCGGGGCCGCCATGCTCGGCGGTCGCCCGCCAGGCGCGGTCCCTCCCAATATCCCGCCGGTTCCGGCTGGCATCGCAGGCGAGGAACTCACCCTCAGCGAGGATGCGATCGTGGTCGGCAAGGTGAACCTTTCGGCCGACGAGCGGACCAATCAACTCGTGATCCTCACGCGGACCATCAACTTTCCATTCTTCGATCAGCTGGTTTCCAAGCTCGATATCGACACGGCCGCGACGGTGGTGATCAAATCCATCCCTCTCAAGTATGCGAAGGCTGACCAGACGGCCTCGCTGCTCGCCCAGATGACCGGCGGCCCTTCCGGCGGCACGGGGACCTCCAGCAGCTCCCGGATCAGCGGCGGTGGGGAGATGGGAGGCTCCGAGTACGGCAAGACGGGGTCCTCGCCAACAACGCCTCCACCGGCGCCTTCCTTGCCCCCCTCGTTTGGAGGAGGAGGCCGCTCCGGTGAGGGCGGCAGTCTGCTGAGCAAGGTGGGTGTCTTTGCCGACGTGCGGACCAACTCGATTTTGCTGGTCGGCAGCCTGGATGAAATCCGGCCCCTCGAGGATCTGGTCCAGGAGATTGACGTCCTGCTGGCCCAGGTGCTGATCGAAGGCATTATCATGGAAGTGACGCTCACCGACAATCGTGCGTTCGGCGTTGAAGTCCTGCGTGCCGCCACCGATCACGCAGGCATCAACCAGACCATCGCCATTAATCCGATCGATCTGGCAACGACCGCGATCCCGGCGGTGGCGACGAGCGGACTCACCTACTTCGGCAACATCGGCAGACCGTTCAAGCTGGAGATCGTCGCGGAGGCGCTCGCGCGCGATGATCATGTGACCATCCTTTCGCGGCCCATCCTCCAAACGTCGCACAACGAAGAGGCAAAACTTTTCGTCGGAGAAACCCGGCCGTACATCACCGGGACGGTCTCCGACATCGTCGGAACCAGCTCGACGGCCGTCCGTTCCCAGTACGAGAGCAAGGAAATCGGCCTGGAACTGACCGTCAAGCCGCTCATCAACCCCGACGGCCTGGTGGTGATGGACATCATCCAGAAGACCGAGACAGTCAATGGGTTCCAGACGATCGATGGGAATGACATTCCGATCGTGGCCAAGCGCCAGGCCTCCTCCGTGGTCTCCGTGCAGAACGGCCAGATGGTGGTCCTCGGCGGTCTCACCGGCAACGATCGCACGTTCACCAAACGCGGCATCCCGATCCTGCGCGATATTCCGATCCTCGGCTATCTTTTCTCCGGAACGACCATCGACAAGCACCGGACCGAACTGATGGTCCTGCTCCAGCCGACCGTCCTGCGGACCCCTGAGGAGGCCGCCAAGGAAGCGATCGAGCGAAGAAACGAATCGAAAAAACTGATCAAGCTTAAGCAGCAGGTGGATAAGGAGAACGAAAAAGAATACCATGAGCCCGACCGGATCCCATTCTAACCCCCCCGGAGCCGATTCCCCCGTCCCCAATTCCTCGGCGCCGCTTGGGATCAACTCCGCCGAAGCGATCGGCCATGTTAAGACCGACGCGTCGCGGGACTATCCGGCGCGCGTGATTTTCGAACACGGTTTGTTGCCGCTCGAAACCGGATCCCCTGACCGTGTGGCCTTCGCATCGGCCGATCCGCATGCTCCGGGTCTTGGCGCACTCGTCCACTTCCTGGCGCAGAAACCCGTCGACTGGACGATCGCGCCCGCGGAGGAGATCGCCCACCAGATCAAAACGCATTTCGGCGTCGGCGCCGACACCATCCAGCAGATGATGGGCGAAACGCAATGGCAGGAGATGGCGGAGGAAAGCGCCGTCAACCCGGAAAAAGAGGAGGAGGTCGCCGTCATCCGCTTCGTCAATCAGATCGTGCAGGAGGCCTACCGGGATCGCGCCACCGACATCCACCTTGAGCCGATGGAAAAATCGCTGCGTATCCGCTACCGCATCGACGGCGTCCTGCACCAGGTGCCGATCCCCGCCTCGCTGAAACGCTTCGAAAGCGCGATCACCTCGCGCATCAAGGTGATGGCCGGCATGGATATTGCCGAAAAGCGCCTCCCACAGGACGGCCGCATCCATTTCAGGATCAACAATGACGAGATCGACGTGCGCGTCTCAACCATCCCGACAGCCTTCGGCGAAAGCGTCAGCCTCCGCCTCCTCAACCGCGACGACGCGGTCATCGGCCTGGACCGCCTCGGATTTTCGGAGCGCGACAAGGCCCTTCTGAGAGAGCTCATACAAAAGCCGCACGGGATCATTTTGCTGACCGGCCCGACTGGTTGCGGAAAATCGACGACGCTTTATTCCTGCCTGAGTGAAATCAACTCCGTGGAACAACGGATCGTCACGATCGAAGATCCGATCGAATACCAGCTGCCGGGCGTCAACCAGATCCAGGTAAAGCCCGAAATCGATTTCGATTTTGCCATGGGACTGCGCCACATTCTCCGACAGGATCCTGACGTGATCATGGTCGGCGAAATCCGCGACCGTGAGACGGCAGACATCGCCATCCGGGCGTCGCTGACAGGGCATCTCGTCTTTAGCACCCTCCACACCAATGACGCGTCCGGCGCTGTCACGCGTCTGATCGACATGGGCATCGAGCCCTTCCTGGTGGCCTCCTCGATCAACGCCGTCATTGCCCAGCGTCTCGTTCGCACGATCTGCCGCGAATGCCGGCACGAAGCCACGACGTCTCCCCGCTTGAGCGGAGAGGAGCTTGAATTTTTGCGCCGTCACGGCGAACCCTCTCCCGAACCGGGGCAAGAGATCAAGTTTTACACCGGCAAGGGATGCAAGGCCTGCCGGGGCACGGGCTTTGTCGGACGGACCGCGATCCATGAGATCCTGGTCATGAATGACAAACTTGCGCCGCTGGTCCTGGAGCGGGCATCCCCCGACGCGCTCAAGAGGGCGGCCATGGAGCGCGGCATGGTCACGCTTCGTGAGGCGGGATTGCTCAAAGCGATCGCGGGGATCACCACGGTCGAGGAGGTCCTCCAAGCAAGCGAGAGCCAGGACGATTGATGACATTCAAAATTCAAAATTTAAGATTCGTGGTCCTGGTCATGCTCCTGCCATCGCTTCCTGTTTTCGCGGAAAGCGGCGCCGTGGACACGGACCAGGACGGACTGCCGGACAGCGAAGAGGCCCATTACGGACTGAGCGCCTACCTGGCGGATACGAACCTGAACGGCCGGCCCGACCTTCAGCAGGTCAAGGCGTGGGACATCGCGTTTCCCGCGGACCAGCCCGCATGGACGACCGATTGGACGCCGGATGCCAGTGGAACTTATCGCTTTACGCTCAACGCCGGCGAACCGGTCCGGTTCAAGATCAACGACACGGAGATTCCGCCCTACTCCGGGAACATCTATGAGGTGATCGGGCTGGTCGCTGAAAAACTGGCTCTTTCGGTTGAGAGAACCCATTCCGCCGCTCCGCCCGTCTCCAGCGCGGTGCTCACGGCGAGTTTCATTGACGGCATGGACGCCGATGGCGATGGGCTTTCCCTCGACTGGGAGATGGCGCTTCATACCGACCCGGCGAAGACCGACACGGACCAGGACGGACTGACCGATGGCGAGGAGGTGATCCGCTACGGCACCGATCCGCTGAGCGCCGACTCGAACCACAATGGCCTGCCCGATTATGTCGAAGTCCTGACGCTCTCAGCCAGCCAGAACATCGACAGCGAGGGGTTCTGGGAGGAAAAACTAGACTCGATGGCGGCGCGCAATCCGGCCAAGGCCCTTCTCTACCGCTTGCCTCTGCCCTTCGCCGGCGTTTACCGCTTGGGCGTCGTCACGCACCCGAATTCGACCGCCAGCGGGACACTGAAATTCTACATCGATGGCAGCCTCCGGGGCGAGACCACCCTCCAGCCCGGACCCGGCACGCTCTATCACTGGATCGAACTGACCCTGGACCAACCCGTCCATGCAGCGGATGGACGGCCTTCGCTCGCTCATGTGATCCGTATCGAGTGGGAAAACAAGACACCCGGCGCCGATGCAGGCGAACTGATCCTCCAGCAGGTCTATGTCGACTACATCGATAACACCGAAGCTCCCGGGGTTGGAACAACGCTCCCATAACCTTCTGATTTTTCCCTGCCCGATGGTGATATGCCTACTTTTACTTATAGTGCAAGAAGCGCCTCCGGTGAAAAGGTCGCGGGAGAGCTTGACGCCGCGGATGCGTCCAGCGCCCTGCGCTCCCTGAGCTCACGAGGGCTGTTTCCCATCGAGGTCAACGCCCCGCCTGCGGCGGTCCCCAAAAGTGGCGGCGCGGCTTTTGGGATCGCCGGCCTGTTGGAGCGTCTCAGGAGTCCGCGCCGCGACCTGCCTCGAAAGATCGAGCAGTTGGCCCAACTCCTGCGCGCCGGCCTGAAGCTCAGCGAAGCCCTGAAAATCCTCGGCCAGCGGAGCGACAGCGCGATCTGGCGCTCGACCTTCCTCAAGCTGCACGAAGCGGTCGTCGGGGGTGAATCGCTCAAATCGGCTCTGGCGAGGCACCCGCGCCTCTTTCCGTCCATGGTCCCTCACATGGTCGCGGCGGGCGAAGTGAGTGGCCACTTGGGGGAGATTCTCGAGCGGCTTGCCGACCATTTCGAGCGCCGGGAGGAGGTCGCCAACCAGGTGAAGCTTGCGCTGATCTACCCGTGCTTCATCCTTGCCGCAGGCATCGGCATGGTCGCTTTCTTCATGGTCGTCATGCTGCCAAAGCTCGCCGGCATGTTCAGCGAGCTTGGCCAGTCCCTTCCGCTGGCAACGCAGCTTCTCATCTGGCTGAGCAACTGGACGATCCACTGGGGGTGGACGGTGCCGCTGGGGGCGCTCGCGTCCTGGATGTCTCTGCGCACATGGCTGAAAAAATCCGATAATCGCCTCCGCTGGGACCGCAGGAAAATTTCATGGCCCCTCGTCGGCCGGCTGATCTCCCGATCCGAATATGCGCGATTTTCCCAGACGCTCGCCACCCTGCTCGAAAGCGGTCTTTCGCTCACCAACGCGATGTCGATTGCCGCCGATACGATCGATAATACCGCGCTTCGCGCGGCCGTGAAGAACGCCCAGGTCCAGATCACACAGGGATTTTCGCTTTCGCAGACGCTGAAAAGCTCGGGACTCTTTCCCGACCTGATGATGGACATGATCGCCGTCGGCGAGCGCACCGGCGATCTGACACACGCGCTCCAGCAGACGGCGCGGACCTACGAAAGGGAGCTGGATCGCGAGGTGAAGACTTTCACCTCCTTCATCGAGCCCGCGATGATCCTTTTCATGGCCGTTTTTGTCGGCAGCATCGTCCTGAGCGTTCTACTGGCGGTATTCGACCTGACGTCCGGCCTGGGCAAA
>JAHFSZ010000004.1:11632-14603 GCA_023265515.1 Verrucomicrobiota bacterium
CTCGAGATCATGCTCGTCGTCGTGATCATCGGGATGCTTCTCTCCGTCGCGGTTGTCAAGATTCAGGGACGCGCGGAGCAGGCCCGCGAGACGGCGACCAGGCAGGACATCGAGGGAAGTCTGCGGACGGCGCTCAATCTGTATGAGCTCGATAATGGCACCTTTCCAACCACCGAGCAGGGCCTGGCCGCGCTCTACCAGAAGCCCGCCTCCGAGCCGCTTCCTCAAAAATGGCGGCAATATCTCGAAAAGAAGGCGAACAAGGATCCCTGGGGCCGCGAGTACATCTACCATTATCCCGGAGTCCACAATACGGAAAGCTACGATCTGAGTTCGCTCGGCAAGGATGGCGTGGAGAGCGACGACGACATAAAAAACTGGTAGCTGGCAGCTGGTAGCTCGTATCTTGGGCCCGATGCAACCCTTTGACTGGTTCGTAGCCATAGTGTTGGGCGCAATCGAAGGCCTGACCGAATTCATTCCCGTTTCCTCGACCGGACATCTTCTCCTGGCTGAGCAATGGCTGCCGCGCCAGAGCGATTTATTCAACATCGTCATCCAGTCAGCCGCCGTGATCGCCGTCCTGCCGCTTTTCCGGGAACGATGCCGGTTGATGTTGGTCGGCTGGCGAGCGCCGGCTGCGAACAATTATTTGATCAAGATCCTGACCGCCTTTGCGATCACGGGCGGCGGCGGCCTGGCCCTGGAGAAAATGCATTTCAAGCTGCCCGAAAAAGCCCTGCCGGTCGCGCTGGCGCTGATCATTGGCGGATTGCTTTTTATCGCGGTGGAAGCGTGGCTGCGCGGCGGCCGGCGTCTTGTGAATGAGGTGACCTGGGGCATGGTGGTGGTGGTGGGCATCGGCCAGTTGATCGCAGCTGTCTTCCCCGGCACGTCACGCTCCGGCGCCACGATCCTCCTGGTCCTGGTGATGGGCCTGAACCGGCCTGCGGCGATCGAGTTTTCCTTTTTGGTCGGGATCCCGACGATGCTCAGCGCAGCGGGTATTACAATCCTCCAGGCGCTGCGCAACGCCGGACCCGGCGCACCAGCGGAGAGCTGGAACATGGTGATCGCCGCAAGCGTCGTCTCCGCAGTCGTCTCCTTCATCGCCGTCAAATGGCTTCTGCGCTTTATCCGGACGCATACGTTCACATCATTTGGATGGTACCGGATCGCGCTGGGCGCGTTCATCCTGGCTTATGTCCACTTCGGCGTTCTGAAGTGACCCTCTCCATGAAACCTGCGTACATTCAAATCATTGGCACGGAATTGGCGATTGCCTGGGATGACCAATCCGAAAGCTATATCGCGCTCGAAAAGTTGAGAAGGGCCTGCCCATGCGCCTATTGCGCCGGTGAGACCGACGTTCTTGGCAATGTTGCCCGAGGCCCGAAGATTTCGCTCCAGCCGTCCGCTTTTGATCTTCGCTCCTTCGATCTCGTGGGCGCATATGCCATCCGTCCGGTCTGGGGCGACGGGCATTCTTCCGGGATCTATTCTTATGAGCTTCTTAAGAAACTGGGCGCGCCGTCCTGACTTGATCCCCGTGTGAAGGTTATTCGGAAGTCGGCTCCGGCTTCAGCTTCAGCACGCGCCGCGCCTCGGACATGAAAAGACTGCACGGTTCGGGGCATGGCATGGCGTCAGGCGTCAGGCGCCGGGCGTTCGGCAACGGCAGATGGCCATCGATGGTCCAAACGATCTTCTTCAGGCACCTTCGATCGACACAGCACCGTTTTTCCGCTGCCTCCACCTGTCGGTCGCTCAGCGTCTTGGTCACTTCATAGATTCCGGTTTGCCGTTCGGCGGTTTCGCGGTAGGAGCGGACGCGCAGCGTTCCGGTCTTCTGCTGGTGCCAATGGACAACGGCCGCCGGATAAAGAATTTCCAGCGTTTCAGCGAGAGCAGTGCCGTCCAATCCGGCCATGATCCAGCCTTGCTTGAGCGTCGCCGCGCTCTTGAGCGGGCGGAACCGCCCGGATTCGTCGAGTCTTGCGACCTCATCCGCATCCTTCGCGGTTTGCAGGATTTTCAATTCTCCGGCGGAACGCGCCCGATCACTTTCATGCCGAATGGAAAAGCGCCCCGTGGAGTCGACGGCGATCCAAAGCTCGCCAAGTAACAGATTCTTCCTTTTGGCCGCCTCCTCCTGAATGGCGCGGTGAGCCGCATGCATCAAGGCTTCATTCCGAGTCCTGAGTTCTGAATTCTGCATTTCGCGGACGCGCTCAAGGATGACGTCGACCATTCGTGGGTCCGAGCCAACGGCTCGCGTGTACCACAGTGTCTTGCCACGAAACCGGACGGGGTTTTCCCAAGATTCGCCGCGCTTAACGAAACCAATGTCGCACGGGATGTCTTCACGGGAATGAAGGCCGTCGCTGATAAAAAATGGCACAACCACGATCTTCTCCTTCGCCGCGCGCACAAGGATGGTCTTGTGCGACGGATCCTCCTCCATGAAGGCAGGCTGGACTTCCGCAAAATGCCCGAGGTTTTGAATCGCCTCCACCTGCGCGTGGATGGCGGCGGCGGAGTTTTCATTTTCGGTCGTCCCGTGGCCCACGATGAAGAGACTCACATCCGAGGGTTCCATACGCGCTTCGTTCCGCGCGAGTCTACAGGGTCCCTCAATCGCGCTTTCGGCACGATGGAGGAGGACTTGAGTCATGGCCGGATGCGTTCCAACAGGCTCCGTGTAAAAGATCCGGCGGCCTTCCTTCCGGTTGAGGCCCTTCTTCAGTCCCATCTCGCGCGGGACCACGTGCTCGGTGAAGTAACCCGAACTGATGAAGAAGGGGACCACGAAAACGTCCTCCGATGAGGTGACATCGATCCCATGGCAGAGCGCGGGCTCCTCCTTCCAAAAGGCGGTGCGAACCTCGTCGAAAAGCCCTCGTTCACGGATGGCGGCGGCCTGGCGTCTTGCCGGCTCTCCCGAGTCGGCATTGTAGTGCGAGCCGTGCCC
>JAHFSZ010000004.1:14703-58998 GCA_023265515.1 Verrucomicrobiota bacterium
CGGCGCTCCAGCTCGTTATACTGCTTCAAGATGGCATCGGGAATCCTGCTGCCGAACTTCTTGAAGAATTCCTTCTGGTCCTGGAGCTCCTGTTTCCATTCCGAGGGCTTGACCGAGAACAGTTCTTCGACGGTTTTCGGGTCCAGATTGAGTCCGCTGAGGTTGATGGACTCAGGTGTCGGAACATACCCAATCGGCGTCTTTTTCGCGCCGCCCTCGTGGTCTTTCCGCGCGTGTTCAGGCTGACAACGCTCGAGAATCCACTTGAGGACACGGATGTTATCGCCGAAGCCCGGCCAGATGAATTTTCCCGCAGTGTCCTTCCGGAACCAGTTCACGTGGAAAATTTTCGGGAGCTTTTTCCCGGCCAGCCCTGAGCTTGCCTGCCCTGAGCTTGTTGAATGGACCTGCCCGACATTCAACCAGTGCTGAAAATAATCCGCCATGTTGTAGCCGCAGAACGGAATCATCGCCATCGGATCGCGACGGAGCACTCCCGCTGCGCTCGTCGCTGCCGCCGTCGTCTCGGAAGCCATGGTGGCGCCGATGTAGGTGCCGTGTTCCCAGTCAAAGGCTTCATACACCAGCGGTGTGAGATGGGCGCGGCGTCCGCCGAAAATAATCGCGGAGATCGGAACACCCTTCGGATTCTCCCACTCGGGCGAGATGCACGGGCACTGGCGCGCCGGCGCGGTGAAGCGCGAGTTCGGATGCGCGGCCTTCTCCTTGCTCTCCGGGGTCCACGGATTGCCCTTCCAGTCGGTCGCCTTTTTTGGCACTTCGCCGTCCATGCCTTCCCACCATGGAGTGTTGTCCTCCTTCAATGCGACATTGGTGTAGATGGTGTTCTTGCGGATCGCAGCCATCGCGTTCGGATTCGTCTTGGAGCTGGTCCCCGGAACAACGCCGAAGAAACCGGCCTCCGGGTTGACCGCGTAAAGCCGGCCGTCCTCCCCATAGCGCATCCAGGCGATATCGTCGCCCACGGTCCAGACCTTGTGATCTTTGAACAGGTCGGGGGGGATCAGCATCGCCAGGTTCGTCTTGCCGCACGCGCTCGGAAAAGCCGCCGCGATGTAGGTCACGTCGCCCTTGGGGCTTTCGATGCCGAGGATGAGCATATGCTCGGCAAGCCAGCCTTCGCGGCGGGCGCTGACGCTCGCCAGCCGGAGCGCATGACACTTCTTTCCAAGCAGGGCGTTGCCGCCGTAACCGGAGCCGACGCTCCAGATCAGGTTCTCGTCCGGAAAATGGCAGATATAGCGGCGCTCGGGATTGAGATCAGCGGTGCTATGCAGGCCGCGCACGAATTCGGCGGAGGAGCCAAGATGATCCAGCGCGACCTTGCCGACGCGGCACATGATCCGCATATTGATGACGACGTAAATGCTGTCGGTCACCTCAATGCCCACCTGGCTGAACGGCGAGCCGACCGGGCCCATCAAATAAGGCACCACGTACATCGTCCGGCCTTTCATCGAGCCGCGGAAGATCGGCTCAACTTTTGCCTTGGCGTCCTCGGGGGACATCCAGTTGTTGGTCGGCCCAGCGTCCTCCTGCCTGGGCGTGCAAATAAAAGTCAGGTGTTCGACACGCGCAACATCACTCGGATTGCTCCGCGAAAGGTAACAGCCGGGAAACTTCTCCCCATTGAGTTTTCGGAGGATGCCCGCCCTTTCGGCCTCGCCAATCATCCGCCGGCCCTCCTCCTCCGAACCATCGCACCAGAACACCCGGTCCGGCTGCGTCAATTCAGCCACATCCTTCACCCAACGCTCGAGATTCAGATTCTTCACTTCCGATCCTTTCCTGTTTTCGGGCATTTACACCTAGATTATACCTGTCTGCGTTACCCAAAAGGGCGGAACGGCGCAAACTATAAATTGAAGGGCGGCGTCAGAAAACAGCCGGTGAAACCGGCGCCTTCTCCTGCGCCTCGAGAACCTTGCGGACCCGCTCGGCGATCTGCTCCACGGTCAGTCCTTCCTTGCGAATGACATCGCGGGCCTGCTTCTTGAGGGAGGCCAGCTTGTCTTGCGACAGATCGATGGCGGTAGCGATCAGGACGGGGACTTCCCGGAGGCGCGCCTGCTTGGCCATGAAGGCCAAAACCATGAAACCGTCGACGTAGGGCATCATCAGGTCGAGCAGGACGAGGTCGGGCACATCCGTCGACATCAAATCCATCGCCTGGCGCCCATCCTCGGCTTGCAGCACATCATAAGAAGCCTGCTCAAGAACCTCGCAGATGAAGCTGCGGAAATCAGGGTCGTCATCCACCACGAGAATCAGACGGGAGGCCGGGATGGCCAGCTTCTCGACCGCCTCGCGGATCTCTTCCTCCGTGGTGGGCTTGGTCACGTACCCGCTCGCTCCAAGCGACAGGGCGAGCGAGCGATTTTCCACCATCGAATTGATGATGACAGGAATGTGCGAAGTTTCGGAATTGGACTTCAAGCGCTGCAGGATTTCCCAGCCGTCCCAGTCCGAGAGGATGACATCGAGCAGAATAAGGGACGGCTTGTGGATCTCGGCGAAATTCAACCCTTCCGCGCCCGTGGAAGCCCAGATCAGCTCATAGTCGTCCTTCAGGGCATCGAATAGAACATGATAAGTATCTTTCTTTTCATCGATCACAAGAATCTTCCTGAGATGCCTCGCTCGCGCCACGGGCTCCTCTCCCCTCTTCAAGCGCTCCGGGGCGGAAGGCTTGCCCGCTGGCGCATGGAACGGCAGCGTAAACTGGAAATGACTTCCCGCCCCAAACTTGCTCACCACGCTGATGTCGCCGCCCATGAGCCGCGCCAGCTTGCGCGCGATGGACAGGCCGAGACCGGTGCCGCCATGGCTCCGCGTTGAGGAGGCGTCAAGTTGGCGGAATTCCTCGAAGATGATCTCCAGGTTTTCCGGCTGAATCCCGATGCCCGTGTCCTCGACGTGGACGCTCAGGAAGTCGGACCCCACAGTCACGTTCAGGTCGACCCGCCCTTTCTCCGTGAATTTGACCGCATTGCTCAGCAGGTTGATGATGATCTCCTCCACCTTGCTGGTGTCGCTGTAAACCATGGGCAAGTCGTCCGGAATGGTCGCCTTCAAGGAAAGCCCTTTGGAGATGGCGTCGGGCTCGACGGCGGCAAGGCAGTCGAGCATCAGCTCGCGCAGTTCGAACTCCTCGGGCAGGAGTTCCATGTGACCCGCCTCGATCTTGGCGATGTCCAGAACCTGGTTGATCAGGCTGAGCAGGTGCCGGGAATTGCGCAGAACCTTTTCCATCGCCACCCGCTGGCGCTCCGAGAGCGGGTCTCGCTTGGCCCGGTAGAGCATGTCGCTGAAGCCGATGATCGAATTGAGGGGCGTGCGCAGTTCATGGCTCATGTTGGCCAGGAACTCGCTCTTGACGCGGCTTGCTTCTTCCAGCTCCACATTCAGAATCTCAAGACGCTGGGACTGGAAGCGGACTTTTTCGAACACGGTCGCGTTGTGGATCGCGATGGAAAGCTGGCGCGCGGAATTTTCCAGGAACTCGAGGCTCTCCTGCTGCATGTCCGAAAGGCTGACCGCTAAGAGCACCCCAAGCTTCTCGTTGCTGAACGTCAGCGGGATGCCAACCACTGTTCTCGGCAGGATGTAGCCAAAACCCAGGTTGAAATGAAATTCATTATCCGGATCGAGCTCCTGAAGGATGATGGTCCGCCCCTCCTTCTCAACCTGGATCGGCAAACCCTCGACCGTCCGCCCCTCCTGGTATTTGATCTGCTGGCCGTCAGCGGCGTAGGCGGCCCTCACCATCAACGGGTCACGCTCCATGCGCGCGTGCAGGTAGATGATCCCAAGGTGGCAGTTGGCCGATACCACCATCTTCTGAAGGCTCGCGTCGAGCATGGGCTTCAGGTCGATTGAATTGAGCGACTCAAGAATCTCGCGATAGGCTTGCTGGTGGACCTCCCTTCGCTGAAGGGCCGCGTTCGAATGCTCAATTTCCATCGTCCGCGCCCTCAGCTCCTTCTGCTCCCGCTCAATGATGGCGGTCATGCTGTCAAAGTCGCGAACCAGTTCCCCCAGCTCATCCGTCCGATCGATGCCAATGCGCAGAAAATCGCCGCGCAAAATCCCATGCACCGCCTCGCGCAGCTTCGCGACCGGTTTCATGATATCCGCCGCCATGATTCCTCCCAGAACCAGCGCCAGGACCACGCTGAGAAAAATCAGCATCAGAGCGAGCCATGCCCCGCTCGTGATCCCCTCCGCCCATAAGACGTAGCTGAAGTAGCCGACCGAAGGCAGGACGATGGCCATCTGGAATAGAAATGCCCGCAGCAGCATCCTGAAAAGAGGGCTCTTCCACATGGTCTTAACCGGTCGAGGCGTCGATTTTCAAAAAGTGGGTCACTTTCGCCAGCAGTTCGTTGATCGCAAATGGCTTGCTCAGATACTCGTCGCATCCGGCCTCGAGCACCGTCTCGCGATCGCCGGTCATCGCCTGCGCCGTGAGCGCGATAATGGGCAGCGTTTCCCTTGAATATTTTTTCCTGAGAGATCGGGTCGCTTCCATGCCATCCATGTCCGGCATCACCATGTCCATCAGAATCAGGTCGGGCATCTCCTTCTCGACGAGGTTAAGAACTTCGCGCCCGGTGCGCGCCTGGACAAGCTCACAGCGGAACGGCGCCTCGTCAAAGATCATCTGGATGAGGTCGAAGTTGTCTTTATTGTCCTCGGCGACCAACACTTTTTTCATCCGTCATCCTTGGCGAAAATGAAGCAGGCGAAGGCTCTGCACCCCCGCAATAAGAGCAAGATACACTCGCGAATTGAAGGTTCGCAAGTGAAACCGAGCCACCCCAAAGCGCCCCCCGATCCCCGCCAGAAGGGACGCTTTGCGCAGGAAAGCAATCCCTCTCGTGCCCCTCAAGGGGCGCCGGATATCGAATCCCATCCCGGCCGTGGAAGGCCGGCCCTAATCGCACGAGCGGAGGACGACCACGCTCCGCCTGGGAACCCAGCAACCGCCATCATAATAATCCGGGCGATACCAGCCGCGGTCATAGCAACTCGGCCGGTAGTAGCGATAGGTCGGGCAAGGGTCATAACAATACACTGGCCTGGCATAGCGCACTTCTCTCGGCCGCCAACCGTGCCGGTCGCCGAAACTGAATGAGAACGAGAAATCGTCCGCCGACGCCACGCCGGCACCCGCCAACATCAATCCCGCCAATATGAGCATCTTCTTCATGATTGCTCCTTTCAAAAGATAAGACGCTCGGGGGGGCACCTTATTCAAATAAGATGGATCCGGGTCAAAACGCGTGCTTTTTCAGCGAATTTCTTCGCCGAGCTCAACATGCCAGTAGGCAAGGTCTATGAAATGCTTCCAACTGTCTTCCGTGCGTTTATTAATCGTCACCTGAAGCAATGGCTGCCATTTGGGACGCCGGGGCTTGCGGATCAGGTGCATGTTGGCCTGCTGGGGCGTGCGGTTGCCCTTGTGAGTGTTGCACTCGATGCAACTGCAGACGATGTTTTCCCAGACCGTCGGCCCGCCCTGGTCGCGCGGAACGACGTGGTCGAGATTCAATTCCGTGCGGTCGCACACGTGGCCGCAATATTGGCAGGTGTTGCGGTCGCGCTCGAAAATATTGTGGCGGGTAAATTTCACTTCCTTCTTCGGCGTCCGGCTGTAAACCAGGAGAAGGATCACTTTGGGAATCCGGATCTTGAAGGAGACGCTGTGGACGGCTTCCTCGTCCGGGAAGGCATCCGAGACACCGCGCCATCCTTCGAAGTCGTAGGTCTGGAATTCCTTTCCGTCGGGCAGAACAACATGCGCATGGCCGAGGAACAGGAGGGTGAGGGCCCGCTTAACGGTGCAGATATTGACCGCCTGCCACAATCGGTTGAGCACCAAGACATTCTGCGTCAATGTTAAAGTCGCGCTCATGAGTTGAGGCAAGCTAGCATGACGCAAAAAGTGTGTCAATCGGCCCCGTCACCCCAGTGAATAGCGGATGGCGTATGGCGTATCGGAAACACGAAACCCCGTTTACGAGCGATGTTACTAGCCGCTCTACGCAATCCGCTGTACGCTATGATAAGATGTTGACGCTCTTTGCGGCCTCTGGTTAGTAGAAGAACCCTCCGGAATTGCATCAATTTTTAGTCAACGAAGAGGGACAAATTTCATGGGAACTCAAGTGACCAAGGGACTGGAAGGCGTGGTCGCGACCTCGACCCGGCTGAGCGACGTTCAGGGCGTCGCGGGCGAATTGATCTACTGCGGATACAACATTCATGAGCTGGCCGGGAAAGTTTCATTCGAGGAAGTGGTTCAGCTGCTTCATCACGGCCACCTGCCCAACGAAGGCGAGCTCGCCGAACTGAAGCGGGAGCTGGCGTCCCAGCGGGAATTGCCCAAGGGGCTGATCGACCTGATCAAGGTGCTTCCCAAAAATTGTCCACCGATGCATGCCATTCGGACCGGCATCTCGGCCCTTGGCTGTTTTGATCCGGAAGCCGACGACGACAGCATGGACGGCCAGCGCCGCAAGGCGATGCGGCTGATCGCGCAAATTCCGATCATCACTGCTTATTTCCATCTCGCGCGACAGGGCAAACCCCTGCCACGGCCGCGGGAGGACCTCGGCGAAGCGGCCAATTTTCTTTATCTGATGAACGGCGGCCAGGTTCCCGACAAGGAGGTCGCGCGCACACTGGATCTCTGCTACGTCCTGCACGCCGACCACGGCATGAATGCCTCGACTTTCTCGGCGCGTGTGACGATCGCCACTCTCTCCGATATGTACTCGGCGATCACCTCGGCGATCGGCACCCTGAAAGGCCCGCTTCATGGCGGCGCCAATGAAGGCGTCATCAAAATGCTCCAGGAAATAGGCTCGCCCGAAAAGGTGGACGCATGGGTCGACGAGGCGCTCTCCCAGCACAAGAAGATCATGGGGATCGGTCACCGGATCTATAAAACGCTCGACCCGCGTGCGCCGCATCTCAAGGAGATGGCGGTGAGGCTCAGCGACAAAATCGGGGAGTCCAAATGGATCCAGATCAGCGAGAAGATCGCCGATATCATGCTCCAAAAGAAAAACCTTCACGCCAACGTCGATTTTTACTCGGCGACGGTTTACTACAGCCTCGGCATCCCAACGGATCTTTTCACACCGATTTTTGCCATCGCGCGGACAGCCGGATGGACGGCGCATGTCCTCGAACAGCTTTCGGACAACCGGCTCATCCGGCCCCAGAGCGAGTATGTCGGGGCACGGGACAAGAAAGTGGTTCCCATCGGACAGCGCAAGCGTCCCGTCGATGTCGATGTGTAGCGTTTCGGGAATGAACATCCACGAATACCAAGCCAGGGATCTTCTTGCCGAGCACGGGGTCCCTGTGCCGAGAGGAAGCGTGGCATCGACGCCGGAAGACGCGGAAAGGATCGCTTCGGAACTTGGCGCACCCGAGCTGGTGATCAAGGCTCAAATCCACGCGGGCGGCCGCGGCAAGGGGATGTTCAAGCACGGCTTTGCCGGAGGCGTCCACGTCCATCAAACGCCAAAGCAAACCCGAGAGCTGGCGGCCAAAATGCTTGGTCAGACCCTGGTCACCCACCAGACGGGCGAATCGGGCCGCCTGGTTTCCAGGGTGCTCATTACCGAGGCCAAGGCGATCGCCAAGGAGCTCTATCTGGCCGTCACACTCGATCGGGCCACCGCCCGGCCCGTGGTCATCGCCAGCACGGAGGGCGGCATGAACATCGAAGAAGTCGCCGAAAAATTTCCCGCGAAGATCGTCCGTTTGCCGGTCGATCCGCTGGTCGGGCTTCAACCCTACCAGGCACGCAACCTGGCGCGCGCGCTCCGGATTCCCTCCAAGATGCTCGGCGAAGCGTCAGGGCTGATCATCGGCGTCTACAGGACTTTCATCCAGTGCAGCTGCACGCTGGTTGAGATCAATCCGATGGCCATCACGACGGACGGGCGGGTCATGGCGCTCGATGCGAAGATCAACTTTGACGACAATGCCCTTTTCCGTCACGAGAAAATCGTGGCGATGCGTGACCTGGCTGAGGAGGATCCCGCCGAAGTCGAAGCCTCGAAGTACAATCTCAATTACATCAAGCTCAATGGCAACATTGCCTGCATGGTCAATGGCGCAGGGCTCGCCATGGCCACGATGGACATCATTAAATTTTACGGCGGTGAACCGGCAAACTTCCTCGACGTCGGCGGCTCGGCCACGCAGGAAAATGTCACCGCTGCGTTTAAGATCATTCTATCGGACAAAAAAGTGAAGGGAATCCTCGTCAACATTTTCGGGGGGATCATGAAATGCGACATCATCGCCAACGGAATTCTTGCCGCAGTGCGCCAGATCCAGCTCAGCGTCCCGCTGGTCGTCCGGCTCGAGGGAACGAATTCGAAGGAAGGCCGCAAGATCATCCAGGAAAGCGGATTGAATGTGATCAGCGCCGACGGCCTTGCCGACGCTGCCCAGAAAATTGTCAAAGCGGTCCAATCGTGAGCATCCTAGTCAACAGTGAAACGAAGGTGTTGGTCCAGGGGATCACCGGTAAAGCCGGAGGGTTTCATGCCCGGCACTGCCTCGACTATGGCACCCAAATCATCGCGGGTGTCACCCCCGGGCGCGGAGGTGAGACATTCGAAAACAAAGTGCCTGTTTATGACACCGTGCGCGAAGCCGTCGAGAAGCACGGCGCGAATGCTTCCGTCATTTTCGTCCCGGCGCCCTTCGCCGCCGACTCCATCCTGGAATGCGTTGACGCCGGCCTCGAGCTGGTCATCTGTATCACCGAAGGCATTCCGGTCCACGATATGATGATCGTCAAAAGCATCATCCAGCAGGCAGGCGGCCGCACGCGTCTCATTGGCCCGAACTGCCCCGGCATTATCACCCCAGGCCGGGGCAAAGACTCCTCCGGTGGCTGCAAGATCGGCATCATGCCCGGATACATTCACAAGGCCGGCCGGGTTGGCGTTGTCTCCCGGAGTGGCACGCTCACCTACGAAGCAGTCTGGCAGCTCACCACCCTCGGCATCGGCCAGTCGACCTGCATCGGCATCGGAGGCGACCCGATCCACGGCCTTTCGCACAAGGATTGCATCGCGCTGTTCAATGAAGACCCCGATACCGACGCCATCCTCATGATTGGCGAAATCGGCGGAACCGCCGAGGAGGAGGCGGCCGAGTACGTAAAGGCAAACGTCAAAAAACCGGTTGCCGCATTCATTGCCGGCCGCACCGCACCGCCTGGCCGGCGCATGGGCCACGCGGGCGCAATCATCTCCGGCGGCAAGGGGACCGCCGCCGAGAAGGTCAAGGCCATGCAGTCCGCCGGGATCGCCATCGCCGAAACCCCCGCAGTCATGGGGGAGACGGTTCGCGAACTCCTTGGTTGAGTTTCACCTACTTCTTTTTCTTGGAAGCCTTCTTCTTGCGTTTTGCATGCCTCTTCCGACGCGCACGTTTGACTCTGGCTCGCAGCTGCTGACCCATATTTCTCCTTAAGCGTGGAGCGTTTGGCGTAGAGCGTATAGGAGGAAGAGAATCGGCCCGATCGAAATTCTATCCGCCATACGCTATCCGCTATCCGCTGTTTTTTGTAGTTTCTTCCGGTTTTCCGAACAACATCATCTGCATGTCCGGCTTGATTTTTCTTTTGTGGACCCGGCGCGACGGCGCGCCTTCCGGGTCCCAGTCCGCTTCCGTGTCGGAGGACTCGAGCTTGTTCAAGATTTCCTTCGCCCGGTCAATGACCTCGCGGGGAAGGCCCGCCAGACGTCCGACCTGGATGCCGTAGCTCCGGTCGGTGCTTCCTTCAACAATCTTGCGCAGGAAGATAATCTGGTCGTTCCATTCGCGAACCGCGACGTTGCAGTTCCGGATCCGCGGCAGGCGCCGCGCCAATTGTGTCAATTCATGGTAGTGGGTGGCGAAGAGTGTCTTGGCCTTGATCCGGTCGTGCAGGTGCTCGACGACCGCCCAGGCGATGCTGATGCCGTCGTAGGTGCTGGTGCCACGGCCAATCTCGTCGAGGATGATGAGGCTCTCGGGCGTCGCATTGTTGAGGATGTTCGCCGTCTCGTTCATCTCGACCATGAAGGTGCTCTGCCCCCGTGTCAGGTCATCATTGGCGCCGACCCGCGTGAAAATCCGGTCGACGAGGCAAACGTTCGCCTTTTTGGCGGGGACCCACGATCCAATCTGGGCCATCAGCACCAGCAGGGCAGCCTGCCGGATGTACGTTGACTTGCCCGCCATGTTCGGTCCGGTGATGATGATGATCTGCTGATCGCCGCCAAGGCGGACGTCGTTCGGGACGAAACCGCCCCGGGACGCGGCAAGCGCATCCGTATCCATCATCTGCTCGAGCACCGGGTGCCGCCCTTCGCTGATTTCGATCACACCATCCTCGTTGATCTCGGGACAAACGTAGCTGCGTTCGCGCGCGACGGAAGCCAGGCCTGCGAGCGCGTCGAAGACGGCGACAGCCGAGGCGGTCTCCTGGACCCGGGCGGAATGCCGTATCGCCTCGTCTCGGGTCTGAAGGAAAAGATCGTACTCGAGCTTGATGATTCGCTCCTCTGACCCAAGTATTTTAGCTTCCATATCCTTTAACTCGGGGGTGATGAAACGCTCGCCTGTGGCGATGGTTTGCTTGCGGTGGTAATCGGGCGGCACTTTCGAAAGATTTGACTTCGTCACCTCGATGAAGTAGCCGAAAATCGAGGTGAACCGGATTTTGAGTGATGAAATGCCGGTCCGATCGATCTCGCGCTGTTGAAGCTGGGCAATCCACTCCTTGCCGGAGCGGGCCGCGGACCGCAACTCGTCCAGCTCGGGTGAAAAACCGTCCTTGATCAGGCCGCCCTCCTTCAGCGCAAACGGCGCTTCCTCGTGGATGGCGCGTTCCAGCAAGCCGGCGAGCTCGTCAAAAATGCCGATCTTCACATGCTCCGCAACAGCCAGCGGCGATCGCATTTTTCCAAAGCAGTCCCGGACGTCCGGAAGCTTTTGAAGCGAACATTTGAGTCCCAGAAGGTCCCGGGCATTGCCGTTGCCGGTGGCCAGACGGGCCATGATCCGCTCCAGATCCTTGACTCCCTGGAGAACCTCGCGTCCGCACATGAGCAGTTCCATCTCATTCAGAAATTCGCGAATCACCTGCTGGCGGCCTCGAATTTGCCCGGCGTGACACAATGGGCGCGTGACCCACTCGCGCATGAGCCGCGCGCCCATCGATGTGACGGTGCGGTCGAGCACCCCCAGCAGGGTGTGAGCACGCGGTACGGACGCGCCGTCCTCGGTCAGCTCCAGGTTCCGGTGGGTCACGCGGTCCAGCGCCATGCAATGGCCCGGTTCATAGGTGTGGAGACGGTGCACGTGGGCGAGCGAGCGGCGCAGCTGGTTGACGACATAATGGAGGGCTCCGCCTGCTGCGCCGACGGCCAGGCGCATTTCCTGGCATCCAAAACCGTCGAGTGACTGTGTCTTAAAATGATCCTTCAGCGTCAGATAAGCCGTCTCGAATTCAAATGTCCACGGCTCGTGGAAAGAGATGTTCCAACCATGGTTTTTGAGGCGCGAAAGGATCGCTGAATTTCCGGACGGGATGACAATCTCGGCGGGTTGCAGGCGCTGCAACTCGCTGGCGAGCGCCTCGGGGCTCTCCAGCTCGGAGAGTTTAAAGTCGCCCGTGGTGACATCGAGGAATGCCAGGCCGAACCGCTGATCCGCGTTCGAGATTGCCGCAAGGAAATTGTTCACGTCGGACTTGAGGTAGCGGTCGGCAAAAATCGTGCCTGGCGTCACGATTTGAGTCACTTCCCGCTTGATGATTCCCGCCCCTCGCCCTTGGCGAGGCTCGCCTCCGGCGGCCGCCTCCTCGAGTTGGTCGCAAATGGCGACCTTTTTGCCGGCTTTGAGCAGCCGGCCGATGTAGGACTCGCTGGCGTGGTGTGGAATGCCGCACATCGGCGTTCCGTTGCGCTGGGTCAGCGTGAGACCGAGCAGACCTGAGACCAGTTTAGCATCGTCGCAAAAAAGCTCGTAGAAATCGCCCAACCGGAAGAGCAGCAGCGCATCGGAGGGAATTTCCCGCTTGATCCGTTGGTACTGCTGCATCATCGGGGTCAGGTTGTCGGCCATTGCCCCCATTCTTAGGCGACAAAGGATCGAAAGCAAGACGAAGCACTCATTCAAGGAGCGTGGTCGGCGGCCTGTATTTTTCGCGGCGTCAGCAATACTTGTTTTCGGTACGGCTGGTACTGTGCCCAACCGGTGACCGGCAAATTGTATTTGCGCTGATGGTGCCGCAGTTGCGCCTCCATCTGCTGGGGATCCGGCGTGACGAGCAGCGCGCTCACCAGCTCGGGCCCGCCTGGAAGCTGCATCAGCCACTGCACAAACAAGGTGGCCTCGGAGTAGAACTGCAGAATCTCCGCCCCGGATGGATAGGCGTCCCGCTTCAGATAATCCTCAAGCGGTATGTCGCGCATCTTGGAAAACTGCTCCTCGAGTGCCACCTCCTTGAGCTGAGACTCAATGGTTTGCGGCGTGATGCCATACGTTTCGCGCAGAACTTCCAGTCGTTTTTCGAAGCCGTCCGGATACAGCTGCGCGGAAAAATACTCGGCCAGGCCCTCATTCAAAAAGAGGCTCGTTTCCACGTCGGTGATCGACATCCGGCCGGGATTGACCAGCTCATAGGTCAGGATATGGCTCGTCTCGTGCGCGAAAACGTAGGGAACGTCCTGGCGGTAGGTCGCCAAGCGGTGGTCCTTGATGTTTGAATTGGTCACCGGCTCAATGCTGTAGAGGCTGCCTCGTTTGACGATGGTCATCTTCTTGCTGCGCATGGCGTGTGTGTGGCCGACAATGCCGGCGGGAATATGCTCATATTTCGAATAATCCTGCTCATTGCCGTAGATCAGAATCTGGGCGGGGCTTGCGGGGAGAAAATGGGTGCGCGGAAAGAGTTTTTCATAACAGTCGAGAACCGACTGGGCCTCCTTGAGATATCGCTCTGCAACCTCCTGGGTTTCAGCGTAAACGGCGAACTCCCGGCAGGCCGCGCGACCCTTGAACCGGCTGTTGCGCTGCTGAATCAGGGCCAGCTCCTGCTGCCAGTGGGCGACCACTTCGGCGGAATTGGAAATACCCCCGCGCTTGTCGAGCCGCTTGATCTCGGAAATCAACTGCTGGGTGTTGACCACTTCCTCGTCGAGGATGTTCCGCTCCGCCGCAAGGAGGGCGATCGGAAGGAGGAAGATCAGCCAGAAACGCAAAAGCATGGGGGAAAATACCCCGCGATGCCATTTACATCAACTCTTTGATCAGGGCTTGGCCCTGCTCCTGGGGAAGGCCAACTTTCCGGTAGGCCAGCGGGCCTCCATTGTCGAGGATCGGCTCCTGTTCGTGAAGGCTCTTCACGCCATCCTGCTTCCAGAAAAGTCCGCAATAGATCGTATCGCCCCATTCAAGTCCCTTGTCCATGGCAGCATGGCGGTCGCTCGGGTTGTGGCCGGCGTCTTCCAGAAACTTCACGCGTGCGCCAAAGAAGTCCTTCGTGTTGACCTTGTTGTAGGTGACACAAGGGCTGAAGACATCGATGAACGCGAAACCTTTGTGGAGGATCCCGCCCTTGATCAAGTTCGCCAGATGCTTCGGATTGCCGCTGGTCCCGCGAGCAACATAGGTCGCGCCGCACGCGATCGCCATTGGGATCGGGTTGATCGGATTTTCAATGCTTCCGTCGGGGCTGGTCTTCGTCACCATCCCTTTGCGGGAGGTCGGAGAAAGCTGACCCGTGGTCAGCCCGTAAATCTGGTTGTCCATGACAATGTAGGTCACGTCGATATTCCGGCGAATTGAATGGACGAAATGGTTGCCGCCGATGCCGAATCCGTCGCCGTCGCCGCCGGTCGCGATGACCGTCAACTCATGGTTGGCGAGCTTCAGACCGGTCGCCACGGGCAGGGAGCGGCCGTGAAGCGTGTGCATGCCATAGGTGTTCATGAACCCGGGAAGGTTTGAGGAGCAGCCGATGCCGCTGACGATGGCCACCTTGTAAGGGGCGAGATTCAAGTCGGCCAGGGCCATCTGCAGGGCGGCTACGACGGAGAAGTCGCCGCAGCCGGGACACCAATCGGGATGAATTTTTCCCTTGTAGTCAGTGGATTTCAACTGTCCGGACTTGGACTGCGGTTTGGGTTCTTCGACTGCGGTGCTCATCTTTTTGATCCTTGTTCGAAACTATACCATGATTTCGTGGACGGGAACAGTGAGCTGTTCCTTGCCGGCGAGCTGATTTTTGACGCCTTCGACAATGTGATGGGGCATGAACGGCTCACCGTCGTATTTCCGGATATGGCCATGGGCTTCGATGCTCGTCTCGGAACGAAGGTATCGGGCAAACTGGCCGGAGTAGTTGTTCTCAACGATGATGATCTTCTTGCTCTTGGAGAGAATCTTTTTGATCTCCTCGCCGTGGAACGGGACGATCCAGCGAACCTGAAGATGGTTGGCGACGATGCCTTCCTCGGCGGCCAGCTTCTCAATCGCCTCGCGAATGACCCCCTCGGTCGAGCCCCAGCCGACGAGTGTCACGGCGGCGGTTTCGGGGCCGGCCAGTTTCGGCGCGGCCACCAGTTTTTCCGCCCCGTTCATCTTGCGCATCCGCTTCTCGTGCATGGCCTGGCGCTTGTGCGGGTTGGTGAACTCGTCGCTGATGAGCGTGCCGTCCTCGTCGTGATCGTCGGTGGCCACGATATGGATGTGTCCCGGGGTGCCGGGGACCGCGCGGGGCGAGATGCCGTTCTCGGTGATTTTGTATCGAAGATAAGCGTTGTCGTTGTATCCGCTCGTCGGTTTGACGCCATCGCCATTGCCGTTGGGGAAAATGACTTCCCCGCGATCAATTTTCGGACTCAGGTTGAATGCGTCCGGATCGATGCTCGCTGTCCCTTCGGAAATCAAAAGGTCGGTGAGAATAAGGCCGGGGCACTGGAGTTTGTCGACGAGGTTGAAGATTTCAGGAACGGAATTGTAGATGTCGAGGATGCTCGTGGGGGCAACAATGACTCGGGGATAGTCGCCCTGGCCGGCGCCGAGGATCTGCCAGAGGTCGCCCTGCTCGGTCTTGGTTGGGATGCCCGTGGCAGGACCGCCGCGCTGGACGTTGATGCAAACGACGGGAATTTCCATCATCGCCGACATGCCGAGCGCCTCGGTCATCAGCGCGAAACCACCGCCCGAGGTCGCGCACATCGACCGGCAACCCGCATGCGCCGCGCCGATCGCCATGTTGATGACACCGATCTCGTCCTCGACCTGACGGACCATGATCCCCAGCTTGCGCGCATGCGAGGCCATCCACATCAAGACACCTGTGGATGGGCTCATCGGATAGGCGCAGTAAAATTTGACTCCGGCCACGGCGCCGCCAAAACCTGCTGCCTCGTTTCCGGTGATCACGACCTGGGGTTTGTCCAGTTTGGGAAGCTTGCTGGCAAAGGGTTTGAAATTCGCCGCGGCATGATCGAAACCGAGACGGGCATTGGTGACGTTGTCTCCAATGACCGCATCCCCCTTTTTCTTGAATTGCAATGAAAGAGACTGCTCGAGCGCCTCGAACTCGACACCGAGCATCTGGATCAGCGCGCCGAGGGCGATCGTGTTGGCATACTTGGTCTTGGGCGCAATGGTTTTGATGGGCAGTGGGCAAAGCTGGACACCATTGGCTGCCTGGCCGGGTTTGATATTGTCGGAGTCGAAGAAAACCGCTGAACCCAAACCCATCAGCTTGAGGTGACGATCCATCGAATCCTGATTCAGAGTGATCAGTGCAGTTAACTTGTCTCCATGACTGCGAACCGGGGCGTCACTGGTGCGAATCGTCAGAAAGCTATGGCCGCCCTTGATGATCGATTGGTAAGCGTTGTAGGCAATCAGGTTCAAACCCCGGCGGGAGAAAGTCTTGGCGAGAATGTTGCCGGGCGTGGCAATACCCTGCCCGTTTTCACCACCGATCCCGACTGCAAAATCCACTTTTGACATGCTCCTTCTCCAATCCACTTTCAATAAAAGTTGCTGATGTTTCTAAGGTCCGTGTGCCGCCCTGCCTCATACTGACTCGCCGGTCTCGAATGCCGCAGCATCGAGGAAGCCATTTTCAATATACCGGAGCAAATAAATGTAAAGTCAAACAACACAAACTACAGATATTTCTCCAGGTGCCCATGGCCTGATCATTAGTTCGATGTTTGAACTGATACCTTCTCCTGCCTCCAAACACGATGCATTTAAACGGCGACTACGATGTATTGCAATCCGCAAAACTGGCGATTACCGGTCATTTCTTGCGGTACGAATGGATCACAAGCTCGCTTAAATATCGGTCGGGATCGGCGATAGCCTCCGCGCTCAGGGCAAAGCTCTTTTGCCCGCTCTGCTTGAAGACCAGCCCCAGCCCAAACTCGTAATCCTTGAAGATCTTCTCGCAAAGCTCGCGAACTGTCGTATTTTCACGGCGCGCCCGTTCGACCAGGCCCTTGAGCGCACCCTCGTCGAACGTCAATTCGATCCCATGCTTCGACGTGAATTTTTCCGCAAATGATCTGGCCGAGAAAAATTGCGCCGCGTTGTCCGAAATCGTTTTGTCGGCGAGGATTTTTTCCAGCCAGATTTGCGGCTCCCTCACCAAATCCGCCGTGATCGGCAACACCTTCACGTCGGTCGACGGCAGTTCGAACTTGTAATCCCGGAAGACGCGCTCGCAGACCGTCATCAACGCCCGCGCGCCCGTTTTCTCCTTCACCGCGGCCCCGGCGATCTCGCCCATGGCGTCATCGGTAAAAATCGCGTCGATGCCATAAGCCTGGAACGCATCCTCGTACTGCCGGATGATGGACCCCTCGCTGTTCTTCAAAATATGAAAGAGATCATCACGCGTTAGTTCGTCGCACACCACGCGGACCGGCAGACGCCCGATGAACTCCGGCTCGAAACCGAAATGGATGAAATCCTCCGTCTGGGCCCGCCGGAAAATCTGGGCGCTGTCCACGTCGGCGTGAGGCTTGGCGGCGAATCCAATCTGCGATTTCTTCAGTCGCTGAAAAATGAGCTCTTCAAGTTTGTCAAACGCTCCGCTGACGATGAAGAGAATGTGCTTGGTGTTGATCGTCGGACGCTTCGGTTTGCCGCCCCGCTGAATCTCCATGGCGGCCTGGATCTGTCCCTGAATGTCGTTGGCGCTGCGCAAGGGAACCTCGGTCTCCTCCATCAGCTTGAGCAGATTGGTCTGCACTCCGCGCCCGCTCACGTCACGGCTGTGCATCTGCGAAGGTGAGGCGATTTTGTCGATTTCGTCGATGTAGACGATCCCGTACTGCGCCAGTTTCACGTTGCCGTCGGCGCGGTGAACCAACTCGCGCACGAGGTCCTCCACGTCGCCACCAACATAGCCCGTTTCGCTGAACTTCGTCGCGTCCGCCTTCACGAACGGCACTCCAATCAGCCTGGCGATGGTCCGGACAAGATAGGTTTTGCCGACGCCCGTTGGCCCAAGGATGATGACGTTCTGTTTGGTGTACTCGCCTTCTTTAAGATTTTTTTCGCGGCTCCGCCTTTGCTTCACCTCAGTCCGGACGTGGTTGTAATGGTCGCACACTGCGATCGACAGTACTTTCTTTGCCTCGTCCTGTTGAATGACAAACCGGTCGAGGTATGCCTTGATGTCCTTTGGCTTGAAATGGAAATCAAAAAATTGCGGGTCGGGATCGGGCGCGGTCTCCTGTACGCCGCTTTCACCCGTCTCGGTCTGCGGTTGGACCGCGGTGAGAACGACACCGTCGCCGAAGTTTTGCTTCATGAACTCCTGCAATTTCTTCTGGATTTCGCCCGGACTCGGCGGCCCTGGAGGCGGCTGGTTGTCAGCCGTTTCAGGCATCTTTGGATCCTGTTTTATCTCTTGGATACTTCCTCATCTCCTATAAACCAACCATGCCGCTTGCCAAAACGCAAAGGGAAATCATCCATGCAAATCCAGCGGCGCGGCTCAAGTCTGAAGAAGGAATCGGCCCAACATCGTTCAGGCGCGAACGACGCGGGTGCGGTAGAGCCCGAGAATGTCGTAATGCTCGGTTTTCCGCCCAAGCTGAATGAGCATCTTGCGAAACCTCGGATCGCGCGGACTGGATTCCAGGTCCACCCAGAAGAGGTATTCGTCCGGGTTGACGATTCCGGTGCGCTTGGCCAGCGGCCTGGACATGATCCTCGTCATGTTCAGCCGGGCCCGCGCGAATACCTGAAGCGCCCCGACCAGCGCCCCAGGCCGATTTGGAAGACTAAAACAAAGGGCGACCTGATTCGCCCTCGGTTCGTCAAGCGTGTCGGGAGCGAGCAGATAGAAACGTGTCTGGTACTTTTTGGGATCGCTGAGCTTCCGTTTGAGAACTTTGAGGTGGTAAATGGGCGCGGCCTTGGCGCTGGCAATGGCGGCGCTTGCCTTACGCTGGCTCGCCAGGTAGGCGCCTTCGGTTGTGCTGACCGTCTCGATCCGCTCGGCATCCGGCAGATGCCGGTCGAGCCATTTCTCCAGATACGCCAGCGGGAATGGGTGGGAATAGATGGTTTTGATCCGGCTTACCGGCGAGTTGCCGAGCAATGAGAGTTGGATCGGCACATGCCATTGTTCCTGGATCCGGAAGCCGCTGGATACGAAACCGCGGCTGACGATGGCGTCGATCGACTCGGGGATCATTCCGCTGATGCTGTTTTCAATCGGAACCACCCCGCGGTTGGCCGCGCCGCTGAGCAGGGCGCCAACCACCTGCTGCGAAGTCGGGCAAGCGATATAAGACGCATTCTCCCCGAGTTGCTTGAGAGCAACCTGGTGCGAGTAACTTCCCGGGCGGCCGAAGAAGGCGACCCGAATCGGTCTCATGGAGCACCGAAGCGTCCGAGCATCAGAGCGCGGGGTCATTGCGCAAACCTATCGCGTGATGAGTGACGCGTGAAGCGAAAAACACTCTGGAACCAGGTGCTCATTCTGGAGATGTCGCGATGGTCATGCCTTCTGCTGATTCCATTTTGACCGGCTTGCTCACCTTCCAAATATCGCCGATCGCAAACAGCCCGTAGATCGTCCCAAGAAACAATCCCAGAATGAGTAAAATGGCTTCTGAAACAACGATCAGCGTGAACGGGAGCACGAACCAATGGCTGGTGCCGAGCAGCGGCGCCAGCGGACCCACCGCCCAGTCGCCGCCAAAGAGAGCGGAAGCTTGTGCGAGTGGCGTGTACGAAACCCTTTCAAGAAAGGACCCCACCCATGGTTGCATGCCTGGAAGGTGCAGGAGGAGACCAAGACCAAGCGTTAACGCTCCAAGCATCCAATTCAGAATGGCGGCGATCCTCATTTTTAATCTCACACTTAACAGAAATGAAGTAAATGGAGCCGCAATCAACCCCAGCAGTATGGGAGATGCCAGAACCACCCAGTGAAGTGGAATCCAATCGTAAAGACGAAATCGGTGCGTGAAAGCGGCCACAAACCCAAGGATGAGAGGCGGATACAAGAAGCCGATCCACTTGGACAAGATTTCCAGCCTGGCCCATTTTTTCCATAATTGCTTGGAAAAAATGGAGAAACTGCTTTCACCGCTCACGCCGGCTTGATCACCCTCCAGGATATAGTTGTCCATCTTCTCCTTAAAGCGTCGATAATCATCGGAAAAGATGGCCGTTGGACCGATGGCAATACCGATCATGGCGCCCGCAATCCACAGATGCGCGGTACTCATTCCGATCAAGCCTCCCAAAATGTAAATGATGACAAACGCGATGCCGAGAGTGAACACAGGCCTGTAGAACCATAGATGCTCCCAGATCTGCGGTGTCTTGATCTCAATCGGATTGATCAACCAGGAGCCGCCTCTTGCATACTGCAGAAACCGGCGTAAATCCATAAAAACGCTTTTCAGGACGACTCTTGGCTTCATGAGTATTTGTGGATAGGTCGCTCCATTGAAGGATCCAAGCACTCCGGTTGCATGCATGACTTCGACCAACAATGTTTGAATGAGGGCGACGGGCGCCCACAAAATGCCGGTGATGAGATTCGCTGGCAATTTGTAACCGAAGAAAACGGGATGCTCGATGCGTTCGAGCAATGGCACCGTAAACTTTTGCTGAATCACCAATAAGATGATCACCATGGTACACCACCACGCCCCTTCCGGTATGAGGACTTCCAGCTTTCCGAAGAGCAGGGATTTATAGAGAAACCCTCCGATGAGGATCCACAAGAGGAGGATATCGCCAAACAACCTGCGATTCACGAGGTCATTTAATAAAGCCCCCCTCGCGCCTCTTGCAACGGATCTTCCGATGAATCTTAACCACAATTGAGGGACATCAAATGACGGAATCCATTTCGCCGACCACCGCCAAAAATCCACGATCACACCGACCGGTCGATCGTCCAGGATGATGGGTTCATGCTTGAGGCGTTCCGCCAAGGCCACGCCTCGGGTAACCAGAGGGGGATGCTCGTTGCCGGCAAGTTGTCTGAGGAGTGTGTCCTTAAAGGTATCAAATGCGCGACGATGGAGCGGCCCTCCCCTCCAAAGCCATGGGAATTTCCACTTCATCCCCTTCTTGGCCCACGACCAGAGTGAGTTTGCATCCTCGGACATATGGCTGATCAGCTCATCCTCGCTGTTGAATCCCCCCATGATGAGCCTTGAGAACAAATCATCGACCGACTGCTGGTCCTGGATGACAGCTGGTCTCGACGTCAGTTTCATCAACCAGTGCAACAGAACCCCTGAATACAGGTAGATTTTTGTGAAATAGCAGCCAAACGGAAATCCTGGTCGCGGTGAAAAGAGTTGATCGAAGTCAGTTGTGCGAGATCCATACTTACCAAATGCCCTGATGCCACCGCATACTTGCGCCAATCCTCGTTGCGTGAACCACATATAATGATGTGACCATTGCTCCTGAAAACCCAGTAATGAAGGAGCATAGAGTCCTTCGAACGGCATGTAATAATCCGTTCTGCCCTGGAAGATGGAAAACTCCTGATGCTCATGGATCAGGTTTAAAAGGTAGAGCCCGCCGCCAGGCGCCAGGAAATTGGTGTCGTCCATGCTGATCCAGAGTTTGACCCTTGGATTTCCCGGACTGAAGGGTCTGATTTTTCCCAAATTCGGGCTTTCTTTTGCCTGCTCCCAATCGAGCACACCTTCTTTTGTGATCACCCCGGCGAAGAAAGGCTGCATCATAAACATCGGCACCAACAGAAATTCGTCCGCCTGTTGGGTCGCATGGGCCAAATGTGGCAAGCCAGTGCGATAGAAGTATTTTCCTATTTGAAAGCGTGCGGGTTCCATCGCATCCGAGGAATATTTACCCGCGAGGAGTCCTTCGCGATATTCGATCTGGCCCCACCATTTATCCGGAGTGCCGTCCTCTCCCCAGATGGCGTAACGAAGCATGGAGGCCCCCAGTTTTGGCTTTCGCCCTCCCGGCAACAGCCATATTTGGAACCGGGATTCTCCAGAACGAGCGATCCCCTTCCCGTCAGTCCATGTGAATTCCTTCCAATACGGCTCGGCGGCTTTCTGAATGACCGAGAAGAACTCCGACCCGGTTAAACCCGCTATCTTGTAGTGAGGGTCATCAGGATGGTCCACCATGTGTGGCAGTTGCTGGTGGTTTAATTGAAGGATGGCCACCAATTGTTCATCATTATTCCCCCTTAACGAATAGGCCATTCTCAGTAAGATCTCGCGAACATTGGCCTCAAGTTCCGCCTTGTTCGTTCCAGTCGGAAGCCATGGGCGCAACTCCACAGCGATTTCCTCCTCTCCCAAAGGCAGGGTGTGAATGGGATTTGCGGCTACCGGCTGAGTTGGATCGATATCGAACGCCACCCTGGCAGGTCCCGCCAACCTGAAATGCCTTTGATGCAACCTCTTCAGCTCAGTTAAATGCAATTTTAGCAGGCTCCTCTAACCTGAAATGTCTTTGATGCAACCCTTTCAACGGATTTGTGATGCCTGATAATGGCATAGGGTGATTTTGTGAACCGGTGAAAAGTCTTGGAGCAGATAAGGATCAACAGGCCATGGAGGATGATCACAGCGATGAATACCCAATGATGAAGCACATGGTTGAGAAGATGGTTGAGCGGTGTGCTGCCCGCCCAATAATAGATCATGCCAAGAATCCAGATGACGGCGGTTAAAATTGCTCTTGGATATACAATGATTTGAAGGATGGTCAGCGCCGGAAAAACTCGAAGCAGGTAAGCCAATGGCAATAGAAAGAGAACCGCGGACCAGGTGGAGAAGGCTTCGGGATTTGGATTAAAGACCACTAAACCCCATAGCGCCAAGAAGGTTGTCCAAAATATTATTAAAAAGTTGAAGAGTAAGATGTTGAATCTAAACGTAATGTTCGGCGACCACTCCTGCAATCGGCTTACCAGACCACGCATGGGCTCGTTCAATCGACCAAAAGCAACCACCCGGATGATCGAACCTCCAATGGCGATGATGAAGGCCGCCAAACTGATATGCTCGATGGGTTCATGATTTTCACCCAACAACCATTTCGCCCAAAATGGCCTGTCGTTGGCTTTGACCAGCTCCATGATTCTGGGCAACTCGATTTGTCTGGCTGATTCGTTTAAGTTGCGCTGGGTCTTCCAATCCAGCCTTGCCATTTCTTTGTTGGCGGCATTTGGAAAAAGCAGGTTTAACAGATGCAATTTTTTCATCGGGTTGGATTGCCTCTCGTCAATGTGGATGAGCAATTCAACCTCCGACAGAGGCTCGATTCGTGTTCCGGCTAATTCATCGAAGATCTCTGCGTTATTCAATTTATGGACGGCATAGTCGATGAGTTCCTGCCTTCTGCCTATATTCTCCGTCAGTCGTCTGAGATCCAATACGTCCAATTGTTGATCGACCAGCTTACGGGATATATTTTCGAGTATCTCATTTTTTCGGGCAGGATTTTGTGCCAACTGAATTTGTAATGAGCGCGCAGTCGTCGGCTCGGTTGTCAGTTGATGAATGGAAGGGGGCAGATCCGAATGTTTGATGTCTTGCGCTGGGGTAAAGAGAAACGGCAGTTCATCTTCTATTTGCGTGATTAACGCGTGTTGTTCATAATCCCGCTTCGGCGGGTAATACACGCGGGCGACACCCAGCTTTAAGGCCGTGTCAGCATAGAAAAGGTAGGCCTCGTCCGGCAGATCGAGCTTAAGTTCACGGCATAAGGTTCGCAGACGCGCGGCGACCACCAGCCAGTTCTCCAGTGCTTGTTTGGAGACTCGGCTGTAGAACGCTGAGGCCCCGGTTCGCAGCGCTTCGTTCCATATTTCCCCTTTCGCGCCCTGCATGAACGAATATTTTTTGAACAGATTAAATGCGCAATCTGCCAAATCGATTTGTTTGATGGTCGTTTCGGTCCTCTCGGGCAATCCTTCATCCACCGACCTGATCGTCGTCAATCCGTGTTCCACTTTTGACTTCAGTCCTTCTGCCACCCTCTCTTGATCCGATGGATCAACGATTCCCCAAGCATTAAACACCTCGTCCGTTAATGACCCTATGATTGCCTCTTTATCCCTGCTGTCGATGTTGCCCAGTGATTCTTTTGGCAACTTGCTGCTTACGATTTGCGGCAATTTTATAAACCGCAAATAGGCCTCTTGTCGTGTGTAGCCCATCTCTTCGGCCTTTTGGGTATAAAAGCCGATTTTACCCGTCGTAAGACTTTCGTGCGAGTAGCGGGACATGAAATCCTTTAACGCGACTCTGAATCGAGGATCCTTGTATTTGTCCTTCTCCCCGATCCTTCTTGCCTCCCGCTCCTCAAGTATTTTTGCCATGACTGGTTTAACGACTTCTTCTTCGGCAAGCATTTTGCGATGAAATGCAGCGCTTTCCTCTTTCCGCTCTCTCAAGTTGACCAGGCTTTCAATGACGGAGTGGCTGATTAAATCCCTTAATTTCAGCCAGTAAGGTTGAGCCATCCCCTCGAGGTGTTTGTTGTCCGGATGATTTCGGTATAAAGCGGGGACGACGATATCAAGGAATACCTCTCTCGTATCCAGCATGCAGGACACAAAATCCTGCTGTACGCCCTCGATTTCAGATTCAGTCCTGCCGGCGCTTTTCATCTCGTTCCTGATGATTTCCCATTGCGTCAGCCACCAATTTTCCTCCTCCTTTGCCATCGGAACTCCCACAGCAACATAATAGGCCAGCCATAATAATCTTATGTTGTTGTTGGGTCCTAAATCCCTGTAACTTGGATCCAGTTTAAAGATGCTGGCGATTCGTTTACCCAGCGCATATCTCTGCGATCGATGAAGGCTCAATCTTCCCTGCCGAAAGGTTTCGATGCTTGAATTGAGAACCAAGAATGGCAGTATAAATTTTCCTTCTGAATTGATCCACATGAGCGCCTGGGTGTACGCCGCATCAAGCACCCAGTTTTGAATGTATTCAAAACCGGCTCTTTCCGACTTATCAATGATTCCCAGTTCCTGTAATCGATAGATTCTCGTCGCGAGGCCCAGCCTTTGATTATCAGTAATAAGATTAAACTGTTGCTCGAACTCCCCGCCCGTTACTCCCTGGTTGCCATGTTGCATCATTTGAATTTCATAGCTTGTGATAAAGGGCAGAGACAACAACTTGGCGCCCAGGATTCCATCGTATTTCAATATGGCGGCCACCTCATCCCTTGTTCTTGCTCCTCTTCGTATCTGCTCCAGGTATGAGCCCAATACCTGCGACGGGAGTCCGCTTACCATCGGATCCTTCTTGTGGTGGTAGATGTAGATGGACTGCAGAAATAATTCATTTGCTGTTTCATTTAAGAGGTCTTCCCTTGTCAGGTTTCTCAAGGAAATGTATCTTGAGACCATTGCCACCGCATCCTGAACACTGACATCGATATCGATAAGTCCGGCTGAATAGTGTTTGTCGGTTCCGGTTAGAAGACCCAACATGCCATTGAGATCCCTCATGCTCATCCACCACGGGCGGGTTTGCGGCTTTGCTTTGATCGCTTCGAGTTCTTGCTGCACTTTTTCGCCGATGATTTTATAGCGATTTTTTGCCGCAGCTAAATCCGCGATGAACTCCTCGATAGCCTTCGTTCTGGAAAGTCCCGGCTTGCTTTGATATCTCTCGCCGGGCATCTTCCCATCGATCAGCCTGCAAATGTAGAAATCTGTTCCAGACTCGAGGCTGATTCCTTCTCTTTGGGCGAATGTTTGAATGGCAATCAAGTCTTGCAAGGTTTGCAGAAGCGCCTCCGGAGGCTCCCGTTTATAATCGCGCAGCCTCATCAAGGCCTGCGTGATCCCGCCGATCTTCCCCCAGTACATGCTCTGCTCGGCCACGCTTTGCAGCTTCTCCGGCATGGGCGTTCCCAGTAAGTTGTAATATTGGGCGATCTCTCTTTTGCCGTGATCAATCATCCAGATCAGGTTCGACAAATAGGATTGAAGTTCCCTTGGCTTGAATACGCCCCGGTTGTCGGTGATTGAATCCAGGACATTGACGATGAGTAATCCCTGCACTTCCGGGTAGAACCACCCAATACCCTCCGATATGCCTAATTGCCGGTTCACCAACTTTTTGGTTTCTGGCATTTGCTTCACTTCGATGAGGTAGCCAATGAGCTCTCTGAATGAACTCGCGGCTTGCCCAAGCTGTTCTTCGGTCGCCTGCTCGAAATCCTTGCCTTTGGTTGCATCACGAACGAATCGATTCACCCAATAAATTGCAGAGCCCGTGGCAACTTGCTTACGCAACTTGTTTTGCTCTTCCAATATCTGGACTCCAAGCCACTTTTTTTCGAGGTAATCTGTCGCGGCGTTGTAATATTCGATGAGCAATTTCAATCTCTCTGCTTCGGGGCGGTTGACGAGTTGAGGGAGCGTGATTTCGCCGTAATATTTGTTAAGTTCAGCGGCGAATATATTGACCGTTTTTGAATAGGCTTCGATGAGCTGTGGTTTGTCCTCCCATCCTCTCGCCATCACGGAAGATGAAATAAAATGAAGTATGCCCATGCTCCGTATATCATCAAATGAACGAATAGCCTCCTCTGGATACAAGACTTTGGCTGCGCTCACCATTTTTTGCCTTAAGCGTGCGATTGCAATCGGATCGATTTTTGAGAGCATGGTTGACTCGACTCTCCGCGCCAATTGAGTCTGCCACTCGATGAAGTCCGCCAGTTTATCGGTTGTTTTGGCGGGCTGATTCGGCAATCTTTCGAGAAGTCTCTGCGCATCCTGATGGATGAGGCGTGTCATCCGGTTGAATCTTTCCTGCTCGATGTCGGCCACGCCATGCTTCGCAAGCATTTCCGTCGATAATATTCCACCCGGCTGTTCGTAGATTTGAGATAAACGGGCGTAATATAAACTGAGTCCCAATTTCTTAAGAAGATTTTCGTCCACCGTGACGGCGACATCTGAATCCGACATGATATCGAAGTAATCGGGAAACAGGTCCTTAAATGCCGGCTCTACAAAAAATTGCATGAAGAACGGCATTTGATCAGATCGATGCAATGGCGATAGTGTTTCGAACACGATTGGACCATAGCGCCTCACCCTTTTGAACGTGTCTTCATCGAATTGATATCTCTTCAGGAGTTCGTCCAGAAGAACGCACCAATCGGCATGGTTCAGCAGGTGCTGGTCGGTCGCCCGTATGTGACAACTGCTCAATAATTCAGTAACATCGGTTTCGAAATCAGGCGGATAGCGTTGCGAGTGGTGAATGGGCCTGACTTCTCTCCATCCGCCCAAAGGCACAAAGCTGCCCAACTTAAAACCGGTGGCAAATGGCACCGCGTCCACGCCGTCGTTGGCATCGACAGGCTGTGGCGCCTGTTGATGAGACGTCACTTGGGTTGGCGGCGCTTTGACATCGGAGATGATGGTCCGGATCCTCTCCCATAGGTGGTTCGTATCAACGATATAAAGGTCCGGCTCAGTCAGCTGGTCGAAGGGTGACTTGTTTGTGTTCGAAACGACCTGGCCATATTCCTTGATCAATATCGCCTCATCAAAGAACCTTGAATATTGCTGAACATAATCGTTGTAGGCCGATTCCATTTCCCGCACGGATAGCATGACATCAAACGCTTTGACTGAGCCTTTGAAATAGGCCGACATGTTGTCGACAACCAGATTTTCACCCCGCCTTACCCGGGTTAACGAATGGTTTAATCTTTCCGCTGTTTCCGGTAATTCTTGAATTGCCAATTTTAGATGGGCGGTAAGATCAACGAGATTTCGCTGATGTTGCGCCTTTGCTTTTCCCTCTTCCTTTTTGGCGATGTCCAATGATGCCGCCTGTTTGCCGCCATCAAAGAGGGTCCATCTCGCTTCAATTCCTGCAAAGATGCGCTCCCCAATCAAGGCCGTTGCCGTCAGCTTTGGAAGATAGGTATTGATCGCGTTTCTTTGCACGTCGAGCTTTGCTATTCTCACATGCAATGCGCTCGATCTTAAGGTCGGATTTTTTTCCACTATTTCATCAATAAGACCTGTAATATCGTTGATTGACGAACCTGGAACATCAAAGTGAGTGATCGATTTTCCCGAACCATCCTTGAGTGTTACAAAGCCCGTGGTTTGTAACAATTTAAACAGCTCTATTCTTGTCTTGTTCAAATCATCCTCTGCGATGACTTGCAATCTCCTGCATCTGTTCATTTCGGAACCGACATCCATGGTCTCAATGCTTTTCTCGGGTGAATATTTATCGATCGTTTTCGCGATTTCCAATAGACGTTGTAATAGGGTGTGTCCGTTTGTTTTAACAAGTTCGAGGTGGGCTTCCTGAGCCGCGAGTTTCGCGTAGAGTTGTTTGAAGGCGATGGTTGCCTCTAAGACGGCCTTCTCGACCAAGGCCTGGTTTTGATCAACGGATAAGTCCGCGATCCTCATGAGGCTTGGATCCAAGGCGTCTCTCAAATCCCACGAGACGCCCAGATAAGGTGTGACTCTTAATGCTTGCGATCCGGATATGACGTCAAAGGTGTCTGTTGTCGTTGCCGTGGTAGTGCCACCTGAATCCGACAATAACGGATTGGTATCTCTGCCTATTTGAACGATGGAAAAGAATGTCGGCAGCTTGTCACGCAACACGCCGTCAAATTCAATTTCGGAGATCTGCTTGAGTAAGCGCGGTTTTGCAGAACTGGCATTGATGGCGGTTTTTATCAGTTCGTATTTCTTCTCGGAGCATGCTGGATAAATCACTCTTTCCTGCAGATTGGCCCCCCAGGCCGCCGCTTCAATGATGGATTGTTGTACCCGATAGTGTGATTGAAGAATATCCCGGGTTGTGTCGATTTCCTCTGAGCGTATGCCCCGTAATACGCTGATTTCGACCAGGCCCTTTTGGAGTTTATCCAGGTAGATCTGTTCCTGTTCCTTGAGGAGCTTTAATTGTTCTTCTGCTTCCGTCTTTTCACTTAAGGACCTGTGATAGGCCGTTGCTATTTCATTTCTGATCCGCCCCATCGCTGCTTCTTGTTCGTTTTGGTCTTCCTGAACAAGGTTGAGCCTTGCTTCTTCCTCCTCAATTTTGAGCTTCCGATCACCGTTACAGAGCCAATCGATGAATGAACCGATTTCGCCGACAACGGGAATTCGACCAACAGTGTTTTCAGCGATCATTCCCACAAGCTTGACTGGAGTGGCTGAACCTAAAATCAACTGTCCGCTATATTCAGTATTTGTATCTTTCAGTTTTGCTATGGAGGCGAAAAAATCCAATTCGATTGGTATATTCCTTTTGATGATCTCTACTCTCGCATCTTGCAGCTCGTACTCTAATTGTCCGACCCTTTGGTCAATCGAGGCAATGTTTTGCTTTGGCAACCACCTGGGTTTGGCCGTTTGTATGGCGTAGAGATCCTCAATATTTGGAATCATCAGCTTGGAACTGGTTGGCAATCCCAACAGCTCAATGAGATCCAGATCAGCCAATGCAGCATCTCTCCAGGCAAGAGTTGCGGCGGCTTTTATTTCATACAATTGGGCGATGGCCTCCTTTGTATCGATTAAGATGACCTGGTTGTTTGGATCCGAGGCCTGCTTTTCCGTGTACCAATTCAATTTTTCTTCTTGAAAGCTCAGCCGCCTATTCGTGATATCAATGTTCTCCTTGGCCTTGAGGATGTTGCCTATGCCAAGATCGATACCCAGGCAGGATCTCTCTTCCGATGCTTTGATTTGGGCCTGTTTTAATTCGGCGTAGGATCTAAGAAACTTTTCTTTGGCTTGTTTGGTATTGTCCCAGGATAGTTTGGCGCCAGCGGCCAATTGCCCCTCATTGATATCCTTAGCCCCCTTGCCGGGTATCTTTCCTATTCCAACGTCCTGCACTCCAATCAAGATATTGGACAGGTTTAATTGGTTCTCATTCGATACCTCAATTAACTTTTGAAGGAGAACCTGTTCCTCAACCTTTGAGATCTTAAAAATGACGGATTGTTTCTTAAGCAAATCTTCCAATTCCCTGGTGGAATGAACCGTTACTTCACTCGTCTGACTATCTTCTGCAGCCGGATCCAACCTATTTTTGATGGCTTTGATTTTTGAAAACCCATATTCCGCCGCCCTCAGATCAAATTGAGCCGCGTAATATTCGGTGAGCGCATCGATAAGTTCCCTGCCCGAACGAATATCTGCTGTTTCATGAATTGCCTTTCTCTTGCTCTCCAGCGCTTTGACCCTTAGCTGCTCGTAGTTGATCAATTCCAGCGCTGCTTTTTCTTCGATGAGGATTCTCTTGAACTGTGCGTTGAGGCTGTTTTCGAGCAATTGGGCCTGAAGTTTTACTTTCTCGATCTCCAATTCTCCCACTTTTTTATTAACATCCTTTGGTAGATCGATGAGGATATTAAAACCTCCACCCGTATTCGTCAGCGATATCCTAACCGAAAGCCCAAGCTTGTCTTTTGACGCCTCGATCCATGATTTTGCTTCTTGAATTCGAATGTCGTAATCTGCAATCGTCCTTTGCAATTGCGACAGGTGATTCGTCAGACCTTTTTTCTTGAGTGCGGCATCTTCATCATCGACAGATAAGTCGGAACTGATGTCTGGAATATCCTTTGTATCCAATCCTAATAAGGCGGCTAATCTGCTTTTGGATTCTCGGAGGTTTCGATTCGCTTCGGCATAAATCCGTTTTCTTTCATCAAACTGGGCTGTCACCAAACTCAAGCTGCTGTTGCTGATCTTGCTTTCTCTGTTTCTTTCTTCATCCAGCCTGACGATGGATTCTGTTTCATCCAATGGCTGTTGATTTGCTCCCGCCAATCGATAATAGGATTGATATTCCCTGTAGGCGTCCAGGACTGTCAGAATAAAGCCCTTGGTCTTAAGCTCCCGGGTGATGGTTTCTCTCTCCGCACTCAGTTTGGCTTCCTTAATGACGCCTTCTTCCGCAGGCGTTAATACCGGCAGGGTCATCTCGATCCCCCCAAAAAGACCATAGGTTAAAGTTGGATCGAGTTGGGTCCCAAGACCTACAAATAAATCGATCGACGGCCCAAACTTGGCTCTCGCCGCTTGGATGCCGATTTGTTTGATTTCTTCATCCAATTTGGCTGTTCGAACTTCCGGTTGATCGAGCGCGACCTCGATCAGGGCTGCGAGCTCGTCCGGTGGCTGGATGATTTCCTTATTTTCTCCGCCGACAATGCGGGAGGGAATGCTGAGCAAGATGAGCAGAAGGCCGAGACTGAATCTTTTTGTCATCGATGGGGCGATCTCCGGGCCAACGGTGCGGCCGGGCCTGATTATACTCACATCGACGATATTCTGTCACGATTCTACGCTGCGCCGGGATGAAGAAGCAGTTCCCGGCGTGCCAACCCTGTGACGGGTCCGCGGAGTGCCGCTTTTTTGAACCAAGATCGGTGAAAAATCAGATGTGGGCGGAGATTTTCGTTTCCAAATCCTTCTTGGAAGTCAGGCCGACGATCGTTTCCTTGACCTGGCCACCCTTGAAGAGGAGCAGTGTGGGAATCGCGCGGATGTTGAACTGGCCGGCCAGGACCTGGTTGTCGTCGACGTTCACCTTCCCGATTTTGTACTTGCCCGCTGATGTTTTGGACAGCTCTTCGAGCAGTGGTGTGATCGCCTTGCATGGACCACACCATGGCGCCCAGAAATCAACGAGAACCGGCGTGGAGGATTTCTTTACTTCGCTTTCAAAATTTTCCGCCGACAATTCCAGGATGCCTTGAACCATTTTTTCCCTTTCGTGTTGCTTCCAAATGATGCGATTTTGCCGCGCTTTGGATGGCCGGAAAAAGTTCGACATCGCCCCAATTCAAGAGGCAGTCCATCCATGCCGGCCTCTGGAGCCGGCTGAATGGCGGCATGAAGTCTGGCCTAGATGACCAGAACAACGCAAGCCGCAATCACGACGGCGGCAGCGACACCAGCCAGGGCGAGATCGAGGATGCTCACATCTTCTCCTCCTCCACCCCCGAGGGGGACGGAGCGAACGCTCGGCGCCGAACCCGGTTGCGGGCTGGCGGCGGGCAGTTTTACGGTGCTCGGAGGTGACTCCGTTTTAACGGTCGGTGCGGGCCCTCCCCCGGCTGCCATAGGGACCGGAACTTTGACCGTTCCGGGCACGGGCACCGGTTTTGGAGCGGCCGTGATCGGCTTGACCGGGGCCGGCGTCCCGGCGATTCGAGGCGCTGATGGCGGCTGTTGGGGCATGGCGGCGGGAATGGCGGGAATCTTGGCCGAAGAACCCGGTTTGCGCGGCGGCGCCGTCGGCGGCAGCGGCGCCGTCTTGCGAAGCGTCCCGGGGATGACGGGCGGTTTTACGCGTTCGGTCTGGCTCAGATCGGAAGGCGGCGAAGTCGGCGCGGCAGGCGGCCTGCCCGGCGTGGACGGAACTTTGGGCGCGGAGGGCATGGCCGGCGCGATACGCGCAGTGGTCTCCGCCATATCCGGAGCAGGAGGTAATGGCCTGGAGGGTGCGGGAGGCGTGGCCACCGTGGGCGCGCTGCTCGGCGTGCCTCCGGGATTCATCGCGACGGGAGGACCGGGAGGCGGTGGAGGAGTGACGGCCGGCCTGGCAAATTGAGGTGGCGGAATTTTCGACGTGTCCGGCGGCGACGACTTGGGCGGCACTGGCGATTGGATGATCGCGCTTCCGGGTTTCAACGTCGGAGCCGGCGCCATCATCGTGGATCCGGCGGAGGGAGGCTTCATTGCCGATGCAACGGGTCCAGGAGGTTTGAGGCTGGTATCCGATCCTATCGCCTTATTCTTTTCCAAAAGCGAACTGGTTGTCATCGTCTTGCCCGTTTCCACATCGATCGAGCCGGGCTTCGGTTTGCGAAGCTGAATGCCGGGGGGAAGGCTGATGCGCACCGTGTCCTTCTTCGGTTCGGCGGGATTCGCGGGCGACGAAGCGCCTGAGGGTGGAGCAGGAGGTTTGGGCGGCGGAGGGGGAGTTGTTTCAGCCATAAATAAATCCGTGTTTTGAGAGTTCGATCCTCAGTGTCTAAATAGACCAGTTTGGCCAAAATCTGTCAAATCTAAAACCTTGAGTTACAATGGTTTTCGCCAGCGTAGTTCATGTCAAAAAATTTAGATGAACTCGCATCCGGATTTTATTTTCCAATGATTTTCAATACCGCGGCGACCGTGGGTCCGCATGGGATCGCTTCACCCGAGTTGGCGATGGCTGTGTCCGGATCCTTCAGACCGTGGCCCGTCACGGTGCAGACGATGGACGAACCGGGTGCCAAAAGGATCGACTCGGCCGGCCGTCCCTCGGATTCAACGCACTTGAGCAGGCCCGCAATTGAGGCAGCGCTCGCAGGCTCGACGAAAATCCCCTCGTGCGAGGCAAGCCAGCTTTGCGCCGCAAGAATCTCCTGGTCAGTAACCGCGCCGATCAGGCCGTTCGAGGCGTCGCGCGCCTCGACCGCGCCCTTCCAGCTGGCAGGGTTGCCGATCTGGATCGCGGTCGCGACAGTGGAGGGTTTTTCCACGACGGCGTCGTGGACGATTGGAGCGGCGCCGGCGGCCTCGAAGCCGACCATGCGCGGCCGCTTTTTCGAGCGGCCCGCGGCATGCCATTCGCAGTAACCTCTCCAGCAGGCCGTGATGTTCCCGGCGTTGCCAACCGGAAGAAAATGAAAGTCCGGCGCCTCACCAAGAGTCTCGATGATTTCGAATGCGGCCGTTTTCTGGCCTTCGATCCTGTCCGGGTTAATGGAATTCATGATCGCGAAGGTCTTATCCTTTCCGATTTCGCGAACAAGTCGGAGCGCGTCATCGAAGTTACCTTCGACGGTTACGCATTTGGCGCCGTACATCAGCGCCTGCGCCAGCTTGCCTTTCGAGACCTTGCCGAAAGGCAGGAGCACGACGCACCGGATGCCGGCCCGTGCGGCATAGGCCGCGGCCGATGCGCTCGTGTTGCCCGTTGAGGCGCAGATCACGTGCCGGGCGCCCCGCTCGACGGCGAGCGATAGCGCCACCGTCATGCCGCGGTCCTTGAAGGAGCCTGTCGGGTTGAGCCCCTCATACTTGATATGAACTTTGCAGTCTCGGCCAACCTTGGCGCTCAACCGGGGCGAAAAAATCAGGGGCGTATTTCCCTCAAGCAGTGTCACGACGGGGGTCGTGGGCGTGACGGGCAGAAACGGGCGATACGCTTCGATGACGCCTTTCCAAATCATGAAACATCCCCGCCCGGCCGGAGATCCTGACCGCCATCGAAGGGAGCGACGTCGAAAGACTCAACCCGCACCAGCATCGGCCGGCCCCGGATCGTCGGCAATTTGACGATCTGCTGAAGCGCCCGGCGCATATCACGATACTTCGCGTCGTGGATCATCAGAATCAGCGGAACCACCTTGCCTTCGTGGCCCTCCGGTTGGATCACCGAACTGATCCCGATGTGCGCCCGCGCCAGGACGGAGGCGATGCCCGCGAGCACTCCCGGGCGGTCGACCACCGACAGCCGCAGATAGTAGCGCGAGACCACGTCATCGATCGATTTGATTTTTGCGGCCCCGCGGCCGCGGGGTCCGAGCAACGGTCGCATCTCCGTGCTATAGAGCCGGTCGAGGCCTGCTTCGGAGATGTCCGCGATCACGGCGCTGGCAGTCGCATCCGCTCCCGCGCCTCGTCCATAAAACATCGCATCACCGACAACATCGCCGCGCACTACGATCGCGTTGTAGACCCCGTCGACGGCGGCCAAGATGTGCGAGCGCGGGATGAGTACGGGATGGACGCGCGCTTCGATGCCGTTCTCGGCGCGGATGATGCCGAGCAACTTGATTTCGTAGCCGAGCAAGCGCGCGAATCGAATGTCGAGCGGTGTGATCGATCGGATGCCCTCGATATGAACCTTGGAGAATGGCATCAGAAAGCCGTTGCTGAGCGACGCGAGAATCGCCACCTTGTGCCCCGCATCGATGCCGTCAATGTCGAGCGCGGGGTTCGCCTCCGCGTAACCGTCCCTCTGGGCCGCTGCCAAGGCCTTCGCGAAAGAAGTCCCGTCGCGTGACATCTTCGAGAGGATGTAGTTGCAGGTTCCATTGAGGATGCCGTAGATCATTTGGAATCGGTTGACGATCAAGCCTTCGCGCAACGCCTTGATGATCGGCACACCGCCGGCAACGCTCGCCTCAAAATAAATCTTCGCGCGGTAGCGTGCGGTGACCTCGAAAATCTCCTCGCCATGCTCGGCCAGTAACGCCTTGTTGGCCGTCACGACCGACTTGCCTTTTCGAAGAGCCGCCAGGATCAGCCTCCTCGCCTCGTTGCAACCGCCGAAAAGCTCGACAACGATGCTGACGCGCGGGTCCTCGACCAGAGACTTCCAGTCCCGGGTCAGCAGAGCCCGCGGGACCTTGACCAGCCGTTTCCTGCGGAGATTGCGAACGGCGATCCCGTGGACGGCAAAACGGATGCCAAGCCGTTGCTGGAGCAGGGCGCGGTTCTGCAGCAGGTGCTTGTAGACACCCTGCCCCACCGTCCCAAAACCCGCTATTGCGATGCCGATTTGCTGCATGAGTTCCTGCCTGAGAGAATACGCAATATGGCAAGCCACACCGAGTCGCGCAACCGAATAGTGAGCGTGTCCAGCGTGGATAAAAACGGAAAAAAGGCCGTCCCTGCACGCTATCCGCTATCCGCTTAACGCTGCGCCGCCTGCCACTTCTGCCGCCTTGACGGGTTTGATTTTTATGATGACAAGAGGTGATGGTCACGCCCACGGACGAGGAATTGATGCTCCTGGTCAAGCATGGGGACCGGGCGGCCTTCAATACCCTGATGGACCGATACGAAAGGCCGGTCCTCAACGTGATTTACCGCTATCTGCAGGACTACAATGCCGCGCAGGATTTGATGCAGGAGACCTTTTTGAGGATTTACAAGGCGCGCGAGCGGTACGAGGTTCGGAGCAAGTTTTCGACGTGGATGTTTCAGATTGCGGTGAATCTTTGCCTGAACGAGCGGCGATCGCGCTCCTACCGGAGTCACGACTCGATCGAGGCGATGGCCGCGCAACCGGTTCCGCGAGAGTTGAAAGACATGCGGACCCTCGATCCGGGGGAGTCATCGAGGAAGGCGGAAATGGCCGCGATCGTGCGGGCGGCGGTTGCCTCGCTCAGCGAAGAGGAGCGGGCCATGGTGATTTTGGCGAAATGGGAGGAAAAAAGTTACGAAGAGATCGCCCAGATCATGGGCTGTTCGATTGACGCGGTAAAGTCGCGCCTCTATCGGGCCAAGAAAATACTCCGCGAGAAGTTGAAGCAGTGGGTGACAGAACATGAACGAACCTGAATTGGACAAGAACGATCCGCTTTGGAAGGCGCTTGACGCATTTCCCGATGTGGAGCCGCACCCGCAGTCACGCGCGCGCTTCTGGGCTCGGATTGCGCGCGATGAAGCCGCGAAGGCGCGCGATGAAACCACAAGGACGCGCGAGGGGATGTCTTTTCGCGGTTTCTTCTCGCGCCATACGGGTTGGCTTGTGCGTTATGCTCTTCCAACCGCCGGCTTCGCATGCGCCGTCGCCGCCCTGGCCATCGGCGGCCGGGCTCTGATCCGACAGCACGAGGCCGACCGCGAAATCGCCGCCAACCTCGAGCTCTACCAGAATCTGGAAGTGATTCAGAACATGGCCCAACTTGCCTCGTACGATGAGCCGGACGAGGATTTTGACGAGATCGTGGAGTGAGCATTCAAAATTCAAAATTCAAAATTCGACATGGCGCCGTTATGGCCGCCTTTTTACTCGCATCGAGTTTCCACTGCCTGGCGCAACCGGACACCAACGCGGCGCCGAGACGCGCCGAAATCGGCGCCCACCAGAAAAACTTCGATGAGCTCACGCCTGAGGAGCAACAGAAGCTTCGCGAAAAGCGCGCGAAATTCCAGGAGCTCTCCCCGGAAGAGAAGGCGCGCATCCAGAAACATCTCAAACTCTGGAAGGAGCTTTCGCCCGAGCAGCAGGAAAATCTCCGCCAGCTTCAGAAGAAGCTGAAAAATGCGACACCGGAACAGAAGGCGGATCTCCAAAAGAAAATCGACCAGTTTCAGCAGTTGCCGCCCGAACAGCAGCGGGAGATCATCCACAAGAAAACCAGGATGCGAAACCGTGATACCAGCCAGGGACCGCTGGCCGAACCTTCTCCGCAACTTCAGAAGCGCGTTGAATCGCAGTATGATGCCATCTGGGACGACCTGTCGCCCGAGCACCGGCGGATTCTCACGCGGATGCACCAGCGCGCCGAAAGCACGCCGCCCGAGCAACGCGCGGCGCTGGAGGAGCGTTTGAAAAAGTTCGACCAGCTCTCTCCCGAGGCTCAGAAGGCGCGGCTTCAAAAAATGGCGGACCGCCGGAAAAAGGCGATCCAAGATCGCAAAGAAAAAGACCAGCAGGACGGCCGCCCCAGCCCGTAGAAGCCGCCACACACATTTTAAAAATGTGTGGGGCTTTTTTTCTTTGATGCGTTATAAGAGCTGCATGAAGCTGGTAACAGCCAGGCAGATGCAGGAGCTGGACCGGCAGACGATCCAGCTCGACAAGGTTCCTCAGAAGACGCTCATGCGCCTCGCGGGGCGGGCTGTCGCAGACGCCGCGCGAGCCATGCTTCGGCGGCGCGGCCGCGTTCTGGTTCTCGCCGGCACCGGCAACAACGGCGCAGATGCCGTCATCGCGGGAAATCTCCTCAAACGCGCAGGTTACCTTGTGCGAATCGCGAATGTTCGAAATCAGAAATCAGAAATCAGAAATTGGATCGGCGAAGCCGATTTGGTGATCGACGGACTCTTTGGCACAGGCCTCTCACGACCGGTCCGCGGCGAATTCAAGAGAGTCATCGAGTTGCTCAACGGTGCGAAGCGGGCGAATCCAGCTCTGCACGTGCTGGCGGTCGACATCCCGAGTGGGCTCAACGCCGACACGGGCAAGCCGATGGGTGCGGCGGTCACGGCGGACATGACCGTGACCTTTGGCCTGCCCAAGCTGGGCCTGGTTCAGCAGTCCGCTGCCAATCAGGTGGGAAAATTGCGCGTGGCTGACATTGGATTTTCGCCCGACCGGATCGAGCGGATCAAGACGGCGGCCGAATACCTCACGGAAGAGGAAATCCGTCCGCTGGTCCGGGCCCGAAAGCCCGGCTCGTATAAAAGCGACTACGGACACGTCCTGGTCGTGGCCGGATCCGAAGGGCTTCACGGTGCGGCATGGATCGCGGCCCACGGGGCTCTCGCCGCCGGCGCGGGCCTGGTGACGCTGGCGGTGCCGCGTTCGATTTATCCGATGGTCGCATCCCAATGCCGCCAGGTGATGGTGGCGCCGATCGACGATGGCGGATTTGGCTATTTCGGCGAACTGTCGTGGAAATCGATTGAGCCGCTGCTGGCGAAAAAGGCTTCTCTGGCCATCGGTCCGGGCTTCGGCCGGGCCAGGCACACCTCGGCGTTTCTTGAACAGCTTCTGAGGGCGGCCCGGGCGCCGGTCGTTCTCGACGCGGACGCCCTGACGCTGGTGGCGGCCAAGCCGGCGCTCCTGCGCGGACTCAAGGTCCCCGCCATTCTGACACCGCACCCGGGTGAAATGGCCCGCCTGCTGGGTTCGAATTCCCAACGGGTTCAAAGGGACCGTTTGAAAACCGCCGCCGGGTTCGCCTCGAAGCAACAGGTTGTTCTTGTGCTCAAAGGCGCACGAACCGTGATCGCCGAACCGTCGGGCCATCTCTGGGTCAATTCAACGGGAAACGCAGGCCTGGCATCCGGAGGCAGCGGTGATGTGCTGACAGGCGTGATCGCAGGCTTTGCCGGACAGCGCCTGACGCCGGCTGAAGCGGCAAAGCTGGGGGTTTTCGTCCATGGTCTGGCAGCAGACCGGCTGGCGGAAGATCCGGTGTTGACGGGGATAAAAGTAGAAAAACTTTTGGAAGCGATTCCCGTGGCGCTCAAAGCTTGTTGTTCATGATGTCCATGCAGGCCTTCACGTATTCCGCGTACGCGGCGATGATCTTATAAGCAATGTAGACCAGAGCGGTGATGTAGATGGCCTTCGGGATCACCGCCTTGAGGATCGCGAAGCCCTGCTCGGCCTGCTCCGCGCTCTCTCGGACGATCTGGTTGAGCATTTCCTCCTGCCGGCCGCTTTTTTCGCCGGTAATCCAGAATTCCTCCCACGGCTTGCCGAGCACGTGGCCGGCCTCAAGCCACGGGCCAATTTGCTCGCCCTGTTTGATGTGCGGCAGGATCGCCTTGATCTGCTCGCGGAGCATGGCGCTGTTGGACGCCAGCGATGCCACTTCCAGCGCATCGATCACATTGGCCCCGGCGTTGAGCATGCCATCGTAGGCTTGGGCGAATCTTGAAACGACCAGCAACCACCAGGTCTTGCCGCCGACGGGGATCATTCGCAGGAATTGCTCGATGGGAATCGCCGAGCCGATCCGCTGCTTCAGCAGGCGAATCCCGAAGAAGCAGCCCCAAAACAAACCATGGAGAATCAGGAGCGTCAGGAGCACATGCCTGGCATAGGCCCCCCAATCCAGGCTGCCTTCCGTCCGGATCGCACCGATGACGGCCGGCATAAGCGCCGTGACCACGACCGCGATATGGATGATGAACGCCGGGTAGGCGCATGCCCAGATGGCTTCGCGCCGTAAATCCAAAAAACGACGCAGCGTGTCGCGCAGGATCGTGCAGCCGATGGGAAGCCGTCCGGAAATCTCCGAGGCATGGAGCACCGCCTGCTCAAACTTCGGCAGGACGGGCTTTCCGATCGTCAGGGCATTGGCAAACGTGTGGCCCGCGATGATGCCATTCTGCGCCCGCTGGCAAAGCTCGCGAACGGCGGGACCGCCTGATTGTGAAAGCGATCCGAGCGCCTCCTGAATGGGCGTGCCCGAATCGACATAAACGCGAAGCTGGTCGTAAAGCCGGACACGCTGCCTCGCGGAAGGAAGCCTCATGGAGTCAAGCCGGGTTCACGAGCCGCTCTGTCCGTCCTTCGCTCCGCCTTGAACGATGGGTGTCGGGTTGTCGTAGGCGGGCAGCCCCGTCAACTCAGAGATCGTTACGGGCTGCAAGCCGCGCCCCTTCAACTCCTCGATGATCTGCGGCAGGACACGTACGGTTTCCGCCTTGCGATCATGAAAAAGAATGATCGAGCCATTCCGGGTGTCCCGGCTCACTGTCCGAACGATCGCGTCGCCGCTCTTTTTCCTTTGCCAATCGTTGGTATCCACCGACCAAAGGACCACGTGAAAGCCAAGCTCATCGAAGAGAAGAAGCGTGTCATTCCTGTAGGCGCCGTACGGCGGCCGCAGGAGCTTCGGGACGTAGCCGAGAACTTTTCGGATCTCCTCCTGTGTGGAGACGAGCTCCTGCCGGACCTTCTCGTCGCTGAGATGATTGAGCTGGGGGTGGCTGAACGTGTGATTGCCGATCTCATGGCCTTCTTCGACGATCCGGCGCAGCATGGCCGGATGTTCCTTCACCTGCTCGCCGAGGACAAAGAACGTGCCCTTGACGTTGTACTGCCTCAGGATGTCCAGGATCTGCGGTGTGTACTTGTTGTTCGGCCCGTCATCGAAGGTCAGTGCGATCTGATTCAGGCTCTCGTTGCCGTGGCTAACGATCTTCACCTTCAGCGGAGAGACGGACTTGGGATGAACCTCCTCCGGGGTGGGCGGAAGCGCGTGCGTGTATGAGTCGGGAAGGTAAATTTTTTCCTTCACGGGCACCGGAACCTCCGGAGCTGCGGACGATGCCGGCGTGGAGCCTTCCGGCACGGCCTTCCGGACAGCCGGGAGACTGACCGTGGTCAGGTCGCCAATCAACGCACCCGAAGGAGCCGAAACAACCGGGGGTGTCGTGGCAACCGGTGAGCGGGCCGCCGGCAGCGCTGAGGATGCCAGTGAAATGGCCGCGCGGCGATCCTCGGAATCGCCCGGGATGGCTCCTGCGCTTGGGACGCCGCGTCCCTGCGGGCTGCGATAAAGAACTGCAACCACCAGCGCTATTCCGATGAAAAAGTACGGGAAACGAAACGAATGGATCCTTTGGGTCATTCTATTCGAAGGTTAGTCACGTTTGAGTTCAAACACAAATACATTAAACCCCCGCTGGCGCTTATCGTGGCAAGCCTTCATTGAGGGAGGGCATCTCGCCAAGGGCGATATCGAGCTTCATGGTTTTGCCCTTGCGCCAAAGCTCGAACTCCACGATTTCCCCCCCTTTCCGTGAGATGACGGCGATACGCAGGTCCCGGGGTATCTTGAGTTCCTTGCCGGCAATCTTCAGAAGGACGTCGGCAGGCTCCAGCCCCCCCGCTTCGGCAGGGGATCCCGTTTCAATGCCCGTCACCACCAGGCCGTGCTCGCCATGATATCCGACCTGGCGCGCAAGGTTGCTGTCCGGTGTCATCAGCATCACCGAAACGCCGAGCCACCCGCGCGAAACGCGCTCGCCCTTCATCAGGCTGGGCAGGGCATCCTTGATCAGGTTGCTGGGGATCGCCAGGCCGATGCCGTGAAACCCGCCGGTCTTGGAGATGATCGCCGAGTTGATCCCCACCAGCTCGCCACGCGAATTGACGAGCGCGCCGCCCGAGTTGCCCATGTTGATGGCCGCGTCGGTCTGGATGAAATCTTCATACGGGTTGAGTCCAACGCCGGAACGGTTGATGGCGCTGACGATGCCGCGCGTCACCGTGTGCCCGAAGCCGAAGGGGTTTCCGACAGCCATCACAAAATCCCCGACGCGGAGCGCGTCTGAGTCGCCGAACGGCAGAGTCGCAAAATCCCTGCCTTCAACCTTGAGAACCACCACGTCGCTTCGTGGCTCGCTGCCGGCGACCATGGCCTCGAACATCCGGCCGTCATTCATGAGAATCTGGATCTGCTCGGCGCCTTCGACGACGTGGTACGCGGAGGCGATGTACCCGTCCTGCGTGACAAAGACACCGGAGCCGAGCGACTGCGACTTGTGCGACTGCGGACGCATCCGGCCGCGGAAGAAATGCTGGAAGAACGGATCGTTCGACAGTGGATTGGGGACGGTGATGGTCCGGCTGGTGAAGACGTTGACGACGGCTGGAGTGACGGCCTTTGCCAGCTTCGAGATCGCCTCATCGGTTTTCTGGAGGATCTCGGTGTCGTTCGGATTGAGGATGGGTGTCTTGCTCGGCTTGAAATCCTTGGTGGATGGAGGGCTTTTTTTGACGGCATGCGCCATGTTATCCTGATTCGTCCGCGTTGCGGATTGGAACCAGAGATGAATGACGAGGGCGCCGATAATGAAACCGACGACAACGGAGGCGGCGGTTTTCAGGATTTTGGGCGTTTCCATCAGTCGCCCCTTATGGTTTGAGAATGATTTCCGTGTCGGTGTCGCTGACGTCAATTTTCACCTCATGCCCACCTTCATTCTCCAGCAAAAATTTTGCCAGCGGTTTCAAGAGAAGGTTTTCGATCGCACGATTGAGGTATCGGGCGCCGAATTCCGCGCTATACCCCTGCCGGACGATCAGATCGAAGGCCGCCTGCGTGATCTCGACGCCGATGCCGCGATCGGCCACCCGCTGGGCCACTTCCGAGAGGCGCTTTTCAGCGATCTTGTTGATCACTTCGGAAGTGAGAAAATCGAGGAAAAGGATGTCATCGAGCCGGTTGATCAGTTCCGGTGAAAAATAGCCGCGAATGGCGCGATCCAGGGTTTCCCTGAGATAGCCAAACCGTTCCCCACCCTGCATCTCCGTAAGCAGTCGGGTGTCGAGGTCCTTGACGCCGAGATTCGAGGTCAGAAAGATGATGGTCTGGCTGAAATCGGCCGTGACGCCGTGCGAGTCGGTCAGCCTGCCGTCGTCGAAGATCTGCAGGAAAAGGCGTGACACTTCGGGATCCGCCTTTTCGATTTCATCAAAAAGAATCACGGCCTCGGGGTTGGCCCGGACCCCGCTCGTGAGCTGGCCCTCCTCCTCGTGACCGATGTAGCCGGGTGGCGAGCCGATCAGTTTGGCGACGGTGTGCTTTTCGCTGAACTCCGACATGTCGAAGCGCAGGAGCTTGTTTGCGTTGTTGGTCAGCCCCTCGGAGACGGACTTGGCCAGCTCGGTCTTGCCAACACCCGTGGGCCCCACCAGCAAAAAGACGCCATCGGGCCGTTGTGCGCGCAGGCCAAGGCCTGAACGGTTGACCTGAATCGTGTCGACGACCGCGCGGACCACCGGATCCTGGCCCATGATCCGCGACTTGAGAAACTCCTCCAGCTGGCTGATGCTCTGGATTCGCGTCGCCAGGATGCGCGCCGCGGGGACTTGGGCCTCGCGGGAAACGACCTCGGCGACATCCTCGCGATGGACCGTGTCGCCGACGTGCGTGGCAAGCGAGACGCGGGCCGCGGCGTTGTCCAGCGTTGCCACCGCCTTGCCGGGCAGGACCTTGTTCTTGATATACGATTCGGAAAACTCAACAGCGGCGCTGATCGCGTCGGGGGTGATCTTCACCTTATGGTAGCGCTCCATCCGCGGAGCCATCTTGGCGAGGATTTCCAGCGCCTGTTCGGGAGTCGGCGGCTGGACGTGAAGGGCCGAAAAATATTTTGAGACCTGCTGGTTTTGCTCGAAATATTTTCGGTAGTCCTCGGGGACCATGTTGCCGATGCACTGCAAATCACCCGACGCGAATGCGGGCAATAAAATCTGGAGTGCCACGTCCTGCTCCACGTTGTCGAAGAGACGGCCGAACTCTTCAAAGTAAACCAGATATTCGCGATGTGCTCTCGTTTCATCGACCAGCTGCGTGACGCGCTCCTCGAACGACCCGCGCGAGCGGGTTCCGGGCAGGAGTGAGGCGATGTTCAGCTGGTGGACCACCCTGCCCTGGAGTCTCTCGGGGCAGTCCGGCTGGCGGAGGCGCCGGGTCAGACCCTGGACGATCGTTGCCTTGCCGATGCCCGGCTCGCCGACGAGAAGCACATTTCGTTGCTGGGACCGGCAAAGCACCTCCATCATATCCTGGATCATATCGTCGCGAAAATAGACCGGCGGAAGTTCCTGCACTTCGGCAAGGTGCGTGAGGTTCCGGCCAAATTTCGCCAGGATGCTGCCATTGGCCGAAGACGCCGGCGCGGACTGGGACGACAGCAGCCGTTCCTTTCGCTCCAGCGTGATCCTGCGCTCGGAGCCGGGAAGCGGCGGCGGGACGGAAGGCGCAGGAAAGATTTCGCTCTCGTCCACCTGATATTCGGAGGCAAGCTTCTGGATCTCCTCGGAATAGAGAAAATCCTTGATTTCATTGTAATGAAACCCATCGCGCAGGAGGAAGACAACCGTCACCGACGTCACCATTTCAAAGATCGAAACAAACAGGTCCCACTCCGTCGTGATCTTGGCATGCTGGACCTGTGTGCGCTTCTGAACCTCTTCAAAATAGGCGCGGGCATTTTGCTCAACCGCCTCGGTGCTGAGCGGCAGCACACCCTGGCAGATCCGCTTGACCACCTGCGTATGATCCAGGTCGAAATGCGCGATGAAAGCCTCGGATAGCGGGTGTTTGGTCTCGACGAAGGCAAGGAAAACCTGGTCGCTCCCGATGGTGTAGGAATGCTTCAGAAAATAGCGGCGATTCAGCTCCAGAGCCTTGTTGTAAATCTTGAGCGCGGCCTCGGTGAAAAGGATCTGCATA
>JAHFSZ010000052.1 GCA_023265515.1 Verrucomicrobiota bacterium
GGGTCCGCCGTTATTATCCTGCCAGTTGCCGCCAACCGGGGCAGGCAACCCCGTGTAGGCGGCGGAATACCCGATCGAATTCTGCCCGTTATCCATGAGAATGATGTAAGGAATGCCCCAGGGGTCGACAAACAGCCCGTCGGAGGTCGATTGTTTCTTGTCGATTTCCATGAACCTGACGACGCGGCCGTTATAGTTGGACGCGTAGCTTCCAATGCCCGCGAAGGCGCCAGTGTATGGGTGCCGGTTCCCGTTCAGCATGGTGATGAAATCGTTGTCGGTCGCTGGCCAGGCGGATGTGTCCGGCCACTGGCCGTATTCAGCATAATAATTCTGAAGTGCCAATTCCAATCTCCGGATGTCCGCCCGCGCCTGCGCCCTCTTCGGGGCGTCACGGGCCTGTCGAAGGGCTGGGTAAAGGATGCTGGCCAGGATGGCGATGATCGCCACGACCGAAAGCATCTCGATGAGCGTGAATCCCTGCCTTCCGGGTTTTGGGCAAGGAGTTTTGAAGAGGGATCGGGCGGTCATGTTCACTCCATCCATGAGGGGAGGTCGTCCTCCGTGGTGTTATTGCCATTGTTATCCGTCTTGTCGATTCCCACCGAATAAATGGCCACCTGCGCCTGGATTTCAGTGCCGCCACCCGGCAGGGTCACTTTCCCGTCCTCCGGCAATGTGTCCGACCATCCGGCCTTTCCCAGTGCCGGGCCGCCGTGATCGCTCAGAACAATATAAGGCGAGCCCCAGGGATCGAGCAACGCCCCGGTGACGTCGATCTGGTTGGTCGTCTTGAATTCCATGAACTGGATTGCCCTTGCATTGTTGTTGCTGGCCCACGAGCCCGCCGCCGCGGGCATGCCGGTGTAAGGATGGTTGTTGGCATTGAGCATCGTGCCCATTTCAGTCCAGGAGGTGGTCTGGGGCCAGTAGCCGTACTCCAGGTGAAAAGCCTTCAAGGCGGTGCCCAGGTTGCTCATGTCCGTCCGGGCCACGTGCTTCTTGGTCGCATCGCGCGCGAAGCGAAGCGCCGGCAGGAGAGCCCCGGCCATGAGCGCGATGATCGCCATCACGACCATCAACTCAATCAGGGTGAAACTGCGAATCTCCGGATTTCGAGTTCTGAGTTCTGAATTCTGAATTCTGAGTTCTGAATTCATCCTAGTTACTCCAGGATTTCACGTCGTCGGTATTGTCGGCTCCGTTGCCGTTGGCTTTGTTGGGCCCGTACGAATAAATGGCGATCTGGGCTTGAATCTGGCCTCCGTTGGGATTCGTAACCTGGTTGTCCTCGCGTGTGCCGTCGGTCCAGACGCTCCGGCCGACTGCTCCGCCGCCATGATCCATCAACACGCAGTAGCTTGTGCCCCAGGGATCGATGAAGGAACCGCCGGAGGTGACCGAATCCTGCTTGAATTCCATGAACCGGATCCCCCGAAAATTATTGGTCGCCGCCCATGAACCGGCGCCGGCGGCCACACCCGTCTGAGGATGGACGTTGCCGTTGAGCATCGTGCTCAAATCCACCCAGTTGGTGCCGGGGGGGATCGGCCAGTAGCCATATTCCTGATAGTAACTGCGGAGCGCGATCCTGAGACTGTCGATTTCACTGCGGGCCCGGGTTTTCAAGGTCTGTGTCCTGGCATAAGCGATGGTCGGAACGATCAGGCCGACAAGAATCGAGATGATCGCCACCACCGTCAGCAATTCGATCAGAGTGAAGGAATTTCGATTTTTTTTCATCAGTCCCAGTTTTTTAGGTCATCCTGCATGGTGTTGACATCGGACGATTTCAAATCGGCTCCGATCGACCAAAGGTCGTAGCTCGTAAAGTTGACGCGCCCATTCGGGAATTGTCCTTTGTTGACGGTGTTGGTGCTTGTCAGGTCGGGGTAGTAGCCGATGGGAGATCCGAACCCATCCACGATGCACAGGACAGGCGCAGTTGACAGGTAATTGATGTTGGTATCGTCGGTGTTCCAAGTGACATATCGCTTCATGCCCTCCCCGAGCCCCCCCAGGTTCGTGAGCAAGTAGCAGTTGAAATTGGTGTAAGCATCGCCTCGTATGGTGCCCACCCCGTACCAGTTATTGCTGTACGCGAGCGGATAAACCCCCCAGTCGGCGTTGTAAGCTTCCAGGGCGCCGGCGATTTTGGCCAGCAAAGCCTCCGTCTTGGCGCTCGCGGCTTTCCGGTTGATGTAGCCGACAGAGCCCACCATCGCTCCGGCCATGATGACGATCAGGAGCATCACCAACAACATTTCCACCAAAGTGAAGCCGGCCTCGTGCCGGAAAGGCGACGTCTTAAACCTTGAACCTGGAGTTTTGAATCCCACGTTCACGAATTGCTGTTCCGATTCTCCTGCTCGAGGCGTTCGGCGAGCCATTGCTTGATCATGCTTTGGTAGTTGAGGTAGCGGGAGCGGGCGATGCGTTTCAGGCGCGCCAGCATTCTCGGATCGAAACGAATGGAAACCGCGGTCGACTCCGATTGGTCCGAGCCGACCAGCCCCTCTGACATCAGCGAGGCGTCCAGCTCGTGCTTCTGCCAGAATTCGGATTCCTGTTTTTCGCCGGAGAAGGGAGAGATCTGCGACCACTTTTGGATTTTCTCCATGAGAAAAGGCTACCTTCATTTCCGCGGAAGGTAAAGCCGCGTTTAAGTCCCTGACGGCCAGAGTGTTCCGCGAGTGATTGTTTGAAAATCTTGTCACAATTGTTCCGCCATTTTTCGCTCGTAGAAGTAGTTTTCATTTTGCGTCATCGGCCGGGCGCAAATCACCCGTATTTTCTTGCCGTCGCTCCTGTAGACGCTGAAGATGCCCCGGCCGCCGGAAGCCCTGCCCAGGCAGAAGTAACGCGACCGGATCGCCGGATTTTCGTCGTTGCCGACCAGCCGGAGGTTGAAGGGATCCTCGAACGACTCCTCGATTTCCCGCGGAAGGATGTTCTCCTTGATGTCAAACGATGGATCAATCCAATCAAATTCCATGGTTTTTCCCGGAATCATGGCTTCGAAAGCGCCTCCAGGTCTCCGTTATCTGCCTGGCCCAATCCCTGCGGACTCTCCCGAAACCTGTATCTATGATGTATTTACCATGTGGATACAGCAACAGCAACTGAAGAATTAAAAATTTTTAATAGAATGCGACAATATGTCACATCCGTCAAGATACGGCAGTTCGTTCATGAAGCGGAAGAAAACGCTTCCTGGATTTCAGAGATGTACGTTTGAAGCGGATCCATCATCGAGATCGGCTTGCCGCTTTCCAGCGTGATGGAATCCCAGTTGATGATGTAGCTTGAAATCCGTTTCTGAAGTTTCGAGATCGCCAGGCCGCGCCCGGCCGCGCGCGTATCCTGCGGCGGGTGGCGGACGGCGCGCGCCACGTCGGCGTCACGCGTCCAGCGCCAGCTGCTGGGGGACCTTTCGATGGCAAAATAAAGGCCGCGCGCCGGATCGATATTGTGGTATTCGAGATCGAGGCTCTTGAGCCACGGATCGTTCCAGTTCAGATTCTCCGATTTCATGAACTGCATCAGGAGCCATTCCTTCGTGATCCAGTCGACTTTGCCGATCAGCGGCTCGTAGGGTGGTTTGGCGAGGGCTTCAAGCGTGGAAACCCAGTTTTGAAGGACCCGGTCGGTTTCCTCGTCGCGCCCGCGCAGCGAGGTTACGGCGAGCTCGCAGAACGCCCGCTGGATATCGAGCGCGGATTGGTGCCCGCCGGATTCCAATTTCACACTCCAACGCCGGGTGGGATCGTGGGAGATTTCCCGCATTCCTGAAACCGCATCGGCCAGCGCGACCTTCTTCGGGTGGATGCCCATCTCCAGCAGATCGAGGATCAGCGCGGTTGTGCCGAACTTCAGCATGATGGCAAATTCGGACATGTTCGAATCGCCCAGGAGAAGATGGAGGCGGCGGTATTCACGCCCATCGGCCAGCGGCTCGTCGCGCGCGTTGATGATGGCACGGTTGAATTGCACCCATTGGTAAATGTCATTGACGATATGGTCGGCCCGTTGGCTGATCTGGAAGTGGACGCTGCGTTTTGGGTGGGCGTCCTCCATGGAAAATGGATGGGCAAAGCCGACGCGCCCCGTTCCGGTATAGATCTGCCGGGTGACGAGGAAGGAGAGGAGCGCCGCCACGATCGACGGCGTGAAACTCGCGTCCCGCCGCATCAGGTAGTTTTCATGGCAGCCAAACGTGGCGCCCGTGTGGTGATCGATGTTGTTCTTCAGGAAGGAAATCCGCTGGTTCAGATTCATCTGCTGGAGCGCAGTTTGCAGCATGAAATCCCCGGCCCGGTCATAGAGGACGATGTCCTGGACGCTCCGGCATTCCGGCGAGCTGTACTCGAGATGCCCCATGTCAAGATAGACGCGCCCTCCGTTGAGCAGAAAGCCGCCGTTGCCGGGGGGCTCTTCGAAATCGCGGTAGTGCAGGTCGATGACGCCGAGCTCCTCGGTCCGGAAGATGTGGTTCTTGACCCGGATCGGAAATGCATCGGGCCCGCCGGCGCGTTCCTCATGGTTGACGAGGCAGCCGTATTCGGTTTCGACCCCGACGATCCGGTTCATGTTTTCAATTTAAGACGGATCGCGCCAAAAAGAAAGAAGAAGAGAAAGCCAGCGAAATGAAATGAACGCGGTCAGAGACGGCGGCGCATTACTCCAAACTTTTCATCGCCTTCTGAATCACTTTTTCGTCGAGGCGCTGGAAGGAGGAGGCCGAGGCCGAGTTCCGGTTCAGCATGGCGGCCTCCACCCGCCGTGTCTTCAACGACTCGCGCAGGCGTTTCTTCAGCTCATGATGGGAGGGAAGGTCATCCCGCTCGAATTTATCCGGGTTGGCCGGCGTGGAGAAGCCGAGCTGCCAGCAGAAAACCGCCCGCTGGATGGCGTCGCTCAAGGGCAGGTCGGTTCGCTTGATTTCCTTTTCGAAATAGGTCCGCATCTTGTTCTCGGATAATTTGGTTCCGCCGACCGATGTGAACCGATGGATCCTCTGGTCGAGCGAATCGGCGTGCCGGTTGAACGACCCGTCATAGTTGATCGAGCACATCTGGTCGTCCTGCGAAGTTCTTCCGAGCTCCGCGAAGAGGAGCTTTACGATGAACGGGGATCCATAAACCTGTTCGAAGGCGTTCTTGAGCGCGGTGCTGATCGAGAAATTGACGAGCCGGCGCAGTGTGACGTCCTCGGCCGAGCGCTGAAACCCTTCGTAATGCGAGATGTCGATGGCGAGCGAGCGAAGCTTCTCAATGTCGGCGGGATGGCCGATTGCCGAAAATCCGATCCGGTCGTAGATCTCAAAAATCTTCTGGTGATCGAGCCCCAGGCTCAGCATCAGAATTCCATCCGCGCAGCCCATGGCGATCGCAGGGCTTCCTTCCTTGAGCTGGTCCTCAATGTACTCGCGCCTGTTATTGATGGCTTGGAGCCATCTGTGCGGTTCTTCAATCACAATTTGATATCCTTGAGAGTGCTGTCAGGCACCTGAGTGATGCCGTCCTTGCGGATCAATTTGATCATCGGATAGACATGCTTGCGGGCATTGACGCCGCCAGTGGCCGTGTCGGCCTCCGCCGCGCAATCGAGGCACCGGACCGCCAGCATGAGGGCCTCCTTTTCCACGCGCTCGACCAGCGGTTTGGCGCCCCAGCGGTTCTCGTAATAAAGCAGGCTGCGGACGGCCAGCGACCCTGAGCCGGTGGTGGAGTAGTCGGCGACTTCAAACTGCGCGCCGAGTGCATCATAAAAGAAGACCTTCCCGCCGGGAGTCCGGCCCTTGAAGTCGTAGGTTACGAAGATCGGCACGACGACGCCGATGCCTTGGATGATGAGGGGCAGGTTGCTCTTGATCAGCTGGGCCAGCGCGCGGACTTTGGCCTCGATGCTGAGTTCCTGGAGCTGGCTGCGGCGGAAGTAGCGGAACGAATGCTCCAGGATGTGCGCCATCTCGAACGCGACCGCGGGGACTCCGGAGAGGGCGAGCACCGAGTGCTCGTCGATTTCGATCACCTTGTCCGCGTGCTCATGGACGATGAAGTTACCAGCCGTTGCCCGCCTGTCGGCGGCGACGATGACGCCATCCTCGTACTTGAATGCGAGAATTGTGGTTGCCTGGGTCGGCACGGGCATCGCTGAGGGATTTGACGGAAGGTTTTCGTTCAGCGACTGCGGGGAGATTTTCCGGAGCAGATCGATAAAATCGCCGCGGGTGTCCATTTGCAGGAAAGCCTGAACATTCATAAGGCCGTCTTTGGGATTCTTCATGAGAGATCCTCGGGCGTCGACATTCGACATTTGATCTTCGAAAATTCGAGGCTACTGCCCGGTCCGCTGGCGGTATCGCTTGGATTGATTGGGGTCGACCTTCCGCATCCGCTCAAGAAGTTCGCGGTTATCGGGGCGGTTCACATTGGGATGGGAGGGGCCGGGATCATCGCCGTCTTTGCGTTGAAACGGGGAAGGACCGGGTGGTTTTTGCTTCCGCTCCGGCATGCGGCCCTCCTCCGGTTGCCAGTTCGAATTCACGGAATGGTCTTTCATCGAATGTTCCCAAGCTCCCTTAATAAGTTCTCCGGAGTGGTCGCCTTGTCAACAAGGGAATTATATCGTGCAATATCGTCCGGATCAAACCAGTCCTCCATCGCAATCCGGCACTTTTTGTTGTTATGCAGAAATTCCACTTCGTCCCACTGCACCGATGACATTTCGGCGCCAAACTTACGGACGCAACGGCCCCGGAAATAGGCGCGGCTGCTTCGAGGAGGCTCCAGGATGGCCCGTTCGACGTTTTCAGGCGTCGTCCAGCTTCGCGTCCGACCCTGTCGCTGCAGCGCATAATACAGGCCCTGGCCAGGGTCCAAACTGTGGTATTCCAAGTCGAGGCTCTGCAGCCAGGGGTCCGCCCAGGCGATGCCTTCGTTTTCAACCATGGTTTGAAGGAGGTACTTTTTGGCCACCCAGTCGACCCGGTCGAGGCATTTCCAGTAATCGGATTCGAGATCGTCCAGAATTTTTTCCCATTCGACGACCCATCGGCTGCGTTCCGGAGTGTCGAGCTGGAGGTGCTTGCGGGCGGCATCCAGATAGAGGCGTTGCAGATCCACAGCAGGAATGGTTTTGCCGTTTTCCAGCGAGACGATCCAGCGGTGGACAGGATCGCGGGAGACGCTCTGAATGGCGTGGATCGGATCAGCGAGCGCGATCGCCGGCTGCCTGTTTTTCTCGATCAACTCGAGCGCGAGCTGGGTGGTTCCGACTTTGAGAGCGGTGGCATAGTCATTCATGTTGGCATCGCCGACGATCACATGGAATCGGCGGAACCGGCCTGGATCGGCATGCGGCTCATCGCGCGTATTGATGATCGGCCTTTGCCTCATGGTGTCGATGCTCATCAGCACGCAAAAAAAATCGCTTCGCTGTGAAATTTGAAAACGGCCGCGCTCGAGCATCTGGTGATTCTCGGTTTCGACGCCGATTTTGCCGGCGCCCGCGTAGATCTGGCGTGTCACGAGGAAGGGGATCATCCCGGCCGCAAGATTCCCAAAGGGGATGTCGCGCGCGACCAGGTAATTGTCGTGGCAGCCGTAGCTGTGGCCAAGGAAATCGGTGTTGTTCTTGTAAAGCCGGAGCGAGAGCGGGGCAATCTGCTGGTTGCGCCGCCGGGCGCTCAGCCAGAGAATCCGCTCGCCGGCCCCGTCGTGGGCGGCGATTTCTTCGAGCGTGGTGCATTCAGGCGTTGAATACTCCGGGTGGGCGTGGTCATTGTAGAATCGCGCGCCGTTGGAGAGGACCAGGTCGCTCTTGATTTCCTGCCAGGTGAGGGTGTGCTGGTCCAAGAGCGATGCCTCCACTTCATCGCTGTCCTGAAGGAGCTCCTGGACCCGGAAACCCCTGGCGTCCAGGTAGGGATCCTCGAGGGAATAATCCCACTTGAGCGCCGCCTCTTTCTGCGTGTAGCTCTGGACCAAAGCGATCGATTCGGAGACAACATCAATCTTGTCTTTGCCTTCCACGGTGATACCGTACTCCGTTTCGATGCCGAAGAGGGGTTGCATCCGCGGCCAAAATAAAAGCTGGATGCACAAAATGCAAAAACAAAGGTAACAACAAAGTCCGATTCTCCATGAAGAACATCATCACTGCACTGCTGTCGGTAATTTTTCTGGCGCTTCCGGTGTTTGCCGAAGAGCGCGCGGCTGACGAGGCGGTTCCAGCGGGGGATGTCCGGCCCGAGGACGTGGCGGCGGCTGTCGAGCCGGCCCAGCCCGCGGTTCCGGCTGGCTCCGAGTATCTGATCATCTGCGGCGGTCCGGCGCTGAAAGCCTGGGAAAAAAACAAACGCCGCCCGCATGACAACACCTGGTTGAATTTCATCGGCGCGGGGGAGATCCGCTGGAACCAGATCAAGAACAAGACCAAGGCCGGCGATGTGCTGACCTGGCTGATCTACAAACCGGGCTATGAGCGGCGCAGCAAGGAGGATGGCGAGGATCATGTCCGGTCGATTGAAAATCGGGCGCGGGCCCTCGGTGTGAACCTGAAGTGGTTCGGTCCGAGCCAGGAAGTCATCGACCACATCAATGGCGCCTATCCGAGGGATTCGGTCAAGATTGCCAACCTCGAATACTTCGGCCATTCAAACCGGAACTGCTGGATGTTCGATTACAGCAACGGCGTGGACGGATGCTCCTATTCCTTTCTTCACAACAAGGACCTGCCGCAGTTCAAGGCGGGTTCCTTCCTGGAGTCGGCGCACGTGAAAAGCTGGGGATGCCACTCGGCTGAGTCGTTTTGCCATGAATGGAAGCGCTACACGGGCACGACGATGATCGGGACGGTCGGCAAGACCGACTATTCGACCGGGGGTCTTCCGAAAGTGACCCGGGCCCCGGGCTGGTCTTCTTAATTCAATATTTCCGATTCAAAATTCACAAAGATGAAGACAAAAGTATTTTTACATTTATTCACGGTTGTGGTCGTTCTCGGCCTCGTCGGGTGTGAGACCGCGCGCTCGAGGGGCGGGTTCTCGAAAAAAGCCAACGCATGGGACCGCGAGCGCGGCGTCTCCGATGCGGACCTGCCGACGCCGGAGTGGTGGTACGCCCGGCGCGATTACGACCCCAACTACATGCATTGGGGAAAAATGCGGCATCCCGATGCAGCCTCCCGATCGGAAAAGTGGATCCTCTTGAACGAGGATCAGTGCAAGGCCCCGCATCGAAGCCTGGGCCGCGTCTCGGCGGACAACGGCCGCGAGTACCGTTTTTACGGGTTTTTCATGCACGACCGCGGGTATGAGCCGGCCTCCGACGAGTTGTGCCCGATCTTCGTTCTGCAACGATGGGAACTGCTGAACTCGCCGAAGGGGCAAGCGCCCACTCCTCAAGCCCGGGACGGCAGCAATGAGCCTCCGCTCCAACCGGAAGCCCCGGAGCAGGCCGCTGCGCCCAAGCCGGTTACGGCTCAGGCGGTCCCGGTCCCGCCGGCCAAGCCCGCCGTGAAACCTGCGGCGACCGCCACAAACGCCGTGAAGCCAAAGCCAGTGGTGAAGAAGACGCCGGTGCCGGCGGCGACCCCTCCTGAGACGCGGTGACACGGAGACGCGGGGAGATGCCGACCACTGTGTCCTCGAAAGTTGTTCCTCCGCGTCCCCCCGTCGCCCCTTCTCCGCGTCGACAGATGGCTGTCCATGACTACCTGGGGTCTCACGTCTCGACGGCCGGCGGCCTGACCAAGGCATTTGAGAGAGCCGAATCGGTGGGCTGCGGCGCCCTTCAGATTTTTACCAAGAACAACTTCCGGTGGTCGGGTAAGCCGCTTGGCAAGGATCAGGCCGCGGAATTCCGGGCCCTGCTGGCCGCAAAAAAAATGCCGGTTGGCTCACACAGCGGTTACTTGATCAACCTCGGTGCTGTGTCCGGGCCTCATCTGGAACGATCTCTTGCCTCGACCATCGAGGAGTTATCGCGCGCCGACATGCTCGGCATTCCCTTCGTCGTCCTGCATCCGGGCTGTCACTTGGGAATGGGGGAAAAGGCGGGTCTCCGTCTGATCGCCGCCCATTTGAAGATGGTGCTTGCGGCGACGAAAAAATCCCGGGTTCGAATTGCCCTCGAGACGACGGCGGGGCAGGGGACAAGCCTGGGCTGCCGGTTCGAGCATCTGGCGGAACTCCACGACCGTGTCGGATGTCCCGAACGGCTGGCCGTCTGCTTTGACACCTGCCACGTCTTTGCCGCGGGCTACGACCTCAGTTCCAATCCTGAAAAAATTTTAAAGGAATTCGACCGCGTTGTCGGGCTCAAACAGATCGTGATGTTTCATTTCAACGACTCGAAGGGAGGCCTTGGCAGCCGGCTTGATCGTCATGAGCACATCGGCAAGGGGAAGATCGGGCTCGAAGCGTTCCGCGTGATCCAGAATGAACGGCTCTTTCGGCGGATCCCGAAGATCCTGGAGACGCCAAAGGATGATGCGGGTAAAAACGACCGGATGAATCTGAAACTGCTGCGGAGCCTTGTTCGAGTCTAATCAGACGACGGGGGAGTTGTTTCCTTTTCAGCGGCCTTCGGGCCGCCGTCTTCCGCTTTCCTGACCGAGTCCTTGTTCTTTTTCAGGACAGTGAAGATTTTGGTCCCCTGCCGAACCAGCTGGATCAGCGTCCCTCTCTCAAGATCGCCCTCCTTCAGGGCTTTTTTCAGGCCGTTGATCGACTGGATCGCCTTGTAGTCGACTTCGGTGATCACATCCCCGGGCAAAAGGCCGGCGGTTTCGGCCGGGCTTCCCGGCTCGACACTGGAAATCACCAGTCCGTTGATACGGGGAAGGTTGAATCGTCTTGCCAGCGGTTCGCTGAGCGGCTGAACGGTGAATCCGTACCCGATGTTTGGCTGGCCTTCGTCCTTCTTGACCAAGTGCGAGACGGGGACCACCTGTGACGGCAGTTCGCCGGTTTTCAAGTCAATCGGAATCGCCTTGCCGTTCCGGACCACCGCGAGCTTGACGGTCTGGCCGACCTTTTTCTTGAGAACCTCCTGCTGAAGTTGCTTGGCTGTTTCCACTTTCACGCCATCGATTTCCGTCACCACATCGAAAGGCTTCAGGTCGGACGCGGAGGCTGGTGTTTCGGGATCGATCCCCTGGATCATGACACCCTTCTTCACGCCGACAAGCCGATCGCGCACATCAGGGCTGACCTGGTCGAGGCTCTGGATCTTGACGCCGAGCCACGGGCGGATGACGCGGCCCTGGGTGATGATCTGCCGGGCGTTCAGGTGCGCCATGTTGATGGGGATCGCGAAGCCGGTGTTGGTGTTGGAGAAGCCTCCGATCCCCGGCTGTGTGCGAATCAAGGTGTTGATGCCGATCACGCGGCCTTCGATGTCGACCAGCGGACCGCCGCTGTTGCCGGGATTGATCGTTGCGTCCGTTTGAATGTAGTCCTCGTAAATGGGCTTGGACGAATCCATGGAAAAACCCGTGCGGCCCTTGGCGCTGATCACGCCGACCGTGACACTGTATTCCAGGCCAAAGGGTGCGCCGATGGCGATGGCCCATTCGCCGACGCGCGACGCGTCCGAATCACCGAGCTCGGCGACGGCAAGGCCGCCTTTCACCAATTTTGGGTCGATTTTGAGGACCGCGACGTCGCTGTTCGGATCGACCCCGACGACGTGCGCGGGAATCCTGGTTCCGTCCTTCAGCTTCACTTCAATCCGGTCGGCTTTGTCGATGACGTGGTTGTTGGTGTAAATATGGCCCTCCGCGCTGACAATGAAGCCGGAACCCTGGCTGTCGGGGCGGGCGGAATCGAAGGCGCGGCCGCCTCCCTGCGGCTGGCGGGGCCCGCCGCCGCGCGGCTGCGGGAAGAAAAATTCGAAGGGCGCGCCTTCGCCGCCTTCGCCGGAAACCTCATCGCGCGGCTCGTCGGCGTACCAGATATTGATGACAACGACCGCCGGGCTCACTTTCTGGCTGATGTCGGCAAAGGCGGCGCCCAGGGCCTTCGCATAGGCGTGACTTTCCGCATTGGTTGCCGGGCTCGCGGATTTCGCAGGCGTCTCGGCGGCGCTGAGCATCCCGACGCCCCCGATCGCCAGAAGAAGGACGACGAGAAAAACCCCCGGAGTTTTCCGTGATCGCGAATCTTTCATATGGAATAAGAAGAGATCTTTACCTACGATGCCTCAACGTACGGGTATGTTGCAAAAAATCAAGATCCTATGGGCGAAACTCAAGAGCGCCCATTCCACGCCGGTCGAGGTGGCGGGCGGATTCGCCCTTGGTATCTTCATCGGCATGAGCCCCTTTCCGCTCCAAAATGTTCTGACGATCGCATTGGCCTGGCTCTTCCGGATGAACATCGTCGCGGCGGTCATCGCTGTGAACTTTCACCTGGTCTTCTTCCCCGTCATCGTCATCCAGTACCTGCTGGAGTACAAGATCGGGGCATTCCTCCTCCGGCTGAAGGTTCCCAAGGATCCGCATGTCAACTGGATGACCCTCTATTCGCTGGACCAGTGGATCCATGGCGGGAAGGTGGTCAGGCACTTCATCAATGAGCTATTGCTAGGCTGGCTTGTCCTGGGGACCCCGGTCTCGCTGGCGACGTTCTTTTTTGTCTGGCGGGAAACCCGATTATGGAAAAAACTCCCCCCGGTGGATCATCCCTAATTTCTTGTTCCGCATTTCTGACAGAATCCGGCAGGCCATGAAACGCTCAACTCCAAGAACTCGCCAGGTGACGGTCGAGGTTCCAGGCACGACGGCAAACCTCGGCACGGGCCTCGACGCACTTGGCCTCGCACTTGGCATTTCGAACCGCTGCCGTATCCGATGCACGGGCGGGCGTGGCATGGAATGGCAGGGCGCGTCGAAGCGCGCGCTCCGAATGATGCAATCGGCCGCTTCCGCGTTCTTTCAAAGAGCGGGTCGCAAGCCAATCGGCTTTTCGTTCGAAGTGGACGGCGATGTGCCGGTGGCGCGCGGCCTGGGCAGCAGTGTGACGGTCCGGCTCGGGATTGTCGCCGGACTCAACCGGCTTTGCGGCTCGCCGCTGGATGGTGAGGAGCTTCTTTCCCTGGTGACAAAGCTTGAAGGCCATCCGGACAACGCCGCGCCCGCGGTGTTCGGAGGATTCGCGGTTTCGGCGCTGGATGGAAAGACGCGGGTCCTGCATGTCCGGTTTCGCGTCGACCCGTCGCTGAAGTTTTTATTGATCATCCCCGAAGCGAAGCTCGAGACGGAAAAAGCCCGGAAGATTCTTCCCCGTGTCTACTCGCGCGCCGACGCGGCGCACAATCTGGGCCGGGCCTGCCTTCTGACGGCCGCCCTGGTCTCCAAGCGGTACGAACTGCTCTGGTGCGGAGTCGATGACCGGCTGCACCAGCCCTACCGCGCCAGTTTGATCCGCCCGCTCTATCCGGTGCTCAAGGCGGCGCGCTCGGCCGGCGCGCTCGGAGGCTGGCTGAGCGGTTCGGGCTCGACGATCTGTATTGTAACCAGGGGAGATGTTCCCAAAATTCTCCGCGCGGTACGCAAGGCCATTCCTCGCTCGATCCCGTGGACATGCAAGGTGGTGCGCGCCAATAACCGCGGATTTCGCATCTTGTGAATTCCTGCATGAACCTTTCCGCGTCCCCGCGCTGCCGTGTCCCCATGTCATGCCGGGGCTGATATGTTTTTCTTCTCCCTTCTGTCTTCCCTTTTGTCGGCGCTGTTGCTTCTTGTTCTCTGTCAATCGATCGGCTGGACGTGGGCCGAGGGCACCGCGTCGGGTTGGCAGAACCATCCTCGCTCAGCCGCCTGCGTCCGGCTGCTCTCGAGCTTCGGCGTCGGCCTTTGGATCGTGTCCGTCACCGCCATGCTCTGGGGCATGAGCGTCGGCTTGAGCTTCGAAAAAAATCTGATCCTCTGGCTTGCGCTGATCGCGGGCGGGGGGCGCTCCTTTCGGCCAATTTTTTCCGCTTATCGGGAGGCTTGCCGCGGGCCGCGGCTCAGCAGGTCCGAAAAAACCGCAGCCGCGGTCCTCTTCGGACTCGCCGTTTGGGGCCTCGTGTTCGCTCTGGTTCCGCCGCTCTTCAGCGACACGGTTCGCTACCACCTCGGTGTTGTGCATTCCTGGTGGCGGAATGGCGCCATCGAAAAACTGCCTCAATTTTCCGAACAGCATCTCGTGATGATGTGGCAGCATGCGTCGCTGCTTCTGCTTGGCTTTGAACAGGAGGCTGGCGCGAAAGTCTTTTGTTTTCTGGCATTCCCGATGACGCTTCTTGCCGTCGCGATCATGGTGAACCGCGGGCTTGGGCGCGCCGCCGCCTTTTTCTCGGCCTTGATGCTCGGCTCGACACCGACCTTTTTCGGCAACAGCGTGCTCGGCGCCGTCGACGCCGGTCTGGCTTTTTTCACCGCCATGGCCCTCCTGTTTTACTTTGGCGGAGACACCGCATTCGACATTCGACATTCGACATTCCGATGGATCGGCGTCATGTGCGGCCTCGCGTTCTGCACCAAATGGCAGGGATTGGCGCTCCTGCCGGCCCTCGCGGCCGCGGAATGTTTCGGGCGTGGCGGGAGTTTGCTGCGCCCGATCGCCAGGATGACCCTGTTTTGCATGTTGATGTTCCTGCCCTGGGGAGTTCGGAATGTTTTCTGGTCGGGCGATCCGGTTTACCCATTCCTTGCGCAATACTGGGATCCCGCGGCCGGCGCTGTGGCCGGGCGCTTTCACCGGCTCCTTTCGCATTACGGGTTGTCGGGAGAACCCTGGTGGCAATATCTGCTCTACCCACTGCACCTGACTTTCGCGGATTTCAGGTTTTGGTTCGGCGGGCGAATCGAGTTCGAGAGCCGGATTGGGTGGATGTACTTGTTCATGCTGCCATTCTGGCTGGCGGCCCTGAAGCGCAGCGCGCAACTGCGTCCGCTGTTGTTGTTCGGCCTGGTCTGTTTCGTATTGGAGTTGCTGCAGGGCCAGTTGCCGAGGTTCCTGATGCCGGCTTGGGTCGCATTTGCCGCGGCTTCGGGATGGGCTTGGCGCGTCAGCCGGCCGCCCACTCGGCGATTGCTTTGGGCCGCTCTCGCCCTGCTTTCAGTTTGGAACCTTGGAGCCGTCACCCAGGCGCTGAACCAGGAGATCTTCGCGCCGCTGGCTTACTACGGGCTGGGTGGAGCGGACGCCTTGCATGCCCGTCTCCAGCCGGAATGGCGCGCGGCGCGCTGGGCGGCGGCCCATTTTCCGGATTCGCGGATTTTGCTGACGGGCCTCGACGGCAATTTATTTTGGAGAAACCCTGTCATGGTCGATGGGCCCTTTGACGAGAAGAAGCTGGTTCAAATCGCGCGGACTTCGACGGGTCCGGAAGAGATTGCGGCCCAGTTGAAGGCACGGGGCATCGGCGTGATCGCGGCGGACTCAGGCCGCGCCGAGCTTTTGGAAAAGCAGTTCGGTTACATGGGTTGGGACCCGGAGACGCGCGGTAAAATCCGGGAATTTTTCCGCGACGAGGTGATTCGGGTTTATCGGGACGGCGGGATCCAAGTTGGAACAATCAAGTGACGGTTAGTGGGAGCGTTGTCCTTATTTGGAGCGGCGCTCTCCGAGCGCCGTCGACGGTCATAGACCGGTAATGGGTCAATTTCAGGGACGATTCGAACCGCGAAAGCAAGCAA
>JAHFSZ010000083.1 GCA_023265515.1 Verrucomicrobiota bacterium
ACTGAAAAGGGGACAGACATCAACGCCGCATGCGGCCAGCTGCGCCTTCAAACGGAACGAAACATCTCCGCCTAGCGCCAAAAAATCTATCCCGACACGGATTTGGGCAAGAAACCGAAGGGGTTTTCAGCCCGCGGTTCTGCCGGGTTAACGCGCGGCGGCAGCGCGGATTTCCTTAAAGCCTTTCACGATCTCATTGCGCATCCGGCCGCGGCCGATCGAATGCTTCATGCCGCTGGCGAAACCGGCGACCTGGTCGGTAAACGTCCGGTTCGAGTAGAAAACGATCGTCCCGCCCTGCATGGGTATGCACCCGGCCAGGATCTGCATGGAATTGTAGGAGTGGCCCGCGTAGTACTGGCGCTCGGCCAGCAACGCCCCTTCGGGACGAATGTACTTGATCCGGTGCGAGAGAATGAAGGTCGGCCGGTTCTCGATCTTCTGATTGATCCAGAAAAATCGATGAACCATCCCTTCGGGCTGGGACTGCGGAAATTCGAGGAGGGCCTTTTGCAGTTCGGGAAAATATGTCGCCAGTATTTTCGATTCCTTCAGCGCCAGCGTCAATTCCTCGCCCGGTTTGGCCCGGTCGCCGTCACCGCGGTCGTATGGCGCCACGGCCGCAATGCCGCCCTTGAAGTAGGCCTCGAAACGCTTGCGGGCAAGCTGCCAATAGAGGTTGGACGCTTCCTCCGGCCGCTTGGATGGGTCGCGAACGTTCGCCTGGAGCTGATGGAATGCATCGATTTCGGAATGGTCCAGGTTGAACTGGCTGCCGGACCCGGCATCCAGCAAGTTGTCGACTTCATCCGCGTCTTTCAGGCCGTAGATCTTCGGTGGAAGCGAGGCCCTTGTTTCAGTGAAAAACATCTCTCCATACGCGCGGACTTCCGGGTCCCTGCCGAGCAATGTTTCCGTCTTGACGGCTCCGACGATCTTATCGAGCGGCACTGGAACAAACATCGCCATGCCAATGGCCAGCTCGTTCTTGGAGCCCTCGCCGACCTCGCGGGACACAATCTCGCCGGAGAGGATATCCGCGCGTTCCGCTGGATCGATGTTCAAGTAGGAAAGCATTTCATCGATCGTGGGAACGGAGGCAGCGCACGCGCTCATCCGAAGAAAGCCGAGGCAGATTAAAAATGCAAGGGTGTGGAGGATCGAGGACTGACGCACGGCGGGAGCGTAGAAAACCTCCACCCCGGTGTCGAGAGGGGAATCATCAACCGGGTCAGGACGTGATGAGTAGAAGTTGGGCGAGAACCACTTTCAGAATCATCGACAGCGGATAGACCGTCGCATAAGCCAGGTTCAGCGGGCCGTGCGGAACGCGCGCCGCGGCGAAACTGAGCGCCGCAGGTTGGGTCTGGAGGGCCGAGCTGGCGCCGAAAATCTGCGAAACCTGCCGCTGATTTTGACGGGCCAGGAGCCACCAAAATACCAGATGGCACACCGCCGTCAGCCCGACGCCGAAGCCGATCAGGAACACTCCATTCGTCTTCAAGGTCTGCAAAAGGCCCGCGCCGGCCTTCACACCGGCCGCCGCCAGGAAAAAGAGGATGCCTAGATGCCGGAGCGTCAGGTTCGTGCTGAAGGGCAGCTGCCAGATAAACGGGCCGGTCCGCCCCCTTGAGCCAAGGATCAGCGCCATGATCAGCGGGCCCCCGGCCGCCCCCAACCGTATGGGTTCCTGGAGTCCGGGCACTGGAAATGGGATTTTTCCGAGGGCCAGACCCAGGAGAATGCCAATGGCGAAACTGAAGTAGCCGGTTTCGCTCAGGCCCTGGAGCGAGTTGCCGAAAAATTTCCGAACCGCGGCCTCGGTTTGCCGGTACGAGACAACTTTGACGCGGTCGCCGAAGTGAAGGACGGTATCGTCGTCCGCCGTCAGGTCGACGTCGCCCCGCCGGACGCGGCTCACCACCGCGCCGAGCTTTTCCAGATCGGCGCCCAGCTCGCCGAGTGCTCGGCCCGCGATCCGGTGATTTGAAACAAAGTAGCGGTGGACCTCGAACCCGGCGAGGTTCGCCTCGAGAGGCTCGGGTCCGACACGGCCGAGCAGCTTGACACCTGCCTCCAGCTGGCGGGCCGGGCCCACAGCCACCACCAGTGTGCCCGGCGGCAGAGGGGTGTCGTCATCGACCAGCCGGGTTTTGCCGCTCGGCAACCGGCAGCGCGTCAGCACCAGCCCGGTCCGGTCCATCACGGCGGCGGCCCGCCACGATTCCCCGTGCGGATCATGCGTCTGGACTTCGATCGTCTGCGGTCGCGGCAGAAGGTTCAGCGGCGCAGCGGCGGTCTCAGTGGCGGGTGCGCGAGAGAGCCTCAGCTGAAAGAGCAGCAGGACGGCAAGAACGGCAAACGGATAGGTGACACCGTAACCGACCACGGCGGAACCGGCCGCTCCCGCCCCTGCCCCATTCCGAGTGATCCATTCGGTCGCGGCGCCGAGAGCCGGTGTGTTGGTCAGCGCGCCGCAAAACAGGCCCGTCATCACTTCTTTGGGTTGTCCGCTCCACCGGGTGCAAAGCCATGTGGCCGCGAATGCCAGCAGCAGGACGGCCAGCAATGCAAGGTTCATTTTCAGGCCGTCCTTCTTCAGGCACTGGAAAAATCCTGGGGCCGCCTGCAGCCCGACACAATAGACAAAAAGCACCAGGCCCATCGTCTGGATCTCCTCGGGCAGTGTGAAAGACGGCCGCCAGGCGCCCATCGCAAGGCCCACGAAGAGCACGGCGGCGACACCGAATCGGAAGTTTCCGGGAAACTTCACCTCGCCCAGCAGATAGCCCAAGGCGACGATCAGAAAGATCCGGGCCACGGCCGAGTGTTCGAGGAACACTGAAATCGAGTCCAGCATGGTGAATTGAAATTTGAGGTTTCCGACTTCAGATTGGAAGCAGAAATCCATGCGCAACAAATTTGAAATCAGGTATTTAGACACCAGACCGCGCGCATTCCGGCCTCCCGATGGGTTTCCCATGAACCCCATTCATGCCGCTCCTTCTTCCATGAGTTGAAGATTCAGCAATCTTTTCTCCGTCAATGAGTTGCGATGGATTTTAAATCGACTGGCTTCGTCCGCCGTCGATTTTTTTGGACAGAGCGCCGGCCGGCGCAACTGGAGCCCACCCTTCCGTCTGGGAAGGTGCCTAAGCCTTACTCATTCCACTTCGGCGACGCGGCGATTCTGACATTGTCCTATTTTGGATTAGGGGCTTGACTTCTTTTCGATTTTTTCATATAAGCTGAACTGTACTTTTATACAAGATTCATACAAGAAGTCAGAAAGGATGGAAAATCATGTCAGCACAACAGAAACTTTTGAAACGCCAGCGTGATCTGAAGAAAAAAATTTCCGCCAGTCTCGATGTTTTGATGGGCTCCGTCGTGAAGTCCCCCACCCAGTCTGGGTTTTACCTGACAGACAAGGTCGACGGCAAAACGGTGACCCGCTATCTGCGCAAAAGCATCCGAAGGGAAGCGCAGGAGATGACCAAGAACCACCGGAGGGTCCGAGTGCTTCTCAGACAAATTTCCGCCGTGAATTTTGAGCTCCTCAGACGCAAGGCCGAGTAACCTCAGCATCTTCTCAGCGCCTTTTTCCTTCGCTTGGTTGCGCCCTCCCTCCAACTGTGGTAGGGAATCGGCTTCATGTTCGTTTATCCCAAAGCCTATGATGTGATCGTGGTCGGCGCCGGGCATGCCGGAATCGAAGCGGCACTGGCCGCCGCCCGGACTGGCTGCTCCACTTTGCTGACCAGCATGGATCTGGATACCGTGGGCAAAATGTCGTGCAACCCGGCCATCGGCGGGCTTGGCAAAGGTCATTTGGTCCGGGAAATCGATGCCCTTGGCGGCCAGATGGGCTTAGCCACGGATGCGGCGGGCATCCAATTCCGGATGCTCAACCGAAGCAAGGGTCCTGCCGTTTGGGCTCCTCGAGCACAGTGCGACAAAAAGTCGTACCAGTTCTATATGAAGGGAATCTGCGAACGGACTCCCAATCTGGATCTCAAGCAGGCTCAAGCCACATCTCTTGTGGTGGATCATGGCATCCTCACCGGAATCGACACCGCCATGGAGGTCCGATACCTCGGAAAAATCGTCATTTTGACTACAGGAACCTTCCTCCGTGGCTTGATGCATTATGGTTTGAATCAACAAAAAGGAGGTCGGGCAGGCGAACAGGCAGCATATGGTCTATCGACTAGCCTCAAGGAGTTGGGTTTTGAGCTTGTTCGCCTTAAGACAGGGACTCCACCCCGGATCCATCGCCATTCGATCCAATTCGACGGTCTTGAATCCCAGCCGGGAGATTACCCCCCCACCCCTTTCAGTTTCCTGAACGAACCGAGTTACGCTCGAGGTGACGAAGACTCCTTGTTCCACGTGGAACAATTTGGGGCTGAGGAGCTTTGCTGGGTCCCTCCCCTAGCCCAAGTCCCCTGTTATTTAACGCGGACGACCGATCGGACGGCGAAGATCATTCGCGCCAATCTCCATAAATCTCCGATGTACTCTGGAATTATCGAGGGAATTGGACCGCGCTATTGCCCATCGATTGAAGATAAAATCGTGAGATTTCCGGATAAGGAAAGCCATCAAGTTTTCTTGGAGCCAGAAGGCCTGAATACAGAAGAATTTTACGTCAATGGCGTCTCAACCAGCCTCCCTTTCGATGTGCAGATCGAGTTGATTCGCTCGATCCAAGGCCTGGAAAAGGCTGAAATTATGCGTGCTGGCTATGCGGTGGAATATGACTGCAGTCCCCCCACCCAACTCTATCCTTGGCTGGAAAGTAAGCGGATTGAAAACCTCTTTCTTGCAGGCCAAATCAATGGAACTTCCGGGTATGAAGAGGCCGCAGGCCAGGGAATCGTCGCCGGCATCAATGCTTCCCGACGTATTCAAGGTAAGGAACCTTTGATCTTCGGACGCTCGGAAAGCTACATCGGGGTCATGGTGGACGATCTTGTCACCAAGGGAGCTGACGAGCCGTACCGAATGTTTACTTCCCGGGCCGAATATCGCCTCTACCTCCGCCAGGACAATGCGGATCTTCGGTTAACTCCACTCGGCCGGGAGCTTGGGCTTGTTTCGGATAAGCGCTGGAAAGGGTACCAACACAAAGCTCAGCTCATCACCCAGCTCAAGGAGGAATTGAGCCGAACCCGGATCGATGGAGTCACCTTGGAAAAGCTTCTGAAGCGGCCTGAAACCACATGGCAGGATTTGCCACTGTCGTCACTTCCGGTCGACGTCGCCAATGTGGTCGAGATGGATGTGAAATACGAGGGATATATCCAAAAACAGCACGAGTCGATTGATCGGCACAAGCGGATGGAAAATAAAAAAATCCCACACGCCTTCGACTACGCATCGCTCCGCGCCCTGCGCAAAGAGTCTCAGCAGAAATTTGAAAAGATACGGCCCCAAACGGTCGGCCAGGCCAGCCGGATCTCCGGCATCACGCCCGCCGACATCGAAATCCTGCTCGTCTACCTGAAGAA
>JAHFSZ010000053.1 GCA_023265515.1 Verrucomicrobiota bacterium
CCGCGCTCACCTTGTAGCTGTCGGTGGGCGCCCGGCCCCGCGCACCACGAACCGCGATCCGGTCCTCACCCAACGGGTTGAGAGAGACATTCAAAAAAGAAACCGTTACATCGGGGCTGAGATACCGGTCCGGGTCGCCCACTTCATAGAGCAACTGCTCCTTGACCGTCCTTAAGCTCACCTCGCCCCCCGTATTGTCCGGTTTGGTAATGACGAAGGAGCCACCGGCCTCCATCTCGACAAATGGAAAACCGATCTGCCCAACTTCGCCCAGTTCCATCCAGCCGGTCAAGATTCCGCCGGTGACCTGAGTGCCGCACTCGATCAGATGGCCCGCGACGGTCGCCGAAGCCAGCTTGTCCCAATCCTCCCACGTCCAGCCGAAATGCGCCACGCAGGGTCCGACGGTGAGACTCGGGTCTGCAACGCGTCCTGTCACCACAATGTCCGCGCCCGACTGCAGGGCTTCGGCGATCGGCCGCGCGCCGAGATAGGCGTTCGCGGCGACGAGGCGGCCGGCAATCCTGGCCATCGACTCGCCTGTCTCCAGGTTCCGGTAGAGCGCGGCGCCCGGGTCCTTTCCGAGAACCGGCAGGACGTCGTCACCCGACACCACGAAAACCTTCAAATGTCCGCAACCGGCCGCTTTGAGCGCCTCAACGCAAGCCAGGGCGCAACCTTCGGGATTCAAGCCACCCGCGTTGCACACGACCCGGACGCGGGATCCTTTCTTCCAGAACGGCACCAGCGATTTCAGCACGCCGATAAAATCCCGCGCATACCCTGCCGCGGGGTCCTTTTCGCGCTGGAGCGCAAGAATCGAAAGCGACACCTCCGCCAGATAATCAAGCGTCAGAAAATCCAGGTCCGGCTGCTGCGACATCAGGCGCGCGGGCGCATCGGGACTGTCTCCCCAGAATGCCTGAGCGTTGCCGATACGAACGATGTCAGCCGTTTTCACAATTCAACATTCAAAATTCAAAAATCACACCTGAAGCACGCCCGTGTGAAACTTGTGCGGCGGCGGCTCACGCTTCACCCAGCCCAGCGCCTGGATCAACACCTCGCGCGTCCGGTGCGGCTGGATGATGGCGTCGACCCATCCCCGCGCGGCGCCGTAGCGGATGTCCGCCTGCTTCTCGTAATTATCCCTCACCCGCAGCCGGAGTTCGTCGGGCGATTCACCCGCCTGGTGCTTGGCCTCAAAAGGATGCGCCCGTTGCAAGATCATGAAGAGGGTTTCGGAGGCCTGCTCCGCTCCCATGACGGCGTAACGGGCATTCGGCCACGCAAAAATGAACCTCGGATCGAAGGCCTTGCCGCAGAGCGCGTAGTTGCCCGCCCCAAATGAGCCTCCGACAATGACCGTGATCTTGGGCACGACGCAATTGCTGACCGCGTTGACCAGTTTAGCACCGCTGCGGATGATCCCCGACTGCTCCGCCTCGCGTCCCACCATGAAGCCCTGCACATCCTGGAAAAAAACAATCGGGATGCCTGTCTCATTGCAGTCCATCACAAACCGCGCCGCTTTGTCCGCGCTGTCGGCATAGATGACACCGCCGATCTGGATGCCTTCGGTCCTCGACTGCGTTCGGACCCGTTGATTCGCGACGATGCCGACCGATTGGCCGCCGATCTTCGCGTACGCGGTCAGAAGCGTCCGGCCAAACTCCGCCTTGTATTCCTGAACGGAATCCTTGTCCACGATGCACGCCAGAAGGTCATGCGCATCATACTCCCTGCGGCCGTCCAGGCCGATCAACCCGTAAAGCTCCCTTGGATCCTTGGCGGTGGCGGCCGCCTTTTTCGCCTCTTTCGGCGCGGGCTCTTTTTTGGGCAGAAGATCGATCAGAGACCGGAGACGTTCGATGCAGGTCTCGTCGTTTTTTTCGTGAAAGTCGACCGTCCCGCTCACCTCCGCGTGCATCTTCGCGCCTCCCAGGTCCTCCGCATCAACCACCTGGCCGATGGCGGCCTTCACCAGCGCCGGTCCCGCCAGGTACAAGCCGCTCCCCTCAGTCATCAAAACCTTGTCGCAGAGCACCGGCAGATAGGCGCCGCCCGCAACGCAGTTGCCCATGATCGCCGCGTACTGGGGAATCCCGGCGGCTGAGAGAACGGCATTGTTTCGGAAAATTCGCCCAAAATCATCTTCATCCGGAAAAACCTCGTCCTGCAAGGGAAGAAAAATTCCTGATGAGTCGACCATGTAGATGATCGGCAGAGAACATTCGAAGGCAATTCGTTGGGCGCGAAGGACTTTTTTGGCGGTCTGCGGAAAAAACGCTCCCGCCTTCACCGTCGCGTCATTGCCGATGATCATGCAGCTGCGGCCTGACACTCGCCCAATGCCCGTCACCACGCCGGCGGCGGGAACATCGCCCCATTCCGGATACATTTGAAATCCTGCCCAGAGCTCAAGTTCGAAAAAGGATTCCGGATCGTCGAGCAGGCGGGCCAGCCGCTCGCGAACCGCCAACCGGCCAAGCTTTTTCTGGCGCTCGTGCCCGGCGGGATCGCCGCCTTTGCGAAGATCCCCCTCTTCTCGAAGAATCGACTCGCACCGTTTTTTGAAAGCGTCAGGATCGCTGCCGGCGGGTTTCCCCATAGAAAGAACCTCCTGGCAAATGTAACTTAAATTGTCCGCGAAGTCACGTTGAGTTCGCTGGAGACCGGGATTGATTGTCTTCCGCAACTGGTTTACGTTTTACGAAGGGAGCGAAATGGCGGAACCAGTTCACATCATCGGCGCCGGACGCACCGACTTCAAACGCAACTTCAAGAAGGAAGGCAAGACCCTCCGTCACGTCATCCTGGAGGCGGCGCAGACGGCCATCGCCGACTCCGGAATCGACCCGGCCGCGATCCAGTCGGGCGTCGTCGGCAATTTTGCGAGCGGCCTCTTCACCCGCCAGCTCCATCTCGGCTCATTTTTGACGGAGGTCGATCCGCGGCTGCGCGGCATTCCCACCCTGCATACCGAGGCAGCCTGCGCTTCCGGGGCCACCGCCGTGCTCGTCGCGGCCCAGCAGATCATGGCGGGTCTCCATGATGTCGTGCTGATCGTGGGCGCCGAGCAACAGAAAACGATGTCGCCGGCGGAGGGCTCCGATGTTCTCGGTGCGGCCGGCGACTATGAACCGGAAAAAAAGATCTACGGCGAATTTATGTTTCCAAAGCTTTTCGCCCGGATTGCCCAAATCTACATGGACACATTCGCCCTGACCGACCGGCAGCTCTCCCAAGTCGCGGTGAAGAACTACGCCCATGCGCGGAAAAATCGCTTCGCGCAAATGCGGGATACGGAGTTGACGGTCGAAACCTGCGCCGTGTCGGAGCAGAATGCGCTCGTCGCTCCGCCGCTCAAAAAAACCGATTGCTCTCAGATCACCGATGGCGGCGCGGCCCTGGTGATGTGCTCAGATCGTTTCTTAAAATCCCTGGGCGGCCATCCATCGATACGCCTGCTCGGTTTTGGCCAGACCACGGACTATCTGCCACTCGACAAGAAGGATGTCCCTGATTTTCCGTTCGCCCGGAAGGCCGCCGACCAGGCTTATGCAATGGCCGGCCTCGGGCCTGATGACATTCAAGCGGCGGAGGTCCATGACTGTTTTTCGATCTCGGAGATCGTTGCTTACGAGATCCTCCGGTTCGCGCCACCCGGAGGAGGCCCGGGCCTTCTGGACAGCGGCGCCACGGCCCTGCCATTCGCGCGCTCCCTCTTCACCACACGGCAGGCCCCTTTTTCACGGCCTGTGAACACGGGGGGCGGCCTGATGGGCGACGGGCATCCGGTCGGTGCCACGGGCGTGCGCCAGGTTACCGAAGCCTACGCCCAGCTCACCGGCGCGGCCGGGCCACGGCAAATTCCGGGCATCGAGCGGCATCTGACCTTCAACATGGGCGGCAGCATGACCACGGCCATTGTCATGATTTGGGGAAAATGAAAAACCCGCATCCTCCAATCCGGATTTTGACGGCTGTCCCGATCTGTGACGGCCATGACAGCGCCATCAATACGATCAATCTCGAGCTGATCCGGCACGGCATCGAAATCATCTACCTCGGCTATCATCGGCCGGCGCGCGACATCGTGCGCGCCGCCATCCAGGAGGACGTGCGCGCCATCGGCATTTCAAGCTACAACGGAGGCCACGTCGAATTCTTCTCCGAAATCATCGACCTTCTTCGCAAAAGCGGCTCGGGCCACATCGGCGTCTTTGGCGGCGGCGGCGGGACCATCACGAAGGCGGATGCCGCCGCCATGCAGAAAGGAGGCGTTGACCGTATTTTTTTCGCGGGCACCCCCCTCGACCTAATTATGAAATTCATCGCGGAGCATTACGGCAAACCTCAAAAAAGGCTTGCGCTCGGCCCCATCCGTGACGGATTCCATTCCGAGCGCCAGATCGCCGCGCTCCTGACGGCCGCGGTGGAAGACATGAGGGGCCGTGGCTCGGAAATTCTGCATCCCAGCTCAAAAGTACATACTCGCACCATCGGCTTCACCGGGCCGGGCGGCGTGGGCAAGACAACGCTGATCGACGAGATCGTGCTCCGTTACCTGGACGCTTTCCCAAAATCGCGGATTGCGATCCTTTCGCATGATCCGAGCATCGTCGGCCGAGGCGCACTACTTGGCGACCGCGCTTCGATGATCTATTCCCAGGACAACCGGGTCTTCATGCGGAGCCTCGCATCCCGCGGCCAGCCGGGCGGGGTCGCCCAGGGAACCGATCGCTGCCTGCAGGTCCTCAAGCACGTCAAACCTCACGGCCACAGTGGAGAGTTCGACTTGATTCTGGTGGAAACAGTCGGCATCGGCCAGGAAGCGGTGCCTTTCCAGAAGGAGTGGGTCGACCAGACCGTGATGGTGATGGGCCCGGACTACGGCAGCCGGCTCCAGCTGCAGAAGATCGCCATGCTCGACCTGGCCGACATCGTCGTCGTTAACAAATCCGATCTGGCAGGAGCGAAAACAGCCTCCTTGGAAATCGAGCAGCGGCTGGAGGCGAGCGACCAGAAGCCGGAAATAGTTTCCACCATCGCCAAGCACCACCGCGATCCGGGTGTGGACCGCCTGTTCCGGTTTTTGATGAAGAAATAAAAGTTTATTTACTTATATGAGCATTCTCGCCGACGTCGCCAACCAAGCAGAAGCCCACCGCCGGTTCGTGGAAGAGCAGGTCCGTCGGGCGCGCCAGGAACCGGACTTCCGCAAGGAGGTCCAGAAGACCTTCGAATCGCTCCGGACAGCCGCCGGCAGCATCACCACGCCTACGGGCCTGAAACTGCCCAGGCTCGCCCTGCCCCAGACCGACGATCCTGGCGAGATGGCGCGCTATCTCTTCGGCGAGGGTCCGCCGGGCGGGTTTCCGTTCGTCAACGCGGCCTACCCGGAAATGTACCTGGAAAAATCCGGATCGAAGCATGCCGAGGAACCGACCCGTCTGTTCGCGGGCCTCGGCCTCGCGGAGGACACCAACCGCCGCTTTCATGTCCTGACCCGATATCAGAACACCAAACGGCTCAGCACCGCCTTCGACGGGCCCACTTTATACGGATTGGACAGCGACGCCGGCGGCGTCCTCGGAAAAATCGGCGAGGGCGGCGTCGCGATCGACACGATCGAGGACATGGAGCGGCTGTATGCGGGGTTCGCGCTGGACGATCCGCTCTTTTCGGTTTCGATGACGATCAACGCCCCCGCCCCCATCATCCTGGCGATGTACGTGGCGGCGGCAAAGCAGCGCTTTGGAAAAGGGATCATCGGCGGTTTGAGGGGAACGATTCAGGCGGACATCCTGAAGGAGGTGCAGGCACAGAACGAAATCATTTTTCCGCTCGAAGCATCCCTGAAATTTCTCACCGACATGGTCGAGTACACGACCCGGCAGATGCCGCGCTGGTACCCGATTTCAATCAGCGGCTATCATATCGCCGAGGCCGGAGCCACCCCCGTCCAGCAGGCGGCCTACACGCTCTCCAACGGCTTCACCTACGTGGAATTGTTTCGCCGACGCGGCCTCGACGTGAACCAGTTCGGCCCGCGGCTCTCCTTCTTTCTCGACTGCGGCCTCGACCTTGAATACCTCGCGCTTGCCCGTGTCTGCCGAAAGCTGTGGGCCATCGGCATGCGGGACGTGTTTGGAGCCGGCCCGCGCGCCCAACTCTTCCGGCTTCACACCCAGACCAGCGGGCGTTCGCTGATCGCCCATCTCTTCAAAAACAACCTCACGCGCACCAGCATTGAGCTGATGCTCGCCTGCATCAACGCCACCAATTCCTGCCACAGCAACAGCGCCGACGAACCTTTCACGACTCCCAGCGAAGAATACGTCCAGCTCGCCGCACAGGCCCAGGCAATCCTCCTCGAAGAAACCGGCCTGTTCAGATTCATGACGAATGTTCTCAGTGGCTCGCCCGGAATGAAGATCGTCGAGAAGGCGGTCGAAGAAGGGATCCTCGGTGAATTTGGACAGATCGACCAGCTCGGCGGCGTGCTCGCCGCGATTGAACAGCGATATCAACGAAGTCAGATCCAGGCGGCCGCGCATTTGTACGAACAACAAATCTACGGAGGTGTGCGGCCGATCATCGGCCTGAACAGGTACGCCGATGCGGAGGAAAAGCCCCACGACGTCCACGTGGTCCGCACTCCGCGCAGGCGCAAACAGCTTCAGATCGACCGGCTCGAGAAGTTCAAAAAGAAGAACAGGGAAAAGTCCAAACGCGCCCTTGACGAGCTCGCGCGTGTCGTCGAAGAGGGAGGCAACGTCTTCGAGCAGTTGATCCAGACGGTCGAGGTCTGTTCGTTGGGCCAGATCACCGAGCGCTTGGCTGAAATTGTCGGCAAGTACCGCCCGACCGTATAACGGTTAAGCTCTTTTACGGAGATCAACCCGGCGTATTTTTCCGGAAATGGTCTTCGGAAGCTCGGGCAGAAACTCAATCTCCCTCGGATACTTGTATGGCGCCGTGACTTTTTTACAGTGCTCCTGAAGTTCGAGTTTCAACTTTTCGCTTGGCTCGACGCCTTTGCGCAGGACGATGAATGCTTTCACAATCGATCCTCGCGTTTCATCGGGCTTGGCCACGACTGCCGATTCCAGGACTGCCGGATGCTCGACGAGCGCGCTCTCGACCTCGAAAGGCCCAATCCGGTAGCCGGAGCTTTTGATCACGTCGTCGGCCCGGCCGACGAACCAATAGTAGCCCTCCTTGTCTCGCATCGCGCAGTCGCCCGTCAGGTACCAGTCGCCCCGGAACCGGGCGTCATTTTCAGCCGGGTTGCGCCAGTATTCGCGAAACAGCCCCAGGGGGCGGTGCGGTCCGACCCGAACGGCGATCTCCCCTTCGACGCCATCGGGCAGGACTTTCAGACCGTGGTCGAGCAAGGCCACTTCGAAGCCCGGCGATGGATGCCCCATGGATCCAGGCCGCACTTTCTTGCCCGAACTGCGAAAGTTGCCGATGAGGCAAACCGTCTCGGTCTGGCCGTAACCCTCGTAAATCATCAGGCCCGTGGCCTTGCGCCAGGTTTCGATCACCTCCGGATTCAGCGGCTCGCCCGCGCTCACGCAATGGCGGAGTTTTGAAAAACGGAAGTTCGGCAAATCTTCGCGCACGATCAGCCGCAGCGCCGTCGGGGGCGCGCACCAGACCGTGATGGGATACTTCGATAGTATTTTGAGCGTCGCCCCGGCGTCAAAGCGTCCTCGGACATCCACCGCAAACACGCAGGCGCCCATTTGCCACGGGCCGTAGAAGCTCGACCAGGCCGCCTTCGCCCAGCCGGTGTCAGAGAGGTTCCAAAAAACGTCACCCGGCTTGAGGTCGAGCCAAAGCTCTCCGGTGACCCGGTGGCCAAGGCCATAGCTGGCCTGTGTGTGCAAAACCATCTTTGGCATGCCCGTGGTGGCGCTCGTAAAGTAAATGATCCCCGCCTCATCGCTGCGCGTTGGCTCGCCCGTAAACACGGGTGGAGCATCGCGGACGCCCTGATCAAAGCTGATCCATCCCGGCCGCTCGCCTCCCACGAGAATCAGATTGCGGATGCCGGTATCGGCCTGCACCTTGGCCGCCCCATCCAAATCGGTGATGAGCGCCTTCGCCTCCGCAGTCATGGCGCGATAATCGATGTCTTTGGCGGTCAATAGCGTCGTGCACGGGATCGGCACCGCGCCCAGCCGCACGAGACCAAGCATCGCCGTCCACCACTCCGGGACACGCGGCATCATCACCAAGACCCGGTCGCCGGGATGGATGCCGCAGGTTCGGAAAAAATTCGCGGCCCGGTTCAATTGCACCGCCATCTCACGAAAGGAAATCTTTCGCTCGCGTTTTCCGCTTTCATCGACGCACCAGAGCGCGGTCACGTCCGGCAGATCGCGGGCCCACTTCTCCATGACGTCGGCGGCAAAGTTGAAATACTCGGGCGTGGAAGCCATGGTCAGGCGGCCTCGGTTTTTTTGACCGGTTCGACTCCCAGCTCCTTCGCGCTGATCTCGCGCATCTTGTATTTCTGGATCTTGCCCGTCACGGTCGTCGGAAACTCGGAAACAAATTTAATGTGCTTGGGAATCTTGTAATCCATGATCTTTCCCTTGCAAAAGGCTCTCACCTCCTCGGCGCTCATCGACTGCGCCTCCTTGAGCCGGACCCACGCCATCACCTCCTCGCCATAATACCGGTCCGGCACCCCGATCACGTACGCCTCCGCGATTTTGGGATGAGTAAAAAGGAACTCCTCGACCTCGCGCGGGAAAATCTTCTCCCCGCCCCGGCAGATCATGTCCTTCAGCCGTCCGGTGATCCGGACGTAACCCCGCTCGTCCATCACCGCCAGGTCGCCGCTGTGAAGCCACCCCGCCTCGTCGATCGTCTGGCGCGTTGCTTCCGGGTTGTTGTAGTAGCCGCGCATCACCTGGTAGCCGCGGTAACAAAGCTCGCCTTGCTCACCGCGCGGCAGGATTCGTCCGTCGTCCGAACTGATGATCTTCTGTTCCTGGTGCGGCATCACCTTTCCAATCGTGCCGACTCTTACTTCGATCGGGTCATCCGGCTCAGTCTGGTTGCAGACCGGCGATGTCTCCGTCATGCCGCAGGCAATCGTGATTTCCCTGCAATGCATTTCGTCGATGACGCGCTTCATCACCTCGACCGGGCACGGGGCCCCGGCCATGATCCCGGTCCGAAGCGACGAGCAGTCGAAAGACTTGAATTCCGGATGGTTCAGCTCGGCCACGAACATGGTCGGCACTCCATGAAGCGCCGTGCAGCGCTCGGAGGCCACCGCCTGGAGGGTGGCCAGCGGACTGAAGTGAGGCGCCGGCAGAACCATTGTTGCGCCGTGCGTGACACATGCCAGGTTGCCGAGGACCATCCCGAAACAGTGGTAGAACGGGACCGGGATGCAGAGCCGGTCGAGATGCGTGAGCCGCATCCGCGCGCCCACCCAAAATCCGTTGTTCAGAATTCCCTGGTGCGTCAGCATCGCACCCTTGGGAAAGCCCGTCGTCCCGGATGTGTACTGGAGATTGATCACGTCGTCGAAGTCCAGCGTGGCCTGACGCTCGGCAAGCCTATCCGCTGAAATGTCCCGGCCCATTGCCTCGAATGCGGCGAATGGAATCATCCCGGGTTGTTTTTTGTCCGAAAGCGAAACGATACGACGCAAGTGCGGAAACTTACGGGATTTCAAATCGGAGCGCGTGTTGGCTCCAGCCAGCTCCGGGATCATCTCGCGGATCATTCCCATGTAGTCAGCGTCCTTGAAACCCTCTCCAAGGATCAAAACGTTGCACTCGGACTGCTGGAGCGTGAATTCCAGCTCGTGCAGGCGATACGCCGGGTTGATGTTGACCAGGATCGCGCCCGTCTTGGCTGTCGCGAATTGAAGAATCGCCCACGCGGCGCAATTGGTCGACCAGATGCCGACGCGGTCGCCCTTGTTCACGCCGAGCGCCATCAGCGCGCGGCCGCAGCCATTCACGGCGTCGAGAAATTGGGCATAGGTGAAACGCTTATTTTCAAAAACCGAAACCAGCGCCTCGCTGGCCGCATGCTCCAAGGCAACTTCATCCAGCAGGTCGCCGATCGTCTTGCCGATCAACGGCACATTGGAGACTCCTTGATCGTAGCTGAGTTTCATGGCTGATGGCTCCGCTGCTCCTCTTCAGTTTCGCTGAATATGCCCGGTTTGTCCCCAAAAAACGCGATTCTCTAGTTCTTCAGGGGCTTGCCGGTTTCCAGCATATACTCAATTCGTTCGAGCGTCTTCGGCTGTCCGCAGAGTCTCAAAAACGCTTCGCGCTCCAGATCCAGAACATCCTGTTCGGTGATTGTGGCACCGGACTTCCGATCACCGCCGCAGAATACCCAAGCCAGTTCCGCTGCGACCGACGCATCGTATCCGCTCATCCGGCCCTCCGATTGCAAGCGTTCGATCCGTTCCTTGAATCTCGCCACCCCTTCCGCGCCCAGCGCCGGGAACTGGCGGCGCTCCGTGGATGGATGATACCCCTGCCCGATGCATTCAAGGACTTGCGCCTTCGATTCACCGATCAGCCAGTCGGGATTCAGGATGACGAACGTCCGCGGCGGGCCGAGAAGATACCCGAGCTGCATCGCCTCCTGAGCGGAGCTAGAGACTCTTCCCGACAGGATGATTTCCCATGCGCGGCTCACGAAGGGAAATGGATCTTTCGCGTGTTCCGAAAGCGCCCACTCGAGCGCGCGAACCAGCATTTCCTTGCACCCGCCCGCGCCCGGAATCAATCCGACGCGCACTTCGGGCAGGCCCATATAGGTCTCCCCAGCAGCCAGCACCTGGTCCGCGCCCAGGATGATCTCGCAACCGGCGCCGAGCGCGTAGCCGTGGCACGCGACCACCACCGGTTTTTCAAATCCACGAATGCCGCCCGTCGCCTGCTGGAATGAATGAAGCAGATGGTCGATCTTATCCCAGGCCTGGTTGCGGATGTGCTCCACGAATAAGTTCAAATTCACGCCTGCGGAAAAATGCTTCCCCTGATTTCCCACGACCAGCCCGTCGAATTTTCTCCTCACCTCCTCCTTCGCCTTCTCGATGATCTCCAACTGCTCGGCGCCGAGCGCGTTCATCTTGCTGTGAAATTCCAGGCACGCCACCCCGTCACCCAGATCGATCAGGCTCGCGCCTGCATTTCCCAGGACGACCTTGTTGTCCTCGCGCAGAAGCTTCAGGCTGATGTCCGCGGGGAAAACTGGGGCCGGTTCATACTCGCCTTTCGGAAAGCCGAAAAAGTGGATCCTGGCTCCACGCCGTTGATAAAAAGATTTGTTTCCCGATGCCAATAAGCGTTCCACCACCTTCGGGATGGGATCTCCCTCCCTCCCCATCCGGGCCGCCGCCTCCGGCACGCCGAGCGCGTCCCAGATCTCAAACGGCCCCATCTCCCAGTTGAAGCCCAATCGAAGGACACGGTCGATGCTCATCACATCGTCGGCAATCTCTTCCAGCTTGTCGGCGCTGTATCGAAGCACGGCGCTCAGGTGCTTCCAGGCAAACCGGCCGACCGCATCGTCCGCCGCGCAAAGCGCGCGGATCCCGCCTTTCAACGACGTGAATGAAGGGGTCTGCGCCGGCCGATAGGTGAGTTTCGCCAGGTCCAGCACCTGGATCTCGCTCCCTTTTTCGGAGCGAACGCGTTTGTAGTAACCCTGTCCACGCTTCTCGCCGAGCCAACCGCGCTCGATCATCGCCTTCACGAATGGAGGCTGGTCGAAAAAATGGTTTCGATTATCCGCCGGCAATCTTTCGAGAAGGTCACGGCCGATTTGTGCCATCAGGTCGACTCCGATGAGGTCGCTCAACCGGAATGTCGCGCTCCTGGGTCTGCCGAGGGCTGGTCCGGTGATGGCATCAACCTGCTCGACCGTGAGCCCCCCTTCGAAGGCCAGCCAAACCGCGTGTTGAATGGCGAAATACCCGATTCGATTGGAAATAAATCCAGGCGTGTCCTTGCAAAAGACGGTGCTCTTGCCCAGAACTGTTTCGGCAAACCGCCCAAACTCGAAGAAAACATCCGCCTCGGTCTGCGGGGCCTGGATCAGCTCCAGCAGGCGCATCACGCGCGGCGGGTTAAAAAAGTGGGCTCCGAAGAATCGGGCCCTGCGTTCCTCCGGTATCGCTTCGGAAATCGTGGCAATGGGAATGCCCGAGGTATTGGTGGTAACGATGGCATCGTCTCGCGCATGCTTCGCAATTTTCGCATGGATCCGCCTTTTAACATCGATCTGCTCGACCACAGCCTCAATGATCCAGTCGGCATCAGCCAGTTCCTCAAGATCGTCCTCAACATTGCCAACAGTCACCAGGCCGGCACTGTCCGGGACAAAAAGCGGTGGAGGCGAAAGCTTGAGGGCGCGTTCCCATTGCGACTGCGTGATTCGGTTCCGGACCTCCCGATCCTTCAACGTCAGCCTCTTCTTTTTTTCCTCTTCGCTCAGCGCGGACGGAACCACGTCGAGCAGGACCGAAGGAATGCCGACATTGGCGAGCAGTGCGGCGATCTGCGCGCCCATCGTCCCGGCGCCCACGACAACGGCCTTTTGAATGGAGAGTTCGGCGCTCAAACAAGCCCTTCAGAGTTGAGTATCAACGGTTCACGTCGATCACCATCCGCCCGCGTATCCTGCCAGCCAGAATTTCTTCACTCAGTCTCGGTATGTCCCTGAGTCCCCCCGTCTGCGTCATCGAGCCAAGCAATTCCAGCGGCAGGTCACAGGCGAGTCTCTGCCATGCGCGGAGCCGCCGCTCATACGGACAAAGCGATGAATTGATTCCGAGCAGATTCACACCGCGCAAAATGAACGGATAAACCGTCGTGTTCAGGTCGGCTCCTCCGGCCAGCCCGCACGCCGCCACCGACCTTCCATAGCACAGCGACCGGATCAGCGAGGCCAGCGTCTGGCCGCCCACCGTGTCGACCGCACCCGCCCACCTCTGTGAACCGAGCGGTTTGCCGGCCGGCGCCGTAAAAAACTGCCGGTCCAGGATCCGGCGGGCGCCCAGCGAACTAAGATAATCATGGGTTTCGGCCCTTCCCGTCGACGCTGCGACCTCATGACCAAGTTTGGCCAGCAGCGCCACCGCAACACTTCCCACGCCGCCGGCCGCCCCGGTGACCGCGACTTCGCCGTCGCCGGGCTTGAGGCCATGATCCTCCAGCGCAGTGACGCAAAGCATCGCCGTGAACCCTGCCGTACCGATCGCCATCGCCTGCTTCAAGCTCAGGCTCTTCGGCAGCGGCACGACCCACTCGGCATTCACGCGCGCCATTTGCGAGTATCCTCCCCAGACGTCTTCACCGAGACCGCAGCCGGTCACAATGACTTGGTCGCCTCGCCTGAACGCAGGCGAGGAGGATTCCTCGACGGTCCCGGCAAGGTCGATGCCGGGCACCATCGGATATTGCCGAACAATCTTGCCGCGGCCGGTAACCGCGAGTGCATCCTTGTAATTGAGGCTCGACCAGTCGACCGCCACAAGCACGTTGCCCCCAGGAAGCGCATCGATCGGAAGTTCCCGGAACGATGCCACCGGCTTGCCGGCTTTTTCTTCCAGGAGGAGCGCCTGAAAAGTTTTCATGCGGCATCCAGCGGTTATTTGTCGCGCGAGGTGAACACCTGGAAAATCTCTTCGGCGGTTTTCGCCTTCTCAAGCTCTTTGCGAAATCCCTTCTGGTTCAGCAGGCGCGAGATCGTGGCCAGCGTCTTGAGATGGTCCTGGTGCTGGGGCGAAGGGACCAGGAAGAGAACGACGATGTGGACAGGCTTGCCATCGAGCGCGTCAAACTGGATGCCGTCGTGCGAAAGCCCGACCGCCAGAGCCACTTGCCTCGTCGCCGGAGTTGACGCATGCGGGATCGCGATGCCGAAACCAATTCCCGTGCTGATCGATTTTTCCCGGGCCAGCAGGGCGTCCAGCGCCTCCTGGCGCTTGTCCACCGGGACGGCCCCGTCAGCGACCATGGCATTCAGAAGCTCCTCAATGGCCTCCCAACGGTTCTTGGCCGCCATCGCGGGGATGATGCGAGAGGGGGCTAGCGCTTGACTCAATTTCATGGACACAAACGAGTGATCATTCAAGGACAGTTTAGCCGCATTTGCAAGCCGTCATATCCTCGAAATCCATCCCTTGACCCAGAAGAAACTCTCCTGGTAGGCCCGGCCGATATCGAACAGAACGCGCTTCCACTCGGCGCCCGAGGACTTCTGCAAAAGGAAGATGGCCAGGATCAACAGGCCGTTGCCGATGAGGATGACCACATAAGAAAAAAGATAGCCCTGGCTCTTAAAGTCGCTCTGACGCGTGAAGATCACCCGTCCCAAAAAATAAAAATGAAACGCGAGAGCCATGCCGATGACGACCCATCCGGCCTTTTGGATCGCAGGATCATGGTAGAAAAGCTGCGCTGCGGCGAAGAAACACCAAGCCAGCCACGCATAAAATGGAAAAATGTAGGGCGCCAGCGTCACCAGGAAATTGTCGCAGTCGCTGATGATATATCCGCTGTCGGCCTTGATGCGGATGGCCCTCACCTTCCCCCCGCACATCTTCGCCCAAAGCGCGTGGGTCAGTTCGTGACCGGCCACATAGGTTCGGACGGGCACCGGGAAGAAAAAGAGGACTCCGCAGCCGAGGATCGCGCCGCCCACCAGCCACGGAAAGAAGAATTCGATTCCCCACCAGTGACGGGCGTGGGATTCGGCAACCAGATGCCAGAAGGCGCGACCCATCCCGGCCGCGGCGGGCAGGAGCAGAAGGGCGATAAAAAATTTGATTGCCTTCACCAACGGAACCTATGAAAAGAGGCGTTCAATTCCACAATGACCAGCAAGGAGTGAACCAAATTTTATGGCAAACACAAGCACCGGCGACAAGAAACCGAAGAAAAGAAGTTCCGCGGAGAAACAGGCGCGCACCGGCCTGCGCCGCCATCGCGTCAACCAGATGATCCGCACGAGCCTGAGCAGCGCCGAAAGAAAATTCCGTGAACTGGTCAAAGCGGGCGAAAAGACCAAAATCAACGAACAGCTTCAGATGGTTTTTTCGATCGCCGACCGCGCCGCCAAGAAAAACATCATCTCCCGCAACGCCGCCTCCCGCAAAAAATCCCGCCTCTCGAAACTGCTGGGGAATGGGAAAAAGAAGTAGCTGGTAGCTAG
>JAHFSZ010000084.1 GCA_023265515.1 Verrucomicrobiota bacterium
AAACGCCCCCGCACCTTTGAAGTGTGAGGGCGTTAAAACAACTACGAACTAGAAACTTGGAAGTTATTTGTTGATTCTCGAAGCCTCGAGCGATCCGTCCTTGGCTTCGCGGTAGGTGACTGCGACGCGGTCGCCGACTTTCAGGTCGGACAGCGATTTCACTTTCCGCTTGAAGAAGATCTTGCCCGAGCTCCATAACTTGAAGGTCTTGCCCGCGACGACGAATGTCTTGTTCGTGGCATCAATGCTCTCGATCTCGCCCTTCAGATCCTGGGTGACAATGGCTTTGGCGGGCTTCGCCTCGGAGCTCGTCTTGGCTTCGGTCTTGGCCTTGGCGGCGCTTGGTTTTTCAGCGGTGATCGTTTCCTTGATTTCGCCTTTCTGGTCCTGAGCTTCCATCGTCTGGCTTGGGGCGGAGGCCGCAGGTGCCGAAGCCGCTGGGGCTGCGGATGGATCAGCGGGCGTCGCGTCCTCGGTTTTGGATGGATCGCTCTGGGCATGCAGGTTCAGGGAAAACGCGAAAAGTGCGGCAAAAAGGAGAGTGTATTTCATGTGGATATCACTAAGTTTTTCCTTCATTCAGTCAAGAAACAAATGGGTATTGTCCTCATCTGGCATTCCTGCCGACCTTGTTGGCCGGCCAGGTGCTTCGCGCCGGACGCGGTAGGGTCAAAATAGGGCAACGTTAACAAAGTGCCGATCCGTCACGGGTTTTGGCCCTGTGGATCCCGGGCGATCCTCCGTCCCTTCCACTCGACGCCCTGGCGCGAGATGGTTTTTACAAACGAGCTCAGGCCGATCAAAAGCAGAAGCAGTTCGGAGAGAGGATACAACAGGGCGCTCATGCCCGCCTGCCGATAGCGCATCGCGGGAATGCCATGGACGAGAAATCCCAGGAGGATGGTCAGGACCGGGAATGCGTGATCGAGTAGAAAAGGAAGGAATAGAAATCCACTTTCGGCCGGGTTGTGTCCGGCGGAAGGCTGCCATTGGGCGATCGAAATTCCGAGAATGACCCAGGGCAGAAGGAGGGGGAGGGTCTGGAAAAACAAGAAGACGAAAAACGGCAGGGGCCGGCCGCCAAAGCCGGTGTAGAAATTTTTCGTCAAGCCAAGCCAGAGCTCATGGAAGCTGCGGTACATCCGGGTCGAAACGGCTTCGGTCGCATCAGCGTTGACCAAGCGCATGTTTTCCTTCATCACGCGGGCCGCAAGGCCAACGTCCTCGACAAGATGCGACTTCACGGCTTCGTGGCCGCCGGCCTTCCGATAGGATTCCTTCTTCCAGAGCATGTACTGACCGCAGGCCGCGACCATTCGCGGGGAGCGGACCGTGTCGATCAGCCAGAGCGGGCAGTAACCGACGAGGATCAGCTGGATGAGCGGCACCACGAGCCTTTCGCCGGCACTATCTGTGACCTGGTGCGGCCAAAGGCTGACGAGATCGGCATGCCGCTCCTCGGCGAGCAGGAAGGCCGCCGTAAGGGCTCCCGCCCGATGGTTCGTATCGGCATCCGTAAATAAAAGCCATTCTCCTTTTGCCTCGTCGGAAAGCTGATGGCACGCCCAGCATTTTCCGATCCAGCCGGCGGGCAGCGGCCTTCCATCGACGATCCTCAGCCGGCCGGCCCGCGTGTGAAGCGCCTTGAGTTTCTGAAGGATTCCGGCCGTCTGGTCGGTGGATCCGTCATTCAGGACGATGACTTCGAAGTTCGGGTAATTCTGGTTGAGAAGAGAATCGACGCAACGCCAGATATTGGGTTCCTCGTTTCGCGCCGGGACCAAAATCGAGATCAGCGGCCAGGGCGCGGTTCCGACATCGGGTGGGCGCTTCGGCGCCAGCCGGGGGAGATAAAATATGTTGAAGCTGATGTTGAAGAAGACGGCAAGCAGGATGAGAAAGCAGATCCAGGTGATGACGATCATGGCTTTCCCAGGATTCTCTTGCTCTTGGGTGCCCGGAGAAATTTCTCCACCTCGGCGAGCTTCCGGGTGTTGAGGATCGTCGCTGGCGTCAGCCAGCCTTTGCGCGCGATGCCGACGCCCATCCGGACTTGCTCCAGTTCCGCGGTGGCATGGGCGTCGGGATTGATGGCGCAAAGAACGCCTGCCCGCGTCGCGCTCTTCCAGTGGCGCCAATCCAGGTCCATGCGCGACGGCGTACAGTTCAGCTCCACGACGGTTTTGGTTTCTGCGGCGGCTTCAAGGACGGCGTTCATATCGAGCTTCATCCCTTCGCGTGAGAGCAACAGCCGGCCCGTCGGATGGCCGAGGATGGTCACGCAGGGGTTCGAGATCGCCTTGATCACGCGCGCGGTGTTCTTCGCTTCGTCCCCGCCCAGGCCGCTGTGGACCGAAGCGACGACACACTCGAGCTGCGCCAGGATTTCATCCGGAAAATCGAGGCTCCCGTTGATCATGACATCGACTTCCGAGCCCGCGAAGAGTCGGAAGTTTTGGCCCTTCCAGCGTTGGTTCAGCTCGCCGATCTGTTTGATTTGGGCAAGAAGCCGTTTTTCATCAAGGCCGTTGGCGATCACCGACGACTTGCTGTGATCCGCGATGCCGAGATATTCCCAGCCGAGCTTGCGCGCGGCTTCGCCCATCGCCTCGAGAGTGTCAGCCCCGTCGCTGGCCGTGGTGTGGCAGTGGAAGGTTCCCCGAATGTCCTTCCAAGCGACCAGATGGGGAAGGGCGCCGGTTTCGGCGGCCGCGATCTCGCCGGTATCCTCGCGCATCTCCGGCTCGATGTAGTGCAGGCCGAGCTTCCGGTAAAGCTCCTCCTCCTCGTTGCATTTGAGGCTCTTCTGAGGTGCGCCCTTGACGGGGAAAAGCCCGTATTCGTTCAACTTCAACCCCCGGTCGATGGCCCGCTGGCGCAGGACGATATTGTGTTCCTTGCTGCCGGTGAAATAAGTCAACGCGAATGGGTACTGGTCCTTATTGACGCAGCGCAGGTCGCACTGAATGCCGCTGCCCAACATCACGCTCGACTTGGTCTCGCCGTGGTTGATCACCTTCTGGACGCCGGGCGATCCGATGAAGAGCTTCATCACGGCCTCCGGTTTTTCGGTTGAGCAGAGCAAATCGATGTCGCGGATCACCTCCTTCTTCCGGCGGACGCTGCCGCCCACTTCGGCCTTGTCAACGAGCGGGCTTTTTTTCAGCAGCTCCAGGATCGGCTGCGCGCTGTTCCACGCCTCGATCCAAAAGAAATACCCCCGGTACGTCGCGAGGTTGCCGATCCCTTCGAGGATTTTTTCCTGCGTTTTTTCGCCGAAACCGCCGAGCTTGGCGACCAGTCCTTTCTCACAGCGATCCTTCAGGTCTTCGACCGACTCCACCTGCAGATCGGTCCAGAGCATTCTGACTTTTTTTGGGCCAAGGCTTGGGATCCGCAGAAGGTCGATCAATCCGACCGGGATCGACTTTTTGAGCTCGTCGTAGTAACGCAGTTTTCCGGTCTTGTAGAGCGCCACCACCTTTTCCTGGATGTGCGGGCCGAAACCACGGATCTCGCCGAGACGCTCTTGCTGAATCAATTGCCCGAGGTCCTCCTGAAGGTTTTCCAGCGTGCGTGCCGCGTTTTGGTAGGCAATGACCTTGAAACGGTTCTCGCCGAGCAGATCGAGGATGGCGCCGATCTCATTGAGAATGACTGCGATCTCGTTCTTGTCCATGAAAACAGAAAGGAGTTCGGAAGTTAGGAAGGCGAGGCATCCTCCTCGTCGTCGATTTCCTTGCGCAGAACATGCGGCAGGAAGGGGCGCAGGAAACCGTAAAGCAGGTAGGAAACAAAGATGAATGTCAGTGACCAGGGAAAAGTCAGCCGTATGATCGGCAAAAGGCACGCCATGAATATGAGGACAAGAATGCTCTTTTTGGAGTGCCAGTTGACGTTCTTGAAGCTCGGGTATTTGAACTTGCTGAACATCATGAAGGAGAGAAAGACCAGAAGGGCCAGCAAAACGAGCTTCCATTTTCCGAAGTCGATCGGCTTGCTGTATTTTTCAACGTTCAACATCAGCATCGTGATGGAGGCAATCACACCCGCCGCCGCGGGAATGGGAAAACCGAGGAATTCCTTCGACATTTTGCCCTGGGTCCGGGCGCTCACGACGTTGAACCGCGCCAGTCTCAGCGCCCCGCACAGCAAATAGAGAAAGGCAATGGTCCCGCAGACTTCCCGGGGATAGTATTCCGACAAAACAATCTTGTAAACGAGGAGGGCTGGGGCGACGCCGAACGAGATGAGGTCCGCCAATGAATCGAATTCCCGGCCAAAGGAGCTTTCACGTCCGCCGAACCGCGCCACGCGTCCGTCGAACATGTCAAAGATGAAGGCGGCGAGAATCCACCAGAGGCTGAATTCATAAATCTGGATCCAGTTTTCCGAGTGACTGGTTTTGTCGAGCGTCCCGCGGATGATCGCCATGATCGCCATCAACCCGCAAAAAAGGTTGCCGGCCGTGAACAGGTTCGGCAGAAGGTAGACCTTGGGCAGGTCCTCATCCGGAGATTCTCTTTCCAGACGATCATTAGCGTTTTCGTCCGACAATGGTCTCTCCTCCTTTCACGCGGTCGCCCACATGGACGAGTAATTCGGTTTTTTCTGGCACGAAGATTTCGACGCGGGAGCCAAAGCGGATCAGACTGATCCGGTCGCCCCGCCGCAGCGGCATCTCCTTCGGCCGCCAAAGGACGATTCGCCGCGCGATCAAGCCGGCGATCAATTTCACCGTGCAACGGGCGCCATCGCGGCCCTCGAAACCGAGCCACTGACATTCGTTCTGGGCCGAGCATGCGGGATCGCGGGCATCGAGAAACTTGCCGGGGCGGTATTCAGCCCACTTGATGGCCGCATCCGTGGGGCATGCCTGGACATGGACGTCGAAGATCGAGAGAAAAATCCCGACACGCCGGGCCGGACCCTTGATGAAACACGGTTCTTCACAATCGACAATATCGGCCACTCTTCCGTGGGCGGGCGAGAGGATGGCCATGGGATCGTCGGGGGTGCGGGGCGTTGGGGCGCGGAAAAAATAGAGGACGTAGATGAAAAGCAGGCCGCAGACCGCCGCAAGCCAGGGCAGATGAAGGAGCACCAGCGCCGCGCCCAGGATCGCAAGCCAGGTGAGAAAAGGCTTGGCATGAGGCAGAGTGCTCGGCTGCGGGGCGCGTGTTTCGTGGCTCGTGGCTCGTGGCTCGTTGGACATGAACGGCCATTTAATGGTTTTGGGAGGAAAAAGGCAACGGCGTTGCTGTCGGGCCCCCTGACCCCGGCCCCCGGACCGCAATAGGCTTGCGAGCGGGCCATTTCTTCGTCATTCTATCCGCCATGGCCGGTGGATTTATCAAAGAAGTTCTCGAGAAAGATGACGCTTCCTTCGACGCGTCGCTCCGGCCGACCGTTTTCCGGGAT
>JAHFSZ010000085.1 GCA_023265515.1 Verrucomicrobiota bacterium
ATCACGACGGATGCTCTGGATGCCGTTCTGGATCGAGCCGATGTTGGTGACGGCAAAAAGGGGTACCACTTCGGCGGACCAGTGGGAGCCAGGGTGCCATTAGAGGGTGGCGGCAGATCGGGGTCAGGACGAGGCAAACGTAGCGAAGATGATCTTCGGGTAAAAACGTGTCAGCGGTATTGAAGGACGTTTGGTAGAGTTTGGGATAGTGTGTGTGAGTGCTGAGTCGGCGTCGGCGTGGAAATGAAAGGCGCCTCGGAGAGGAGTGAGATCCCCTCCGAGACTTGAGCCTTCCGGGAGCAAGACCTCCCATGAGCCCCAATCAAGATCCTTCAACTTTTCAGAGAAATCCACAAGACCCACCAAAAAAGAAAGATCCAGGACGGCGGCCGCGGAGCCGGGAGTGTTTGCTAAAGGGATGCGGGAAGAGGTTTCGGCCGACGCATCCGATGGCGCGTTATTGCGGCGGCGAGTGCCGGCAGCAAGCCCGGCGGTGGTCGCAATGGAAAAGCCAGGAGCGGTACCGCCAGACGGAGAATGGGCGTCAGAAGCGCCAGGGGCAAAGCGAACGTTACCGGTGGCAGGCGCGGGCTCGACCTCCGGCGGATCGCCAGGAAGTCGCGCGAGGGTCATCACCATCCATTTCATTCCAAATATTTTTTCGGCGAATGCTGCGATCGTCCGGGCTGCTATGGGACGTTTGAACGAAGCCGCCGCTCACCGTTGCAGCGGTTCTGTGGTCACGAGTGCCGGTGCGCGCTGGAACGCGTTCTGGAGCGGGAACGACAATGGCGCCTGCGCGGAGGCGGTGGCACTGGAATAAGGGGCGGCCACCGACGCCGGCCCGCGCCGCTGCGGTTATGAGTGGGATGGAGAACGTTTGGACATATTGCCATGCCTGAAGGTGCAGCTTAGATTCGACGTGCCCAGAAGGGGAAGGGAGACCGGGGATCGAACCGGTTGGGTTGTTCCTGGTTTCTCTTCTTCGAAATGGGAGGGCAAGGAGATCCGGCGTGCTGCACTGGGTTGGAGAAGATCCGCAAGAACTGACGTTGGACCAGATCGGCGAGTCCTACGCCCGTTATCGTCTCCATGTCCCGGAAGCCGAGCGCGTCATGATGCGGTCGCTGGAGAACTATGGACAGATCTCCCCGGTCGTGGTGTGCATTCAAGAAGGACGCACCGAACTGATTGACGGATTTAAACGGCTCGGCGCGGCGCGCAAGCTGGGAACGCTCCATCATCTTTCGGCGCGGCGGATCGAAACCGATGAACGAGGCGCGAAGGCGGCCATTTATGGCTTGAACCGCGCGGGAGGCCGGACGCGCGAGATCGAGGAAGCCTGGATCGTTCACGCGCTTGTGCGTGAGGATGGACTGACTCAGGTTGAAGTCGCGGAACTTCTCGGACGCCATAAAAGCTGGGTCTGCCGGCGGCTGGCCTTGATCGAGAAGCTGGGGCCCGAGGCCCGCGCCGAATTGCAGGTGGGATTATTGACGCCCACATCGGCGCGGCAGATGGTGCGGTTGCCCACGGGCAACCAAGCCGCGATCCTGGATCTGGTGCGGCGCGAATCGCTTTCGACGATCGAGCTGACCGGGATTGTGGATCTCTGGATCGAATCTCCAAGCCGCCTTCCGCAGCAATACCTCCTTCAACACCCGCGGGAAGCGCTCGCGCAAGCCAAAGGCGTGGATCTGCCAACCCGGGACCCGCGGCTGAGTCCGCCAGGCAACCGGATTTTTGAACAACTCGGGTCATTGCTACGCATGCTGGCCCGCATGGAAGTGTGGCTGGCGCATCAGGGCCGGACCGGAATCACTCCAGAGGATCGCCGGATCCTTCAGCCGCGTTTTGAAAAGCTCTCCCGCGATGCCGCTTCGGTGGCGGCTCTGAGCGGCGACATGGTGATGGAGTGTGAAGACGATGGACGAATCCATACGCAATCAGATCATCCGGATGTGGTACGGGAAAGCCGCGCACCGCCGGATCGCCAAGACGCTCGGCGTCAGCCGTAAAAGCGTCGACCGGGTGATTGACGAACACGAGCAAGCCCGAGCGGGCACGCTTCCGAAACACGAACGTCAACCGCAAAGCGTGCTCGATCCGTTTCGAGAAGACATCACGGCGCTTCTGGCCCGCTATCCGGATATCACGGCGGTTCGCCTTCATCAAGAACTGGGCACGCGTGGATTCCAGGGAGCTTACTCCACCGTGCGAGATTACTTCAGACCGTTCCGGCGGCCAGCGGCGAAACCCGTTCTCCGCTTTGAAACCGGTCCCGGCGTGCAAGCGCAAATGGACTACTCGCCCTACGATATCGACTTCACCGCCGAAGGCCGGCGCCGCGTGCATGCCTTCAGCTATATCCTGGCGTACTCCCGCCGTCAGTATGTTCACTTTGTGGAATCCCAGGACTTCGCCACCACCGTCCGTGAACACATCCGGGCATTCACGCACCTGGGCGGCCTGGCGGCTCACTGCTTATATGACAACATGAAGGTTGTTGTCACCGGCCGCGACGGCGCTCAGCCGATTTACAACACACGATTCCTGGCCTTCGCGACCTATTATGGGTTCCAACCTGTAGCGTGCCGTCCCTTCCGGCCTGAAACCAAAGGCAAGGTGGAGAGACCTTTTTGGCATGTCGAAACCAACCTGCTCAACGCACGATCCTTCACCGGTCTGGACCATCTCAACGAAGTCACCGCCTGGTGGCTCGCCAATGTCTCCGACGTTCGGCAGCATCGGACCACAGCCAAGCCTCCTTTGGAACTTCATCAGCACGAACTGGCGTACTTGCTGCCGCTTCCCGAAAAACCGTACGACACCGCTGAGGTCCTCTACCGCACGGTCAACAGCGAAGGCCATGTCCGCTACCGGCAGAACTTTTACTCGGTTCCCTGGCAGCGCATTGGTCAGTTGCTGCCGGTGCGCATCACGCCAAACGAACTCATCGTCTATGGTCCCGAAATCACTGAGATTGCGCGGCACGAGCTATTAGCGGCTACGGAGACCGGTCAGAAGCTCACCCACAAAAACCATCTGCCCGGTCCGGATCTGCGCCGCAAACACGAACTGCTGCGTCAACGCTTCGAAGAACTCGGAAGCCAATCCGAGAGGTTCTTCGATCAACTCGTCCGCACACGGCGTTATGGCAAGGACGAGGCGCAGCGCATTCTGGGTCTGCTGGCCACTTACCGGCAGGAGGATCTCCGCCAGGCTTTGGAGCGTGCCAGCCGGTACCGCGCTTTTTCTCTTTCCGCTGTCGAGCGGATCTTGGCCGTCTTGGCCGAGCCGCGCCCCGCCTTGGAATCCGTCGATGATCAAGCGCGACAGCATCTGGACCAATTACTCCGCCAAGATCCTGTGCCGCCCCGCTCCACGGCCGACTATCAACAACTACTCGATTCCCCGAACGATCTTGCTCCCAGGGACGACCCTTCGGAAGACGACAAACAATGAAGAAACCAACCACCCCGCCGATGCTTCGCGATCAATGCCTGAGCCATTTTAAAATCCTCGGAATACCGATCACGACGGATGCTCTGGATGCCGTTCTGGATCGAGCCGACAAGCAATCCCTTTCCCATCTCCACTTCCTGGATCTGTTGCTTTCTCAGCAGGCGGCGGCCCGGCGTGAACGATCCGTCGAATACCGTATCCGCGAAGCCCGGTTCGCGGAACGGAAAACGCTGGAGACCTTGGACTGGAAGTTCAATGCGCACGCCATCGACCGGCTTCAAATCGAAGAACTCGCCAGCGGTGATTTTATCCGCCGCCGCTCCAATCTCATCCTGGTCGGCCAATCCGGCGTCGGCAAGAGCCACATCATTCAAGCTCTCGGTATGCGCGCCTGCGCTTTGGGTCACCACGTCCTCTACCGCACTTCATCGCAGTTGCTCGCGGACTTCACCGCTTCTCTCGCCGATAAAACCCTGCCCCAGCGCTTGCGCCGTTATAACCGTCCCGACCTATTAATCATTGATGAATTCGGGTTCGATCGCATCGAACGGCTCGAATCTCCCCCAGCCGCTCATCTGCTTTACAAGGTCATCGTCGCCCGCCACCAGCGCCGCTCCACCGCTCTGGTCACCAACATCGACTTCGATGGTTGGGCCGACTACTTGGCCGATGGACCATTGGCCATGGCTTTTCTGGATCGCCTCGTCGAAGGCGCCATCATCCTCAAGATCAAAGGAAAATCCTATCGGGCTCGCGCCTCCAAACCGAAGAACGACTCGCCGGCAATACCGGCCCCCGACCCCTCATGAACACCCCATACGGGCCTTCCGAGAACCTCAAACCGACCTTGAAAGAACCCACGGGCTGGTTCGCCGCGGGGGCTTCTTTCCGTCTGGCTCTGACGCTGGTTTCCGATGGCGCTTTCAAGCTGTTCGCCCTGATCTGCGTGGAAGCGAATCGGAAAACGGGCCGTTTCGAAGCCACCTCCGAGGAGCTGGCCGCGGCTCTGGGCAAATCGATACGAATCATCGAGCGGTATGTCGCCGAACTGGAAACCGCCGAAATCTGCCACGTGCGTCCGACGTTCCACCCGCATACGCGAACGGCTTTTGAGGTTGCCGAAGGGTTTTGGCCCTATCACCGCATCCTGGCCGTGGACGAACCATCCGACGCTCAGCACTACGTCCATTCGGTGCGGGAGTGCTATCTCCGTCTCGGCCTCACTGCAGACTTTCGCCAAGCCGACTGGTCTTTGGCCCGCACTCTCTATGATTCGCAGCTGCCTTTGGGTGTGGTGCGCGGCGCCTTGCTGTTGGGGGCCTGCCGCAAGTGGCTGTCCTGGCTGAATGGACAATCGGCCGAACCCATCCGGAGCCTGTATTACTTCCTATCCGTGATTGCTGAAGTCCAGCACCAGCCGCTGCCCCGCGGATATTCCCGCTATCTTCAGTACAAGCTCGAAAGCTTCACGGCCGCATGGCACTCCGGCCCACACCAACGAACGGAAAATGGTGGTGCCCCCATCCCCTTCCTTGCCCAACACCGCTCCGCCGAACCGGAGCCGTGACACCTTTTTCTACAGAAAAGCGCGTGCTGGTACAAAAAGGTAACCTGCACGTGCTTTGGGGACGTCCACCAGATGAAAGAAACGAGATGATGATCAACAAACCAACCAACGACCGTCGGTCCCTGTAATTGTCGCCAGACAGTCAATGTAGTTGAACATCAATCCGCAGTTTTATTCCACACTGTAACCAGCTCACTGGCTCCCTCTCTGCCGCCAAAATGGTCTACTTTTTCGCCGCCACTGACACGTTCTTACGATCAAGGGCACGAGCGAATCCGGTCCAGCAGAATGACCGGCCGCTCAATCCCCGGAATTATTTGAAGGGAGAGTAGGGTTTCCAGACCGTCCCGCATCTAATTACGCTATCCGGCGGAGAAC
>JAHFSZ010000054.1:0-2609 GCA_023265515.1 Verrucomicrobiota bacterium
TGTGTTTTGTCTGCTCACGGCTTTTGCTCTTTACTCTTCTTGACGAGTGAACCACCCCGGAACAGGCAGACCGCAAAGACGACCACGCCGACTATAATCCCGGGAAAGTACATTGCTGTGTCCTTCAAAATGAAAAATCCTCTGAGGGAGATCAGCAAAACAACGAACCCCACGATTTGCAGCAACAACCCTTTGCTCTTCAGATTTGCGTCAGCCATCTTTCATTCCTCCTCTTTTCATGCACCCAACTATTGATTGAGCCTCCATTTCGTCGGATCAGCCGCTATGAGGCATGGTTTTCCGACGATGGATCTACGTTGTATTCCACCCCACCCCTCCCATCAAGCCGGAATGGGTCGGTTTGGACAAATGCCGGTGTGGATATTCCTAGGGAGCTTGCGCCGAGAAGCGAGGAGTTCGAAGTTTGACGAACTGAGTGTGAGGGAGCGTACGGGTGTGTACGTGACCGAACACGAGGGAGGAAAACGCAGAAATCCGACGCTTATCGGCGCAAGATCAAGCGACGTCGCGGCCCTGTTTCTTGCGGACTAGAGGTTGTTTTTTACCTTCCACCACCGCCCTATTGATCACGACGCCGCTAATATCCTCCCTCGACGGAATCTCATACATGAGGTCCAGCATCAGGCGCTCGAGCAGGGCGCGCAGAGCGCGGGCGCCGGTACCCTTTTCAATCGCCTTTTGGGCGAGAACATGAAGGCCGTCCGGGGTGAACTCAAGGTGAATGTCCTCGAGGGCGAAGAGCTTGGCGTACTGCTTGATCATGGCGTTCTTCGGCTCGGTGAGGATGGAGACAAGCTCCTCCTCGGTGAGCTGGGTCAGGACGGAAACGACCGGCAGGCGGCCGACAAATTCAGGGATCAGGCCGAAGGTGAGAAGGTCCTCGGGCTGGACATGCAACAGCATCTGGTCGGTGGCGCTCAGCTTGTCGATTCCAGCGTCGCGGCCAAAGCCCATGACGCGGTTGCCAAGCCGGCGGTGGATGATTTGCTCAAGGCCGACGAAGGCGCCGCCGCAGACAAAAAGGATGTTGTGGGTGTCGACCTGGATGTACTCCTGGTGAGGATGCTTGCGCCCACCCTGCGGCGGCACATTGCAGATCGTTCCCTCAAGGATCTTCAACAGCGCCTGCTGGACGCCCTCGCCCGATACATCGCGTGTGATCGAGACGTTTTCGGTCTTCCGGGCGATCTTGTCGATCTCGTCAATATAAACGATCCCGACCTCGGCGCGCTTGACGTCGTAGTCGGCGTTCTGGAGCAGTCTCAAAATGATGTTTTCAACATCCTCGCCGACGTAGCCGGCCTCGGTAAGCGTCGTTGCATCGGCAATGCAAAACGGCACGTCGATGATCCGGGCGAGCGTTTTGGCAAGCAGTGTCTTGCCCGAGCCGGTCGGCCCCAACAGCAGGATGTTGCTTTTTTCGATTTCGACGTCCTGGTACGCCGAAAGCTCGGCGCCCTTGTCGTTGAACAGGCGCTTGTAATGGTTGTGGACGGCGACGGCGAGGGTCTTCTTGGCGTCTTCCTGGCCGATAACGTGCCGGTCGAGTTCTCTTTTGATTTCGACGGGCTTGGGAATCCTGCGCTTTTCGGCGCTCTTCCTGGTCTCGTCAAACTGTTCCTTGTCGAGGATCCCCTTGCAGACGGAGATACAACTATCGCAAATGTAGACGCCGGGACCGGCGACCATCTTTCTAACTTCGTTCTGCGACTTGCCGCAAAACGAGCACATTGTGATGTTGTTTTTCTTGGCCATTCCTTAGGTTCAGCTTAGCGCATCTAATCTTTTTTGTCGTCCGCAGGTTTTTTCAAAAATTCCTCGGCCCCTTTGATTTCCTTGCGGGATTTCACGACCTCATCGACGAGCCCATAGGCCTTGGCTTCACCGGCACTCATGAAGAAATCGCGGTCGGAATCCTTGGCAACCTTGTCCACCGGCTGTCCGGTGTGGTGGGCGAGAATCTCGTTCAAGTGGTCCTTGGTCCGGAGGATCTCCCTGGCCTGGATGCTGATGTCCGTCGCCTGGCCCTGCGCCCCGCCCATCGGCTGGTGGATCATGACGCGGACATTCGGCAGCGCGTAGCGCTTGCCTTTGGTGCCCGCGGCCATCAGGACGGCGCCCATGCTCGCGGCCTGGCCGATGCAATAGGTGGTCACGTCGCAGGTCAGGAACTGCATCGTGTCGTAAATCGCGAGCCCGGAGGAAACCACTCCACCCGGCGAGTTGATGTAAAGCTGGATGTCCTTCTTCGGGTCCTCCATCTGGAGGAACAGCATCTGGGCAATGATCACGTTGGCCACATGGTCGTCGATCGCCGTTCCCAGCATGACGATGCGGTCGCGCAGAAGCCTGGAGTAGATGTCCATGCCGCGCTCGCCGCGCCCGGTTTGTTCGATGACGTAGGGGATTAGCTGTGAATGCTCGTTCATACGATGGTCCATTTTACTTTTTGCTCTTTTCCGGTTCAACTTCGGCGACCTTAGCATTCGCCAAAAGGAAATCAAGGGTCTTACTGACCAGAATCTGCTCCTCGAGCATCTCCATGCCGCCGCCCTTTTCCAGCTCCTCCCGAAGTTTTTCCGGACTCG
>JAHFSZ010000054.1:2709-4007 GCA_023265515.1 Verrucomicrobiota bacterium
ACTTCGGCGACCTTAGCATTCGCCAAAAGGAAATCAAGGGTCTTACTGACCAGAATCTGCTCCTCGAGCATCTCCATGCCGCCGCCCTTTTCCAGCTCCTCCCGAAGTTTTTCCGGACTCGCCTTGCCGTTCTCGGCCATCTCGGAAATGCGCGCTTCAATCTCCGGACGCTCGACCTTGATGCCTTCTTTCACGGCAATCTTCGAAAGGATGAACTGAACCTTCACATGGTCCTTTGCGCTCTGGCTGGCAAACTCGTAGATCTGGTCCTTCTTGCCCTTCAAGTCGTCCTCGGTGACACCCCTCGCCTGGTTTTCCCGAACCAGGTCAAAAATATTCTTGCGGGTCTGCGCCTGGACCATGCTTTCTGGCAGGTCGATCTGGACCTTTTTGAGGAGGAAGTCGACGATCTGGTTCTTCTCCCCGGCCTCCGATTGGCGCTTGAAGCTCGCCGCCAGGTTTTCGCGGATCTTCTCGCGCAGCTTATCGATGGATTCGAACTGGAGCGACTTGGCAAACTCGTCATTCAGCTCCGGGAGCTTCTTCTCGCGAATGCCGACGACCTCCACCTCGTATTTCCCCTTTTTTCCGGCAATTTCCTTGTTGAAAAACTTTTCCGGAAACTCGACGTTGATGTCGCGCTTGTCGCCGATCTTCGCTCCCCCGAGCTGGTCGCAAAAGCCGGGCACGAAGGCATCCTTCGCCATCAGCAGCCAGAAGTTCTTATTTTCGCCCAACAACTTTGCGGCGGGGCTGATCTCGCCAATCGCCTTGCCGTCGACTGTGCCATGATAGTTGAGGATGGCATAGTCACCCAGCTTGAGCTCACGGTCCGAGACCTCCGCAAAATCCGCCTGTTGCTCGCGGATGGCGGTGAGTGAATTCTCGATCTCCTCCTCGGGGAAATCCGCTTTCTGGCGTTTGACATCAATCCCCTTGTAGGGAGGCAACTCGAACTCCGGCGCCACGTCCACCGTCGCCTTGAAGCTCAGCGGGGAATTTTGTTTGAGCTGGATGTCGCTCAATTCCGGATACGAGACCGGCTTGAGCTTCTCCTTGGCAAGCGCCTCCCGGTAAAATTGCGGGATCAATTTTTTCTGAAGCTCATCCTCGATCTGGCGGGAAAATTTCTGCTCGATCATCTGCTTCGGCGCCTTGCCAACCCGGAATCCCGGAATGTGGGCAAATTTCTGGAATTCCCCGATCAAGCCCTCGCGCTCCCGCCCCACCTCCTCGGCGGGGATTTCAATCTCCAAAATCTTCCGGCAACTTCCGGATTCGGTCACTTTAACGTTCAT
>JAHFSZ010000054.1:4107-15025 GCA_023265515.1 Verrucomicrobiota bacterium
GCTTCCTTGATCTTCTCCGACTGGAAATTGGGCGGGATCCGCGGCCGCTTGAGGTAGTGCGAAAGATCGTTCAAAAAGTCGTCTTCCGACAGGTAACCGCCCTGGCGGTGCGCCGAGGCATGCAGCCTCTCGAGCACATTGCTGAATCCTTTGCTGACGTGGTTTTTGCCCCCCATCGCATTTTGGATGAGATGCTCAAGATAGCCCAAATGGTAGAAAATGTTCGGATCCACCGCGCTGCTCCAGGAGGTCCGGTAGTTGCCTGCCATGAAACCGCGATCGGGCTGCCAGTAGATCTGCGCGAGCGAAAGATGGCCGAGGACCACGTTGGCATCGTAGAAAAACTTTGTCAGGTCATAGATAAGCAGGATCAGCTCGGCCGCTTCCAGCTCGGGAATCGCCTCTCCCTCCATGTGGAGGAAGGAAAGCGGAATACCCGGCGGCCGCTCATGCAGCGTGTACATCCGCTGGCCGATATAGCCTGATTCGTAAGTCATCGCCAAATTTTCACGCTCGATGTAGGTCTGGTAATTGAACTCGGTTTGCAATTCGGATTGTAACTGCTTCGAATCGTTGACGATGTCGTTGTAGATGCGTATGAGGACCGGAACGTCGCCGGGCATAATCAATCCGTTCAGGATCCAGCCGATCTCGTCCTCGAGAAGGATTTTCCCGAAATGAAACGGCCCCACGTCCTTGCCCGGGATCGACGCGAAGTGCAGCTCGTCAAGCTTGCGCGCGGCCTCGGCCGCCTTGTCCGCGATCTGGTTGGCGCCCTTGAAAAGGCTCTCAGTGCTTTCCTTGATATTGCGCTCCCCCGTGAGCGCATCCGCCGTCCAGGTCTGCCGGCAGAAGGGCCAGGTCGTCGCGAGCATGAACGCTTCATGACCCGCCATCTCGCGGCCCTTTGCCATCACCACCTCGCCCTGATCGAATTCCAGCGTGTAGTGGACCGGCCCGATCCACACCGCGAGGGTCCCGCTTTTGTTCAGCATCATGATCAGCCGGACCATGTCGAGCAGATCGATGCCCGGAAGCGGAGACTTCAGTTCCTGGTCATGGGACGGCCGCCGCTTGAACAGCTTTATCCACTGCGCGCCTTTCTGATCGTCGGGCGGCAGCATCTGCTCGATCTTCATCTCGACCTCGTTGAGCTGAAAGGGCTTGTTCAGGAACGCGATCATGCCGCTGCCGCGTTTTCCACCGATATCGTGAGGATGAAACTGGCCGCTCATGAAGATAAAGTGCGTGGCGGGCGCCAGGCTGCGCACGTGGTTAAACAGATCGAATCCGTCCATCGCCGGCATCAGGATGTCCGCGATGATCAAATCGAAGTCGGTTGACTCCAGCAGCGCCACGGCGTCGACCCCATTGCTCGTGGTCTGAACCGCACAGTCCATTTTTTCGGAAAGGAACTGTTCCAGAAGGCTGGTCACCGCGACTTCATCGTCGACGACGAGGATCTTATGACGCTCTGTCATGGGAGAGGGAACGTATTTCTACCGGGGATACCCCCTTCAATCCAGAATATACTACACCAGAAAATCCGAATTATCGAATGTCAACCGGAGTGACATGAATCAGATCGCGCAGCATTCCCTGCAGGTTGACAACGCCTTGATACTCGTCCTTCCTGAGCTCGAGGACAACATCCACCGGTGTTCCAATCTCCGGGTCGGGACGCTCGTCGAATTGAAAGAAAATGGATCGAAGCTGGCGCTGGTCCTTTTCCAAAACAAGCGCCAGGTGCCGCTGGCCGTCGCCCACACGCCGCTGTTTGCCGACCCGGATGCCGCGCAAGGCTATCAACACCGGTGGATTTCCCTGCCCAAACGGCGCGAGCATCTCCAGCTCCTCGGCAAGAGCCATGTTGATCGAGTCGAGCGCGAGTTCCAAGTCGACGTGCAAAGAACGCTGCCAAACAGATGGATCCGCGGTACGCTTTGCCCAATCATTCAAGAACGCGTGAAATTCCCGAATCCGCGATGCCTCGATCGTCACTCCCACCGCCATCGTGTGTCCGCCGCCGGCGACGATGATTTCCCGCGCACCATTGAGCGCCTCCACCAAATGGAAACCTTCGATGCTCCGTCCGCTCCCCTTGCCAATGCCATCCTTCTCGTCGAGGGCGATCACGAAGGCAGGCCGGTGAAATTTTTGTGAAAGTTTTGAGGCAACAATACCCACGACTCCGGGGTGCCACCCTTCCTTTGCAACCACGAGCACACCACCCTCGCGGGCGAACTGGAGGCGCGCCATTGAATCGGCCTCCTCGTAGATCGACTCCTGAAGGCTGCGGCGCTCCCGATTGATCCCATCGAGCTGCGTGGCAATGAGTCCGGCACGCGACTCATCCTCCGTGAGAAGCAGTTCCAGCGCCGCCGAGGCCGACTCCAGTCTGCCGGCGGCGTTGAGGCGCGGCCCAAGCCGAAAACCACAATCGAAGGTCGTCGGCTCGGCCTGGACGCCGCTGACGCGCATGAGAGAGCGCAGGCCGGCGTTCTTCGAGCGGCCCATTTGGTGAAGACCGTGGCGTGTCAGGATGCGGTTTTCGCCAAGCAGTGGGACGAGGTCGGCCACCGTGCCAAGCGCGGCCAGGTCCAAATGGTCTTTCAAAACAAATCGACGCCCGCCCCCTGAATGCAGCTTGAGAAATGCATGACAAAGTTTGAACACCAGGCCAACCGTGCAGAGATTCTCGAGATTTTGAACTTTGAACTTTGAATCTTGAATTTTTGGATTAATGAGAACATTGGGCTGCGCCGGCGCTTCCGGCTCATGATGATCGACGACAATGACAGAAATCCCTTCGCGCCGGGCATGCCCCACCTCGCTGGCAGAGTTTGTTCCGCAGTCGAGTACTACGAGCATCTCGGGTGATGTCTCTTTCACGCATCGGTCCATGGCTTTGCGGCTCAAGCCGTAACCTTCCGTCATGCGGTCCGGAAGAAATGTCTCCACTCTGCCGCCGTGTGCTTTAAGGCAGCGGCAAAGCAACGCGCAAGACGTCAGGCCATCGACATCGTAGTCGCTAAAGATCGTGATCCGCTTGTTGCCATCGAGGGTCGACTGGAGCAGTTCAGCTGCCTCCCGCGCGCCGGGCAGCAGAAAAGGGTCGGATAAATGAGCCAGTTTGGGCGCGATAAAAGCCCCGGCAGAGGCCGCGTCCCGAATCCCCCGCTTCCAGAGCACCGAAGCCAGGGCCGTCGAACAGCCCACCGCATTGGCCAACTCCCTGACTTCCTTCTCCGGCGCCGGTGTGTGCTTCCACGAGCAGGTCATGACCGCCATTGTAGAATGGGCATTATAAAAAGAAAATGATGTTTAAAAAAATCGATATTGGAGCGAGACGCAAGAAGTTCGAAATATGACGAGTGAAAGCGAGATTGCGCGGGCGCGAAGCGCCAAATCGTTTAGGTGAAGCAACGACTCTGCAAAGGCAGCTCCCGCTGCCAAAGCGTACGGGTGTGTACGTGACCGAAGCTTGAGTGAGGAATATGCAGAAATTCGCCGCGTATCGCTCCAATATCTCAGACGCGGAGTTCGGCTCGAGTGGCAGTAACGTTTTCTTGAGGCTTCAGGTGGCTCGGATGCCAGAACAGAAGTATCGGCGCGGCAATATAGACGGAGGAATAGGTCCCGGTGATGACGCCAATGACCAGGATAAACGCGAAATCGTTGATCACGCCACCGCCAAAAACAAGCAGGCAAAGGCTTGCGACCAGCGTCGTCAGAGAGGTCAGAAGCGTCCGGCCCAGCACGCGGTTCACGCTCAAGTTGATGATCGCGGCGAAATCCAGCCGGTCGCCCTTCATGCGAACCTCTTCGCGAATCCGGTCAAAGACAACGACAGTATCGTTCAGCGAATAACCGCCGATTGTCAGCAGTGCTCCAATCGCGGGCAGAGTCAACTCCCGGCCGGTCATGATAAACAATCCGAGCGTGATCAACACGTCGTGCAGCAGGGCCACCAGCGCGCCCACGGCGTAGGCGAACTCAAACCGCGCCGAGATGTAAATCATGATGCCAAGAGCTGCGATGCCAAGGCTCACGATCGCCGTCCGGGTCAGTTCGCCGCCCACGGTCGGGCCAACGCGCTCGATCTGCTCGCTGACGAATCCGGCTTCGGGAAACATCTTCTTCAGCGTCTCAAACGACTGCTCACCCTTGTTAAACTGGGTCTTGATGAAAAGCTGGTCGTTCGCCTGGTACTGGATCGTGTTGTCCTTGCTGCCGCTCTGCTCAAGGGCTTTGCGCAGCTGGGCCACGTCCACTTTTTGCTTATAGCTGATCGTCAGCGCGTCGCCGCCCGCGAAATCGACGCCTAGCGCGCTGTGCCCCTTCTCGAACGTGGCAAAAACGCCCGCGGCGATCAGTGCCAGGGAAAGCATCGCGGCCGGCCAGCGCCAGCGAAGGAAGTTGAAATCGGTGTGACCGATCATCGAGAGCATGGTCAGCTTCTCCCAGCCAGCCTTGTAGACGAAGAAATCAAACATCAACCGCGTCACCACCAAGGCCGAGAACACACTGGTGCAGATGCCGACGCTCAGCACCACACCAAATCCCTGGACCGGCCCCGACCCCGTCCAGGTGAGCACGAGCGCCGTGATCAAAGTCGTCATGTTCGCGTCAATGATCGTGCCGAGCGCATGGCCAAATCCTTCTCGAACTGCCAGCCTCAGGTCCTGGCCGTTGTTCAGATGCTCACGGATGCGCTCGTAGACCAGGACGTTGGCATCCACGGCGATGCCGATAGTCAGCACCAGGCCCGCCAGCCCCGGCAGGGTCAGCGTAAAATGAAAAGTCGCCAGCACGCCGATTAAAAAGATGATGTTGAAGCAGAGGGCAGCGTTGGCGATCAGGCCCGCGCGAAGATAGTAAACTCCCATGAAAAGAGCCACGAGTACGATGCTTGCGATGCCCGCCTTGATGCCGCTGGCGATTGAATCGGAGCCGAGCGACGGCTCCACGGCCTGCACCTGGAGAATTTCGACGGGCGTTTCGAGCGGATTGTTCAGCACACCGGTCAACTCGAACGCCTCCTCGGGCGAGAAGCCGCCTCGCCCGCCGGTGATCTCGCCATGTCCGCTCGGAATCTCGGACCGGATGGCGGGCGCGCTCTTGACCTCGCCGTCAAGAAGGATCGCCAGCCGCTCGCCGATGTGCTCGCGCGTCAGTTGCGCAAAACGCGCGGCTCCATCCGAATCAAGCTCGAAACCGATCGCGAACTGGCCAAGCTGGTCCCGGCTGACATACGCTTGCTTGAGCGACTTGCCGGTCAGTTCACTGCGCGCGGTGACCAGGATCGGGCGATCCACATGCTTCTTGGCCGTTTCGTCGTAGTCACGCTCGAACTTTTTTTCGTAGCCGGGTGGGATGCTGTTCTGGGCGATCAATTGCTCCGACTGCGGGTGAACGAGCCGAAACTCGAGCCGGGCGACTTTCTCGATCTGGTTTTTGGCCTCGATCCTGCGATCCTCGCTCAATCCAGGGATCTGAACGTTGATCCGATCCTTGCCGACCGGCTGGATGATCGGTTCACTGACGCCGAATCGATCAATGCGCTTGCGCAGAATTTCGATCGCCTGTTGCTGGACGGTATCCATCTGCTGCTTTGGCAGGTCCTTTGTGTCCAGCTTGACGAGAAAGGATGTTCCGCCCTGAAGGTCGAGACCGAGGGTGATCTTGGGAGAAGCCTGGCGCTGGAGATAGGCCAGGATCGCACGGTTCGCATCGTCTTCCGTCTCGATGCGCTGCGGCAGATGAATCCCGGAAAAGTAATGGCGAAGGTCGATCTGCTGGTCGGCCACTTCCCCCTTGATGATCTCCCACTGTTTGGGAATCGGGGCCTGCGCGGCTTTGTTCAGGATCGCGTCGATTTTCGGATCGTGTTGGGTCAGATGACTGCGGGCAATCTGTGCAAGCGGCAGTGGGTAAGGCGGATAGATGTAGTAAGCCGCAAAAAGAAGGCAGCCCAGCACGAGCAAAAAACGCTTCAATAACTTGCGATCCATGACGAGATCCCGGCCTCCCGTCAGGAAGCGACAGCTTTCTCCTTGTCGGCGCTCAATACCTGAGTAACAGCGGACCGAAGCACCTTGATCTTCACATTGTCGGCGACCTTGATCAGGAGCGTTTTATCCTTAACGTCCATGATCGTCCCGTAGATCCCATTGCTCATCAGTACCTGGTCCCCGGACTTGAGGCTCTCCACCAGTTTCTTTTGCTCCTTCTGCTGCTTCTGCTGGGGGCGGATCAGGATGAAGTAGAAAACCACGATAATCAGGATGAAGGGCATGAACTGGGCAATGCCCGGCGCCGTAGGTTCAGTTCCAGGCGGGCTCGATGCCATGGCCATTACTCCCGAGAGACATTCAAATGGGTTCATTCGGTTCCTTATATTGTTCAATGAATTTTTTCCGAAACCCGGCAAAGCTCCCATCCTTCAGAGTCCGTCGAACCTCGCGCATGAGCTGAAGGTAGAAATGCAGATTGTGCAAACTGACCAGGCGCAATCCAAGGATCTCTTCCGCGTTGAAAAGGTGTCTTATATAGGCACGGCTAAAATTTTGGCAAGCATAACAACTGCAGCCAGCCTCAATCGGGCCTTTTTCAGCCTTATGACGGGCCGCCGAAACGTGCAGATAGCCCTCTTTTGTAAAGGCTGTCCCATTCCGGGCAATCCGGGTCGGCAGGACACAGTCGAACATATCCACGCCCTGGGCGACCATTTCGAGCATCTGATTGGGCATCCCCAGACCCATGGTGTAGCGAGGTTTGTCCTCCGGCAGGGACGGGATTGCTGACTCGATCGCGGCGTACATCTCGCCGGCAGGCTCACCGACACTGACGCCGCCGATCGCATAGCCAGGGAAATCCATTTCCACCAACTTGTCGGCGCACTCCTTGCGCAAATCGGCGTCGTTTCCGCCCTGGACGATTCCAAACATTTCCTGATCCGGTCCGGTGGTCCTTTCCTTCCATTTTTTGCACTCTCCCGCCCAGCGGACCGATCGGTCGACCGCCTCGCGCAATTGTTCTTTCGACGCCGGCCACGGCGGACACTCGTCAAGAACCATCATGATGTCGGAGCCAAGCGTCGTTTGAATTTCGACCACTTCCCGCGGCCCGAGAAAACACGTGGAACCATCGAGATGGGACTGAAACTCCACACCGTCGTCGCGCACCTTCCGAATCTTCGCCAGGCTGAAAACCTGAAACCCACCGCTGTCGGTCAGGATCGGCCCCTTCCATCCCATGAACTGATGCAGACCGCCCAACTGCCGGATCACTTCCATCCCGGGCCGCAGATTCAGATGATAGGTATTGCCGAGGATGATCTGTGCGCCCGCTTCCATGAGTTCGCGAGGACTCGTCGTTCTCACCGAAGCCTGCGTCCCTACGGGCATGAAGACCGGCGTTTCCACTTCGCCGTGAGGCGTTGAAAGCTTTCCCAGTCTTGCGCAAGAAGATGGGTCCCGATAAAGGAGTTGGAAACTCACGGCGGCGGTGAATGGAGGAACTTGCGAAGCTCGCTTGGCTTCACCTGATGGGCTTTGCCCGTTTTGCGGATTTTAACTTCGAACAATTTCCCCTCCTTGAAGGACTTTCCAATCCGGACCTGAAATGGAATGCCGAGCAGATCGCCATCTTTGAATTTGACACCGGCCCGCTCATCCCGGTCGTCGTACAAAACTTCCACGCCGGCATCGCGCAATTCGCTGTAAAGACCCTCCGCGGCCCGGATCGCCTCTTCGTCCTTGGTTTCGAGCAACTGGAGCAAAACCGCAAAGGGCGCCAGCGCTTCGGGCCAGACCATGCCATCCTTGTCTGCGCCCTGTTCGGCGATGGCTTGAAGTGTTCGCGTCACCCCAATGCCATAGCAGCCCATAACGCAGGGCCGCGATTTGCCGTTTTCGTCGAGAACATTCGCGCCCAGCTTCTGGCTGTACTTGGTTCCGAGCTTGAAAACATGGCCGACCTCAATCGCCCGTTCCACCTTGAGTTCTTCGTCCGAATTTGGCGCCTTTTCCCCGGCCTGCGCCAGCCGCAGATCCGCCCAGCGCGTTACCGCGATATCGCGTTTCAGGCTGACTCCCCTCAGATGGAATCCGTCCTCGTTCGCGCCCGTTGTCATGCCTTCCTGGTCTTTCAGAGCCTCGTCAGCGATCACGCCGGCAATCTTCGGATGCGATCGCGGCGTGACACCGGCCCCGCCGAGGCTTCCCACATGGGCGCCAAGCGCCGCCGCAATCTCCGCGTCGCTCGCGGCGCGCAACTCACTGAATCCAAGTTGCCCTACTTTTACTTCGTTCAGCGGATGGTCGCCGCGCAGCAGGAACAGATACAGCTTCGAGTCGCACCAATAAACGAGTGTCTTGACCTGGTCCGAGGAAGCGACGCCATAGGGTGTCTTCTCGAGGTCCTCGATTGTTTTCACGCCGGGCGTGGCAAATTTTTCCAGCTTCCCGGGCGGACCACTTTTCGCCCTCGACTTCGGTTTCGAGACCGCCTTTTCGATGCTTGCGGCGTAGCCACCGCTCTCGATGTAAACAACATCGCTCTCGCCCGCTTCACACGGCACCTGGAATTCCTGCGACCGGCTGCCGCCCATGACTCCCGTATCGGCTTCCACAATCCGGTATTTCAGACCACAGCGGTCAAAAATCCTTTGGTAAGTTTGGTGCATTTTGTCGTAGCTCTCGTCCGCTCCAGCGTCGTCGAGATCGAAGCTGTAGCCATCCTTCATGATGAATTCCTTCGCGCGCAGGAGGCCAAACCTGGGACGGATCTCGTCGCGGAACTTCGTCTGGATCTGGTAGAAGGTGCGCGGAAGTTGACGGTAGGAATTGATATTGCCGGCCACCAGGCTGGTGATCACCTCTTCGTGGGTCGGCCCCAGGACCAGTTCGAAGTGATGGTGGGGCGTGCTGCCCGCCGGGTTGACAGCGAACATCACATTTTTTGCGGCATCCCAACGCGGACCCGCCTCCCAGAGCTCCTTGGGCTGGAGGGCCGGCATCAATACCTCCATGGCGCCGCTCCGATCCATCTCCTCGCGGATGATCCGCTCGATTTTTCTCAGAACCCGCAGTCCGAGCGGCAGGAAGGTGTAAATGCCACTGGAAAGCTTGCGGATAAATCCCGCCCGCAAAAGCAGTTGATGGCTCCGGATTTCCGCATCCTGCGGCACTTCCCGGAGCGTCGGAATGAAAGCCTCGGTCCAGCGCATAGGAGATCGACTACAGCCGGGAAATCAGGGGCAAGACAAGCAAAAATGAGGAAGGAGACGTCACGCCGTCACGCCTGGCGAACCGCCCGCCTCAAATGCTCGAAAAGGAGGCGGGCAATCCCAGCGAATGACATTCGCAGACGCTGGGAAAAACGAACACTGCTATCTGAACATGAACCAATTCACGTTTCCGATGTCGGTCCCGCCCGTGAAAACCATGTACAGCGTTCGAACACCAGTCGCGCCCGAGACGGATGACGTCACCGTCTTCCACTTCTGCCATCCTCCTGTTTTGGGCACCGCCACCGAGCCGATCAGGGGCCCTGCCGGCCCGTCCAGATGAAACTCCAGCCTCCCGCCGCCCGGCAGGCTGGCCACCCGGACATCGACTGCGTTGACCCCGGAGCCGAAGTCAACATTCTGATAGACGGCATAGTCGCCGTCATCGGCAAATCCCACGTCATAGCCGGCAAGCGTATCCACACAGAACTCGGTTTGAAGTCCCGAGGTGTCGTTGAAGCTCGAAGCCATGATCTGTGATCTTGCACTGACGGTGTAACCGCCGCTCTGCGTACCGCTCCAGGTAAAGGTGGCTCCCGACAGGCCCGCCAGTGTGTAGGAGAATGATTGGTTTCCCCACCGCACTTCGAACGTCTGGGTCGTTCGCAGATCGTTGAAGGCCACCAGGACCCGCGAACCGTCCGGATTGGCGAAGGCCGCGGTCACCACACCCGCGGCATTGCTCGAATAGACGCGCGATGCGCCCGGCAGGACAAACTTGCTGAAATGGCCAAGCGTATAATAATCGATGTTGTAGCTCACGGCACCCGATGTGTTCACGGTCACAAGCGGGTTGCAAGTGCTGCTGCCCCCCGTGTGAGGCCCGCGGTTCTGGTCCAGCGCCAGATTCCACTTCACAAATGTTTTGCACCAATTGCGCATGGCTTGAGTGATGGTCTCGAAATCGGCTTTGACCTGATCGCCCACCCATGTGCCGCCGGAGAGTTCAGTCTGATGGTTGCCCATGCCTGGATAGAGATTGTGAAACGGGAACATGACCCCGGGCGTGCCGCCATAGCCGTGCCAGGCAACGCCGGCAACCTGGCTGGAAGCCCCCACGACCGGATCCATCAACACCGTGTCCGGGTAATTCGGTTGATCCCAATTGTGATCATAGACCAGCACCTTGCTGCTGATGCCATTCGTGGAAAGTGCTGGAAGCACGTAGTCTCTCAAAACCAGAGTCTGTGTCGCCGCATCCATGGACATGCCGGGATAGTCCGCCGGAACATACAGCGGCTCGTTTTGGAGGGAGATATAGTCCGTGGGGATTCCCACGGCCGCATAGGCCTGGATATACTTGACGAAATAGTTGGCAAACGGGTCGTACATGGAGGGCAGGAGCGACCCGCCGATCATTGAACCGGATGTCTTCATCCAGCCGGGAGGACTCCAAGGGCTCGCCATGATCTTGAGTTGGGGATTGAGCTGCAGAGCCTGTTGGATCAATGGAATGATGTCCGCCTGGTCATGAGCGATGGAGAAGTAGGTTAAATTGGGATCCGTCTGACCAGCAGGCAAGTCATCATAGGAATAGCGGGAGCGCGCATAGTCCGAAGCGCCCATCGGATTGCGGACAAAGCTTAACCCGATGCCGATGCCGTTCCGGGTGAAAAGGTTATTCAT
>JAHFSZ010000005.1 GCA_023265515.1 Verrucomicrobiota bacterium
GATCGTCGTTGGCGGCACCAATAGCAACAACACGCGCGAGCTAGCCGAGACCTGCCGGCTTCACTGTCCGAGGGTTTACCGGGTTGAGAGCGCAGTCGAATTGCGGGCTGAATGGTTTTCAGGCGCCAAAACCGCCGGCCTGACCGCTGGAACGTCGACCCCCGACGGGGTCATCGCTGAAGTTGAGCTGGCTTTGAAAAAAGTCGCCGCATAAAAATGAAAACCAACTAACCGATGCGTGTTCTGCTCCTCAACCCGCCACATCCTGCCGTGGCAAGCCGCTGCCACAGGGGCCAGATGCCGCCAGCCGGCCACCTTGCAGTGGGCGGGCCTCTGATCGATTCCGGGCACCAAGTTCGACTGATTGATGCGGAGACCGGCCCGCTTTCAATATCCCAAGCCGTTGCCGCTGCGACTTCATGGGCGCCGGACGTCGTCCTTGTTGGCCACTCGGGCTCTACCTCAGCTCACCCGACCATTGCTGAACTGGCTCGCGCGTTAAAGATGGCGAACCCCCGCGTTCCGATTGTCTATGGCGGATTGTATCCCAGTTACCACGCGGAGGAGGTTCTATCCAACCATCACGAGATCGACGTCATTATCCGCGGCGAAGGCGAGGACACGACACGTCGGCTTGTCGCTGCTCTCGAATCAGGCGATTGCCTCAGCACGGTAAATGGAATCGCCTACCGTGATCACGGCGTGCCACGCTTGACTGCCCCCGCACTCACCATTCAAAACCTCGATGCTTTTCGCGTTGGCTGGGAATTGATCGAGAACTGGGACGACTACCAATATTGGGGCGCCGGCCGCGCTGCGGTAATCCAATTTTCACGCGGCTGCCCACACCGCTGCAGCTACTGCGGCCAACGCGGCTTTTGGACCCGCTGGCGCTATCGTGATCCTCACAAGGTCGCGGCACAGATCGGGTGGCTTTACCGCACACACCGGGTCGGCTTCGTCGATCTGGCCGATGAAAATCCAACCACCTTGCCGCGGCTTTGGCGGACCTTCCTGGAGGCGCTCATCTCGCAGAATGTCCCGGTTCAGCTCGTCGGAACCATGCGGGCGAGCGACATTGTTCGAGACGCGGAGTTCCTGCATCTTTACAAGAAAGCCGGCTTCTCCCGCATCCTCATGGGCATGGAGAGCACCGATCCTGACACTCTCATGAAAATCCGGAAGGATGCCACAACCACGACAGATCGCGAGGCAATCAAACTCCTGCGTCAGCACGATATCCTTTCCCAAGCCGCATATGTCGTCGGGTTCGAGGAAGAGACGGACCGCCAGTTTCTCCACGGACTGCGGCAGCTCTTGTTATATGATCCCGACCAGGTCAATGCGATGTACGTCACGCCTCACCGCTGGACACCGTTTTACCGCGAGAGCGCCGGACGCCGAGTCGTTGAGCTGGACAAAAGCCGGTGGGACTATCGCCACCAGGTACTGGGCACCAGGATTCCTTCCTGGCGAGTGTTCCTCTGGGTAAAGCTGACCGAGGCCATTTTGCAGCTCCGTCCTCGCGCCTTGTGGCGGGTGATCGCGCATCGCGATCTCAAAATCCGCAGGGCGCTCCGATGGTGCTACGGCGTTGGCGCGCGCGCCTGGCTCTTTGAGATGCGCTCGTTCCTGCGTCCGCGGCGGCGTCAGCGTTCGCCCCGTCAAGTGACCCTTGCGCAGTTCTGGGGCGCACCGGGAGACGCTCATGAAGAAGCCTTGAGACCTGCGGAACGCCCCGCTCGCTCCCATGTTGCGGGCGCCTCTAAAACAGGTTACAATCCCGTGTTGATGAAAATCGGAACTCCCGTTCCCACCGTGCAGGTTTCGAGCGCATGATCGCACGGCACATCCATCACGCGCTTGCGCAGGTCCAGGAGCTGCAGCACCAGCTTCTAGAAAAGCAACGGTTCAAGGGCTACTCGGGACGCGCCCGGGCGGCGACCGGATGCCTGGCGCTGCTGGCAGCCATCGTGATGTCCGCGGATTCGTTTCCCCAGAAGGCATCATGGCACGCCGTTGGATGGGGCATTGTGTTTCTACTTGGCGCAGCGATCAACTTCGGCGCGCTGATCTATTGGTTCTTCACCGATCCGGATGATATTTCGCGCGGAAAAACCGCGGGACGTGATGTGAGGCGCCTCAAACCGCTGATCGACGCATTCGGCCCGCTTTTCGTCGGCGCGGTTCTGACGTTCGTGTTTCTTTACGAAGGCCAGCACCGGCTGCTGCCCGGGATGTGGATGTGTCTTTTCGGGCTGGCGAACCTGGCGTCACGCCACGTGCTGCCCCGCGCCATTTTCCTGGTGGGACTCTTCTATATTATCTGCGGCACCGCCTGCCTGCTCTGCCCGGACATTTCATTCACCGATCCCTGGCCGACCGGCATCGTTTTTTTTGTGGGTGAATGGGCGGGCGGCTGGATCCTTCATTACGACAACGTCACCAACGCCTCGTTCAACCAGTTGATCGGGCGTCTGTTGGGAAGAGAGGAGCCATGAGCGATAAAAGTGAAAATCCTTATGAGGCCCTGGAGAAGATTTTTCACGAGCCAAACCGGCTCGCGATCATGTCGGCGCTCTGCCGCTCGAGCCATGGGCTCACCTTCAATGATTTGAAGGAGGAGTGCAGCCTGACCGATGGCAACCTGAGCCGGCACCTGAAGGCGCTGGAGGAGGCCGGCGCAATTGCCATCAAGAAAACCTTTGTCGGCGTCAAACCGCAGACCACCGCGCTGTTGTCTGCGAGGGGGCGGCAGAACTTCCTGGACTATCTGAAGGCGCTGGAAGAAGTCCTCAAAAAGGCCGCCGAGGCGATCGGGCCGGAAAAAAAGGAAGCCCGCCATCCACTGCGCCTCGGAAAAACTGCACGAGCCAAATCATAGGATCCCATGAAATGGCAGCGGACCGCTGGAAAGAATCTGTCGAATCCCCGACAAATGAATTCCAAAGACCGGGTCCGCCGCCTCGCACGCCCTGGCATCGCCCTTCTCCTTTTCCTCGCCGGGGTCTGGTTGATCCCTCACCGGTGGTGTTCGCGGGATTCCGGCGACTGGTACCGGGGCGACCCGGCAGTCCAGAAAAAACTGGCCGCCGGAGTGGAGCAATGGATCATCAAAGATCTTCAGCGCGACAACTATTCCACGGGCAACCGTCAGTTCAACGGCGAATGGCTCTTCGGAACCTACCTGATGGCCGGCCTGGGTTACGGCCAGACAGCCCTCGAGCATCCTGAATGGAGGACCCGCCATCTCCAGCTGATGGAACATTGCATCGACCGGATACTGACCCCGGGGGTCCGGGCCTTCGACCGGGAAAGCTGGCGCAACGATCCCATCGACTCGCTGGACGAGGACTCCGATCATGCTGCGTATCTGGGATACTTCAATCTCCTTCTGAGCCTCCACCGTCTTCTTGAACCCAAGTCTAAATACTCACAACTCAACGACCGGATCACGGAGGCTCTTTGCCGGCGCATTCACAACAGCCGGACGGGTCTCCTATCCACCTATCCGGGAGAAACGTACCCGGTAGACAACTGTGCGGTGATTGCGTCGATCGGACTCCACGACCGGGCGACCGGAACGAATCACCGCGAACTGCTTATGGCATGGGAAGCGCGACTCCGTGAAAAATACATCGACCCCACGTCAGGGCTGCTCTTCCAAGCCGTGGACTCGCTCGACGGCTCGCCGATCGACGCCCCGCGTGGATCGGGGACGACGCTTGGCGCCTACCTGCTGTCATTTTCCCATCCGGGTCTTTCGCGGGAGCTTCATATGGCCGTAAAACGGCAGCTATTCCGGACATGCCTCGGATTCGGCGCGGTGCGCGAATATCCCGTCTCGTTCTCGCGCGGACGGGGCGACATCGATTCGGGTCCCGTGCTCTTCGGCATCGGAATTTCACCGACGGGTTTCCTGGTTTCCACTTCAAGAATCTTCGGGGATCGATCCATGTTTTCCGACCTCTACGGGACAGTCGATCTCTTTGGCGCGCCCTTGGATGGCAACAACGGGCTCACGTTCGTGACGGGGGGACCGATCGGAAACGCCATCATGTTTGCGATGCTCACGGCCCAGCCGGAGGACGGACGGACGGACGAAGCGCGTCCTTTGAGCGCCGGGGAGGGCTCATGAAGCACGCTGTCCTTCTCCGGGCCCTCGGGTCCTTGATCGCATTGGGCGCCGCCGCGGCCATTTGGTTTCCGGCCATGCATTTGTTTTTTCGCCCCAACATGGATGATTACTTCGCCGTCAAGAGCGGCATTTCGCCGAAAGCCAGGGCAATCGCCGCCTACCAGCTCGATCTCTGGAAAGACCCGGGAAAACGCACCCGCGAGGTCGCGCGGATGCGAACAAGCAACGCCGAGTGGGATTTCATGGGCCGGACCTTTCTGGTTCTCTCGCTCGCGAACATGGCCCTGCACGAGCCGGACCGCCAGGAGGAGTATCTTAAAGTCATGGACCGAATCATCGAGGAAACCATCCGGTTCGAGAACGACAAGGGCATCTATTTTTTCCTGATGGATTATGCCAGGGAGGGTAAATTCAGCTCGGACCAGCCCGCCAGCATCTTCATTGACGGCGAGACCGCCCTCATGCTTGGCGCCCGCCGGATGGTCCGTGAGCGGACGGATTACAAGCCGATGATGAAGCAGCGGATCGACCGCCTGGTCAAGATGATGACCAAAGGTCCCGTGCTTTGCGCGGAGAGCTACCCGAATGAATGCTGGATGTTCTGCAATACGGTCGCCCTGGCAACGCTCCGGATTTCCGACGTCCTGGACGGTTCCGACCATTCGGCATTCCTGAAAAAATGGGTCGCGACGGCAAAAACCAAGCTGATCGATGTCAAAAGCGGCCTGCTTTTTTCCAGTTTCGGCCTTGACGGAACTCCCCTCGACGGACCGGAAGGCTCGTCCATCTGGATGGTATCGCATTGCCTGCAAATCGTGGACCCGTCCTTCGCCAATGACCAGTACGCCAGAGCGCGGAAGGAACTCGCAACAACGGTCTTTGGCTTTGGCTACGCCAAGGAATGGCCGGCCTGCTGGCGCGGCTCCCCCGACATCGATTCGGGGCCGATCGTGCCGGTATTGGATGCGAGCGCGGGCTCGAGCGGCTTGGCGCTCATCGGGGCAAGCGCCTTCAAGGATTCGGTCTACCTAAAGGCGTTGATCACGTCGCTCAACTTCGCGGCCTTTCCCAATAAACAGAACAACACCCTCCGCTACTGTGCAAGCAACCAGGTCGGCGATGCGGTCATTCTCTATTCCCTGGTCAACGGACCTCTCTGGGACAAGGTGTTGCGCGCCAAGAAGGCATCATGACATGAACCCCATTCAACCACGCGCCCACTGGCTGGACCGCATGTTTTCCCCGCACATGCTTCTTCGACGCGCCGTGATGTTAAGCCTTGTCTTTCTGCTCTGCGAAGTCGCCGGGCTCAGGGTTTACACATGCATCCTTTGCGGAACTTCGCCGGACGGTCAGCCGGTCGGCGTTTTGGCTGTCTTCCTCACCGGTTTCTACCTTTTCTTCTACTTTGCGTTCATCTGCGCAGTCCCCGTTCTCCTCCTGGCATCCCTCATTCTCCTAACAACGAAAAGACTATCGAAAATCTCGAAAACTTCCACGGAGACGGACCATGAGAAACAAGATATCAACTCTGTTCGTTGAAACCGGCCTACTCCTCTTGATTCACTTCGTTTTGATCAACTGGATGGCGGAGGATAACCCGGTTGCCAGAATTTTGGCGCTGGGGGAGCATACGCCCTTATGGGTGTCGACGCTCTGCGTGATTTTCCTGGGAGTCAGAATCCTGCTCCTCGTCCTGCTTCCGGGCATCATCGCGCTACGGCTTGGAATGATCCTTTTCGACCAGCTCGGAAGGCAACGACCGGAGCCGGTTCCCGAGACAGCCCCTACTCAGGGCTCCACTTCTGCTTCCGCTCAGTGATGAGCCGCTGATATTTCTCTTTCTGATCGTCACTCAAGAGCTGCATCACACGGTGGTCGAAGTCATCGACGATCTTGACGAAACGCGGCTGTGCTTCGCCGCGCAGAGTTTGAAGCTGCGCGTGGGAATCCATGATGATTTCATGGAGCTTGGCCTTCTGCTGTTCGTCCATGCCCAGCTTGCCCGTGATCCGCTTTTCGATCCGGTCACGGACCCACTCCGGGTTCGCGGCAGCTTGCCGGATGAAATGGATCGTCATCCGGTGGCCGGCGATGACGCCGACCAGCGCTCCCGCGAGGAAGATTGCCGCCACCCACAACCATGCTTTCCATCGATTCATCATGATCTTGTTCGCTTTCTCTATGAGTAAAAAGTCCAGAACCACGGGTCCGTCAGCTTCGTCCAATCCTGGGCCGCGCCCCAGTCGCCGCCGAACAGGAGCCAGTCGCCGCAGGCTAGAAGAATAACCGCCGCCATCGCCGGCGCCAGGAACTGGCGGGCCGCGATCGCGATCAATTCAAAAGGCGATGACGTCTCCACTTTCACGCCAGCAATCGCCGAAACAACGCGGCTTACAAATGTGTTCGAGGGAACCGGAGACTCTTCCCCGCGCGCCGCCTCGAACAATTTTTTCAGTTTATCATCACTCATGGCACATCCATTCTGAAATCCTCTTCAATAACAGGATCGTTCATGGCCCATCCGCTCCAAAATTTTCTTCAACTTGGCTCGCGCCCGGTGGGCCCGGACGCGGACCGCGACGCCTGACCAGCCTGTCATGCGCCGGATCTCCTCGACGCTCCGCTCCTCGATCTCGAGAAGCGTGATCACGATGCGGTCCTCCGGTGAAAGTTTCGACAGGGCCAGCCCAAGCACCTCGCGCGCGTCGCGCACTCCGATCTCAGAAGGCCGGTCGCTCCGCAGCCAGTCGAGAACCGAATCGCCGAGCGAGGAAAAGGGAACTTCCTGTCGCAGGCGTTTCTGTTTTCGCAAATGATCGAGCGCGGTGCGGACGGCAATCCGGGAAATCCAGTGCTCGAAGGGCGCGCGGCCGTCGAACTGGGCGAAGGCCCGCCATGCCTTGATGAAAGTCTGCTGGGCGAGGTCCTCCACGCGTTGGATGTCGCGCTCGTAGCGCCCCAGGATCGCGAAAACCCTCCGCTGGTGCCGCTGGACCAACTCTCCGAAGGCATCCGTTGAGCCTTGGCGGACTTCTTCGATGATTTCATGCTCATCCTCGCTCATTCACGGCGTGGTTCGTGGATCGTGAATCGTGGATCGAAGCCGCCCGTGGTTTGCTGTCACTCTTCTTACGAACCACGAAACCCGAATCACGATCCCCGAGTTCAGTCATTGAGCGCAGGATGGCTTCCAACATTCTTGAGGAACCAGTCGATGTTGTCATCGATCCGTTTCTGGAACTCCGTGACCTTGTCGTGCTGCTCCTTGGTCAGGATCGGGCTGATTTTGGCATAAACTTTGGCCCTTTCAACAGCCAAATCCGATTCGATGGCCGCCACCTTCGCGGACGCCGCGCGGACCGCCCTCTCGTCAACCTTGCCGTTGGACGATTGCTGAATCACACCGCGCATCTCGACGCGGGCCTGGTGCAGGTCCGACAACTTGGACAGAACGACATCCTTCTCCTCATTGCGGACTTTCTTGATTTGCGCGACCTGATCCTCGTTGAGGTCGAGTTTTTCCGCGATGCGCTGGGCGATCAAGCCGTGAAACCGGCCCGATCCCAGGGCACCCGTCTTGGCGGCCTGCGACTCATAGACGAAAGCGCCGCCCGCCATCAACAGCACGGCGGCGGCGATCCATGTTATTCTTCGTGTTTTCATACCATTCCAGACGTGGAAAACCGCGATAACGTTACACCCATTGGCCGCGATTCCTCTTTGCGAATCGTCGTTTTTTAATTACGATCCGAGGGATGGCGCAGGTCGACCAGGACCAGGAGCATTTGAAACTCCTTTCCATTTTCCATTACGTGGTTGGATGCGTTGCCGGCCTCTTTGCCTGCTTTCCCGTCATCCATGTCGTGATGGGCCTCATGATCGCCCTGAATCCCGGCAGTTTTGGAGGCCATCGAGGAGACGAACCTCCGGCATTGTTCGGATGGCTTTTCGTCATTTTTGGCGGCGTATTCATTTTAATTGGCTGGAGCTTCGCGGCGACCATCATTCTGGGCGGCCGCTTCATCGCCCAACGGAAGCACTACACAGCCTGCGTCATCATCGCCGCGATCGCCTGCGTTTTCTTTCCATTCGGGACTGCGCTGGGCGTCTTCACGCTGCTGGTCCTGCTGCGTCCGAGCGTGAAACCGCTTTTCACTTCCTGATTGCAGCGATGTCATGGTGACTATCGTCACACCCGCGCGTTGCACGGAATACCGGGCGCGCGAACATCCGGAAAAACCCGTCTAGCCAGCCGGCGGGCTTGGCCGCCACAGGCGGCTCAACCCTCCTAACCACCAGGCGGGTAAACCTCCAGCGGCCGGGGCTCGAGCCGGACCCGGCTCATGACGATCAGCCCGATGAACATCACAAGAGCCATCGAAAAGAGCGCGGCGCGGTACTGGATGGCGGGCGAGTCCCGAAGAAAATAGACCATTCCACCCCAGATGAGCGGGCCGACAATCGCGGCTCCCTTGTTCACGAGTCCGAAGATGGCGAACATCTGGCTCTTTTCCTCGGGGTGGCAAACTGCCATTAAAAAACTGCGCGACACCGTCCAGATCCCGCCAAGGCCGGTCGCGATCAAGGCGCCAACGACATAAAAAACTTCCTTCGAGGTGTTCAACGTCCCGGCGATCAGTCCGACAACCCAGATACCCATCACCACGAGCAACATTCGCCAATGGCCCCATTTGTCGCCGAGATGGCCGACGACAAAGGAGCCGATCAACGCGAAGAAAACCACCATGAAGAAAAAAATATCGATCTCGTCAAGCTGCACGCCGAGAAACGCCCGCTTGGTCTCCGACAAACCGACCACCTTGTTGGCGTAGATGCCCATGTACTGGATCACGGTGTGTGTGGCCTCGAGACCGATCAGGATGGCGATGAAAAACAGCAGGATCTCGCGGTGCCGGACGACGCGGTTCAACGTCACAAAAAATGCCTCCCAGCTGTTGCGCAGTCCATCGACGAACGAGACTCGGTGCAATCCCGGCTGCTCCCTTACGAAAAAAAAGAGCGGCAGCGAAAATCCGAGATAAAGCAGCGCGACCGGTAGAAAGATTCCCGTGTAACTGCCCGCGGCCGCGAAACGGCTCACGTAGAAAATCCCGATCACCGTGCCCAGATAGCCAACGCCCGTGCCTATTCCGGAGATGCGCGCCAGGTGCCGGTCGTCGGCCACATCGGCCAGCATGGCGTTGTAAAAAACCATGGCACACTGGGCGCCGATATTGGCCATCACAAAGTAAAACAGGCCCGTGCTCAGCGTGACGGCGCGGCCGATCATCGCCGTGAAGGCCACACCGATGAGCGTAAAAACCAGGACAAAGATCTTCCGCTTGCCAGTCTCATCGGAAATGGGACTTAAGGTGATCTGAAGAATCGCCGCGATCATCATGGAGACCGACATGGCGATGCCATACTGGATGTCCTGGCCTCCCTTCTCCTTGGTCACCCAGAAGGCAAAGTACCGGCTGATCACGCAGAAGGAGAAAAGCGTGTTGGCCAGATCATAAAGCGACCAGGAAATGACCGGCCATGTGAACCATTTCGGCCGCCGCGGCCAGTCGGAGTATTTTGAGAGGAATAACATCGATCCCCTTTTCTTAATTGATAAATGCTAAATGATAAATGATAAATAGCCATGGTCTTTTGGAAGAGATTGAGCAGTTCAGTCTTTTTGTGGGCCGTCCTCCTGTTCGCGCTGTTCAAGCTGGGGAACCTGGCGTCGTGGGCGCTGACGCTCCTGATCTCCTCCATCGCGCTCGCGGAGTTCTACGATATTCTCACCCAGCAGAATCTGAAATCCTTCAAATTCGGCGGCCTGCTCGGCGGCGCGGTCCTGCTCTCGGGCAGTTGGTGGCACGGCCAGTACGAGCCTCAGTTTCTGGCAACCTTCGAAATGCTGACCCTTCTCTGCTTCGTCATGGGAGTCTTCATCCGCCAGCTTCCGCAGAACAAGAACCCGGAAGCCATCGAGACGATGGCCTATACGCTGCTGGGTCTCATGTATATCCCATTCCTGATGAGCTTCATCCCGAAGATCAACTATCTCTATGGGCTGAACGGCCCCGGTCCGCTCTTTGTCTTCTACGTGGTGGCCGTCACGAAATGTTGCGATATCGGGGCCTACCTGGTCGGGCGCACCCTGGGACGCCACAAGATGACCCTCCGGATCAGCCCGAACAAAACCTGGGAAGGCGCCTTCGGCGGCGTTGTTTTTTCCCTGATCACCAGCTACACGCTCTTCCAAATCTGGGGCAAGGCCTGGACCCAGGTCGGCTTCACCCAGAACCATGCGATCATTACCGGCCTGCTCCTGGGCACGGTCGCAATCATCGGGGACCTGTCCGAATCGCTGATCAAACGGGAAGCCAATATCCACGATTCCGGAGGAGTCCTGCCGGGAATCGGTGGAGCGCTCGACTTGATTGACAGTTTATTGTTCACGGCCCCGGCGATGTATGCTTACCTTGTGCTGGTGATCAACTGGAACCTCTGAGCCCGCATGGCTTCATAAAATAATGCCAACACTTTTCCAAACACCCCTAAAAACTCCTCTTCATTCGGCTTTCTTTTTCCAGATCTGTGCTGTTTTCTAGCAATGCGCATGTTTAATTTGGCCTTATTTTACCGAAGGCGGAGGCATACTAGCGCATCAGCTGCGTTCCTCGGGACGAGCAGTAGTGACTACAGCTCGCCCTCGGGCCTTGCTGCTGCGCCGTCTGCCTCCGTGAAGCTCATGCGGGCGGAAAAAAATTGTGAGTCATAAACAAACTAAAAAACGCCTGGTCCTTCTGGGATCCACGGGGTCGATTGGCCAGAGCACCCTCAAGGTGGTCGAAGACCTCCGGGACCGGGTCGAGCTGGTTGGCATCGCGGCCGGGGGCGGCAGCCTCGACGAGCTGGCGCGCCAGGCCAGAACCCTGCGCGTCAAAAAAGTCGGTGTCTTTCAGAAATCCAAATACGCGGAGCTCAAGCGCCAGCTCGGCGGCGGGATCGAGTGTGTCTGCGGCGAGGAGGGACTCATCGATCTGGCAAGAATGCCGGAAGCGGACATCGTCCTGATCGCCATCGTCGGCACAGCCGGGCTGCGCCCCGCGCTCGAAGCGATTCGCGCGGGCAAAGACATCGCCGTTGCCAGCAAGGAAATCCTGGTCATGGCCGGCGAGAGTGTCATGGGCGAGGCCGAAAAGCATGACGTCAAGGTCCTTCCCGTCGACAGCGAGCACAGTGCGATCTTCCAGTGTCTGGAAAACCGCCCGAAGAACCATATCAAACATCTCTGGCTCACCGCGTCAGGCGGGCCATTCCGGAAAAAGCCGAAGGAAGAGTTCGCCTCCATCACGGTACAGGACGCCCTCAAGCATCCAACCTGGAACATGGGCAACAAGATCACCATCGACTCCGCGACACTGATGAACAAGGGCCTCGAAATGATCGAAGCCCGATGGCTCTTTGGAACGGACATCGACCAGGTCAAGGTCGTGATCCATCCGCAAAGCATCGTCCATTCGATGGTGGAATTCATCGATGGCTCGATTCTCGCCCAGCTCAGTGAGCCGAACATGCGCTACCCGATCCAATACGCGCTCACCTATCCCGACCGCGCGCCCAATACAATGGAACCGTTTGATTTCGGCCGGATGAATACCCTTACTTTCGAGACTCCCGACGACGAGCGGTTTCCGGCGCTCTCGCTGGCGCGCGAAGCAGGCCGGCGCGGCGGCACAACCCCGGCCGTTTTCAACGCCGCCAACGAAGTGGCCGTGGACTTCTTCGTCAAGGGAAAACTCAACTTCCCGGGCATCTGGGAGACCGTGGCCCGAACGCTCGCCGCGCACCGGACTGTTGCGCATCCATCGCTTGATATGATCGTGGAAGCAGACCGCTGGGCCCGCGAAGAAGCGGCCAAGGAGTAAGAGGCGTCATTCATGGAAAATTTTCTCATCTCGTCACTCAAGTTCCTTTATTGCACTTTCATGGTCCTGCTGCTCTTCAACCTGACCATCTTCGTGCATGAATACGGGCATTACCTGCTGGCACGCTGGCGAAAACTGAAGGTCGACGAGTTTTCCATCTGGTTTGGCCCGGCGATCTGGCAAAAGAAGATCGGCGGCATCCTCTTTTCACTCCGCTCCATCCCGCTCGGAGGCTACGTCAAACTTCCCCAGCTCCAGCCCGACGATCCGATCGAGGGCAAGAGCGAAATTCCGAAAGAGGAGCTTCCCTACGCTCGCCCCGTCGACCGGATCCCGACGCTCTTTGCCGGAAGCGTTTTCAATTTTCTTTTTGCGATCCTCATCGCGTGCCTTCTCTGGGTGGTCGGCATTCCGGTGGACAAGTCATTCACCGACACGACCATCGGCTACGTTCCGGAAAACAGTGCGGAAGCGGCGGCCGGTCTCCGAATCGGAGACAAAATCGTTTCCATCAACGGCAATGCGGTCCACGACTGGATGGACATCAAGGCTGAAACCGCTCTGGCCACGACCTCCACCCTGAGCCTGTCGGTGCTCCGCGACCACGGAACGGAAGCCCTTCATTTTCAGCCGGCCAAAAACATGCTGGGAATCCGGGAACTGCAATCCGAGTCACGACAGGGTGTGGTGGTGGGCCGGGTGATCGATGGCACACCCGCCAGCCGGGCGGGCCTGAAAACGGATGACCACATTCTCTCCGTCGATGGCATCGAACTTCTCAGCCCCGATCATCTCGCCTCGATTGTTGCTCCGCGAATCGGCAAGGAATGCGCCATCGTTCTCGAGCGAAATGGAAACCGGATGAATTTGACCGTAACGCCGGTTCTCGATCCGGACGCCCGCCGCGGCAAGATCGGGATCGGATTCAAGGTATCAGAGGCCGACACCGTTCTCATCCATCCCAACCCCATCAAGCAGATCACCGAGGTGCTCCTGCGGATGGCGCAGATCATCAACGCGATTTTTCATCACAAAGAAACCGGCATCGGCGTCAAGGACCTCGCCGGACCCATCGGAATCGTCGACCAGCTCTACCAGATGGTCGCCGTGGACATCCGGCACGCGCTTTATTTCCTGGTCCTGCTTAATGTCAACCTGGCGATCCTCAACCTGCTTCCCCTGCCGGTCCTCGATGGGGGGCACATCATGTTTACAATACTCGAGTGGGCGCGAAGAAAGCCCCTGAATCACAAGCTGATGGAGGCGATCCAGATGACGTTTGTCATTCTCCTGCTCGCTTTTGTTGTTTACGTCTCGTTCAACGATGTGAAAAGATGGCAATTGATGCATGGTTTTGGCCCGAAACCCGAAGCGGTCCCGGCGGGCCAGAACCCGGCATCCAACCGTCCCATGGATCGAAAATAGAGCACGAAATGAATCCAGCACCGTATTGTTTTCACCCGTTTTCTTATCAGCGGCGCAAGACCCGCGAGGTGAAGGTCGGATCTGTCGGCATCGGCGGCGCCAACCCGATCCGCATCCAGTCAATGACGACCTCCGACACCATGAACACCGACGCCACGGTCAAGGAGACAATCGAGCTGGTCAAGGCGGGTTGCGAGATCGTCCGAATCACCGCTCCGACCAGCAAGGACGCCCAGAACCTCAAGAATATCCGGGCCGAGCTGCAGAGGCGGAATATCCACGTTCCCCTCGTGGCCGACATCCACTTTTTGCCCTCGGCCGCCATGGAGGCCGTCAACCATGTCGACAAAATCCGGGTCAACCCGGGCAACTACGCCGACAAGAAGAAGTTCGCCATCCGCGAATACAACGATGATCAGTACAATGAGGAGCTCCAGCGCCTCCATGACGCATTTTCCCCGCTGGTCAAGCGCTGCCTGTCGCTCGGTGTCGCCATGCGCATCGGCACCAACCACGGCTCGCTTTCCGACCGGATCATGAACCGCTACGGCGACACGCCGCTGGGCATGGTCGAGTCGGCGCTCGAGTTCGTCCGCATCTGCCGCGACCACAACTATCACCAGATCGTCCTTTCCATGAAGGCCTCCAACCCGAAGGTCATGATCCAGGCCTACCGGCTGTTGGCTCAGCGGCTGGGCGAATTCTCCTGGGATTATCCCTTTCATCTCGGAGTCACGGAGGCGGGCGACGGCGAAGACGGGCGCATCAAATCCGCCATCGGAATCGGGTCGCTCCTGGACGATGGCATTGGCGACACCATCCGCGTCTCCCTGACGGAAGACTCGATCCATGAGATCCCGGTCGCGCGGGCCATCGCCGGGAAATACAACGAAGGCCGCGGCCCGGTCGCGAGGCTCGATCTCGGATCGATCGATCTGAAGGAGGTCCGCAATCCTTACGAATACACGCGCCGCAAGTCGCGCGAGGTGACGGTCGGCGATCTGGCGGTCGGCCACTCGGAAACAATCTGCGTCGAAATCCCGCTCGAGCTGCATGACCCCCGGTTGGAGCAAAACATTTTCGACGTCACCCAGGGCAACCGTGATGTCGTTGCCGAAATCATCCAGTTTCAGGCCAAGGGCGCCGCGGATTTTGAAAAAATCCAGGAGCTCCGCAGCGAAGAAGGCTCGGCGGCTGGATCGAACCTCTTTTCCGTCAATATCGGCAGCCAGGCCGCGCTGGTCGGACAGCTTCCGATCGGCATTGCCGAGAAGATCATTTTCGAACCCGGCGGCTCCTGGACCCCGGAACACTTCGACAACCTGATCGATTACGCGCAGACCAACGAGGCCGCGCTCCAGATCAATCTCTGCGACAACAACTGCCACCACGGGAAGAACTTCTTTGAACGTTGCCGCGACAAGGGATTCTTCGAGGTCCTCGTCGGCATTGGCCGCACCGAGAACGTCGGCCTGGTCCAAGGGTATCGTATTTTGGCATCCTATCTTGCCCAGCTGGAGATCGATTTTCCCATCCAGCTTCGAAACATCGACTCCTCTGGCGTCGGATCCGGTGACGAAAAGAGCCTCCTGCTCGAATCAGCCCGCAACATTGGCAGCCTGCTCTGCGACGGCATCGGCGATTCAATCGAGGTGTCCGGCCCGGCACCGAAGGAGGCCCTGCGCTGGGCCTACAATATCCTGCAGGGAACCGGCAACCGCATTACCAAGACCGAATACGTCTCCTGCCCATCCTGTGGACGAACTCTCTTCAATCTCCAGTCAACCACCGAGAGGATCAAGCAGAAGACCGTGCACCTCAAAGGAGTCAAGATCGCGATCATGGGATGCATCGTCAACGGACCCGGCGAGATGGCAGACGCCGACTTTGGCTACGTCGGCGGCGCGCCCGGCAAGGTGAATCTCTACGTTGGCAAGGAGTGCGTCCAGTATCACGTCCCCGAGGCCGAGGCCGACCAGCGACTGATCGATCTGATCAAATCCCACGGCAAGTGGGTCGAACCCGAAACTTCCGCCCAACCAACCGGGCAGGCTCGCACCTGATTCCAGCAGCGCCGCCGGCTAAGATGCCAGGCTTTCGTAGTTCTGCTCCGTAATATAGCGGTAATACTTATCGAAGAGGGCATCCGCGTCCTGCGGGTCGCCCTCCGGGTTGATTCTCTCGATTTTGGGAAGGATGGCGGCCGAAAGAATTCCTTCCTCGAAAGCTCTTTTAACGCCAACACCGTAAAGGATCACGGCATAGAGGCGGGGAACATTCGCCGGTAGCTGGTCGATTTCCTGATCCGTCAACAGTGGAATGCCGATCAGCGATGCGACCGCGTCGGCGTCAGGGTATTGTTTGAGAATGTCAAGATAGACCTTGTTCGGCATGCCGGCGCCGGTTCCCCGCGACATGTCGTCGATTTTGACGGTGACCCGCCCAACGATTTTGAATTTGCCTTCATACGGGCCGAAGCCCCGATTGAAGCCTTGGGTTTGCCCGCGGAATACCGGGCTGTCGACGCTCGAATCCATCATCACGAGCACGAGCTTCGAACCTTCGGGAAGTTCCTGACCCAGCCGTTTGCCAAGCCCCTCGGTCGCGGCCGCCTGGCGGCTGACATCGATCTTGGGAGACCTTTCGCACTGCGTCAAGAAGAGGGAAAGAATCGAAATCACAATGGCCGCGATGCAGATGCCGGTCACGAGGGGTTTCTGTGCGCCCAAATTCACCGTTTGATCATATAATGAATGGCTTCGATCAACGCAACGATTTTTCCCCCACACTTTCCAGTCGGATCTGCCCAAAAATCTTGCTTCTGGAGAAGATCTTGTCTTACGGTGCCCGCTCGGCCGGGATGGAAGAAAGTGCGGGGCTTTTCCTTTTGACAGATTCTAGCCTTTTCGTGATGATCCCCAGCCGAGGAGTTTGCCTGCACCCGACACGGCCGCAGGCGAGTTCAAGCCGGGCCGATGACACACACTCAAACCATCTTTTGGGCGATCATTGTGCTTTGCCTGGCCATGCCGGGGCGGGCTCAGCAAACCCAAGTCCAGCAGCAATCCCAGCAGGGGGCCGTCGAAGAGATCCGGCGGGCACAGAAGTACGTCGTTGTTCCCAAACTTTCACCTGAGGACCAGGAGGAATTCGGCGAACAGGTCGTCCTCACCGAAAAACCCGTCCAGCCGATCTTCACGGGTTACACCGACAACCAGCTGCTTTTTGAGTCCAACGCCCTCCTGACCCACGGTAACGAAGAAAGTGACATGCTCTTCATTTCCACAACCGGCTTCGGCATCCAGCCGCCCCTTCCGGAGGATTGGAAAAAAGTGATTTTGGTTTTCAACGGCCGCTTCCAAGCGTACCGTTACAATGATCAGAACCAGCTGAACTTTCACATTTACACCGGCGGCGTGACCGCCGGCTACCAGGTGGACGACCTCCTTTCGGTCCTCACCGGCCACAGTTACAACATTTACTACAATGAGGAGTCGTACGACAAATTTTTCGAGGAAACCGATCACTTCATCAGCGTCAATCGCGCGATCCCGATCGCAGACGATCTGGCGGCCTTCGTGGGCGCGCAGGTCCAGTACCGAAATACCGCTCCGGCGCGCTTTTCGCGGATGGAGTACGACCTTTTCGGCGGCGTGCGTTATGCGCTCGACGAAAAGTGGGTCGCGCAGATCTACGAGCGCGCCGAATACCAGGATTATGTCGCGAACTTCACCCGCCACGACTGGAATCTCCAGTCGGTGCTGTCGCTGACCCACTATTTCAACGAATGGGCCAGCGCCCGGATCATGGGGCACTACACTTACAATAATTCGAGCATTAACGTCCTCGACTACCAAAATTTCGAGTCTGGCGGGGCGATTACTTTTACCGCTCAATTTTAAGGTCACATGCGGGTGACCCGATGGTTTTGAAAATCATCTCAGGGGGCCAGACGGGGGCCGACCGCGCGGCGCTGGATTTCGCCATTGCCCACAACATCGCCCACGGCGGCAAATGTCCGAAGGGCCGGCTCGCTGAAGATGGCGAACTCGCCGCGAAGTACCGGCTCTCCGAGACGCCCCAAGCGGAGTTCATCCACCGGACGCACGCCAACGTCCAGGAAAGCGACGGGACCGTGATCTTTACGCTCGGCCCTCTTCGGGGCGGCAGCCGCGTGACCGCAGGCTATGCGGCGAAGCGCGCAAAACACTGTCTTCACCTCGATCTGAAGGCATTCCCGGTGAAAGAGGCGGCCAAACACCTTCAGAAATGGATTCGGGAAAACAGGATCCGGGTTCTGAATGTCGCCGGGCCGCGCGCCGGTCATGCGCCGAAAATTTACCAGCTCGTGATCGAAACCCTCGAAACCGCTTTCATGTGAGCTGTCGCCAGTCCGAAAGAAAAAGCGTCCTTGCTTTTTCCATGGGATTTCGTCCTGCTCAGGGCGGCCATTTCTTCGAAGCGGCGTTACTGCCGAGATTCCAAAAACGCGCTTTTGGTGGGCATTTGAGCCAAAAAGGCTCTGAAAACGCCCTGATCCATGAAAAGCTTTTTTGACACCAGGCCCTCGGATGGGCTATGTTCCCCGTTTGAGCCAGCGGCCAGGTTCCATGAAAAAAACACGCGCCATCACCTCGATCGTCTTGATTCTCGCTGTTACCACGGCGAGCGCCAATCCGATTTTGACGAGCGCGAAAGTCACGCAAGTTCAGAACGATGTCCGCCTGAAAGAAGGCGCGGCGACTCCCGGCTCCGGCGGCGAACTTGATCCAGCCCCTTCGCGAGGTTTGGCCGCTTCCGAGCACAACGCCAAGGTCGGCGATGTCGTGCAGGGAACCCGCACGCTGAGCACCGGAAAAAAATCCCGGGCCGAACTGTTGTTCAACGACAACACGGTCGCGCGGCTTGGGGCCAACAGTGTTTTTTCATTCAAGCCCGGAAGCCGTGACATCGATCTGAAATCGGGTTTTCTTCTGCTCCACACCCCCAAGGGACAGGGCGGGGCCAAGATCACCACGCCCTCCGCGGCAGCCTCCGTTCTGGGCACGACCGTCATGCTCGCGGCCCTGCCGGGGGGCGGGATGAAACTGGTGGTGCTGGAAGGCACCGCCTCTATTAAATACAACGGCATCACACAGAACGTGGGTGCGGGCCAGTTGGTCTTCCTGACACAGGAGAATGGCATGTCGCCACCCATCAATGTCGACCTCAAGCAGCTCGTCGCTTCATCGGGACTGTTCAACAATTTCAAGGGAACCATCGGCAGCGAGCAGTTAATCCAGGAAGCGATCAAGGAGCAGGCCGAGAAGATCGAGGATGGCGAATTGGAGGCGAGCGGTTTCAAGATCGGCGGTGATCAGAACGGCCTGAACATCCTCAATGCGGCGGTGATCGAGGCGCTGCTCCAGCAGTTTGTAACGGTCCAGAATGCGCTGTCCCATACCACGGCGGAGATTCAGGAAGACATGTCTGATGCCTTCAGCCTTTCTCCTCCCGCCAGCATCGATTTCTCAACGCCCCTTGCGGTCAGTGACACCGGCCTGAGCCTGCTTGGCGTGCCGGGTGAGTCGGGCAGCGTCATGTTTTTCAGCGACCGCTTTTATTTCACGAATGGTCCGCCTGCAAACCTTTCGAACCTCCAGGGCGGGTCCACAGCGATCTTCTCCGCCGCGGGCGAGGCAGTCGATTATCTGACGCGCTTCAATGCAATCCGGTTCGACGGCTTCCAATCTTCGGGCGGCGAGGATGCCGGCGGATTCAACAACCTCAACCTTGTTTTCTCGGCGGATCGCGGGAGCATCGGCGTTTTCAATTCGAATTTTGAGCAAAATGGCGATCTCTTCTTTCACGCAGGGGGATGGAAAGTGGGGGACAAGGGAAATGTCGACATCTTCAACAGCAGGATTCAAAGCGCGGGCACCGGGGGCGCCGGCGTTTTCATCAACACCGCGACAGGCAACATTCTGATCAATCAATCCGAGATCCTGCTGGCGTCGTCGACGCCAGGCACCCAGATCCTCCTGGATGCGCCGGGGACCGGTGCGGCCATTGTTGCTCAGAATTCGATCATCAACAGCGCCGTCGGAGCGAATCCCGGAGCCATCACGATCCCTGCCAATCAGCTCACCGGCCGCGTCGATCTCACGAACACGCAGATCATCGCGGCGAACAGCCAACTGGCGTCCGATGTTCGCGTGCTTGCAAGCATGATCAATCTCGCCAACACCACCATTACCGGATCCATGGTGATCCTCGGTAACAACGCCCAAAACGCTACGATCAATTTCATCGGCGATCAGAACTTCATCTACACGAGTGCAGGCGTTGATGGCTTGGTGATCAACGGCACTCAAACCGGCACGGTGAATGTCGGCACCATTGGCCAGCAGGGAACCACGCCTGTTGGCCCATAGACTCACGGGCTTCCGGTGACTTTCGGTCAACCCTTGCAGGCCAATAACCAGCGTAGTCTCATGCAGGTTGCCATTGAAGCGGCCCGCTCCGGCATACGACTTGGGCATGGCGGTCCTTTTGGCGCCTGTCTCGTGAAGAACGGAAAAATCCTCGCTGTCGCGCACAATACGGTCCTAAAGACGTACGATGCCACCTGCCACGCCGAGATCAACGCCATCCGCGGGGCATCCAAAAAATGGAAGACCCCGTTTCTTGAGGAAGCCGTGATCTACTCCACGACGGAGCCTTGTCCGATGTGCTTTGCCGCGATCCACTGGGCGCGAATCTCGCGGGTCGTGTACGGGGCTGACATCGCTGACGTGAAACGCCGGGGTTTTAACGAGCTTACCATCTCGAGTTCGAAGTTGAAAATGATGGGCAGATCCCCCGTCCGGATCACGAAGGGTTTCATGCGGCGGGAATGCCTCGGTCTTCTCCGGGAGTGGGACCGGCTCGAAACCAAGCACCCCTATTGACGACCCATAACATGGCGCGCCAGCTTCCGGTGAAGCTTGGGCAGCATGGGCCGAAATCCAGTTTGTATTGTGCGTGAACTTCCGGACGGCCGTGGTAGGTTGTCACAGACGATGCCGGACCGCCGCTCATCCTTTGGACTCGCCCGCCGCGAGCTTCGGATCCTTCGACGCCTGAACACGCCCGCCAAAATCCAGGACTTCCTCACCAATCTCCCATTCAACGGCGAGCCCCGGGGGGAAACCTGCATGTCTCCGCGCCGAGTCCTGCGGACCGGCAAGGCACATTGCATGGAAGGCGCGCTGCTCGCCGCGGCCGCCCTTCGTCTGCAAGGCCGACCGCCGCTCATCATCGACCTGTGCGCCACCGATGAGGATGACGATCATGAAATCGCCCTCTTCGGAGGACCCGGCTGCTGGGGCGCGGTTTCCAAAACCGGTTCTCCGGTCTTGCGCTATCGCGAACCGATCTATCGGTCAATCCGCGAGCTGATCATGTCGTACTTCCACGAATACTTTATGAACAACGGCCGGAAAACCCTCCGCTCCTATTCGGTCCCGATCGATCTGAGCCGCTTCGACAAGCGCGGCTGGATGACGGCGGAGGACGACCTCTGGGACATCGCCGATTACATGACTGACGTCCGGCACCATCGCATTCTCACTCCGGCCCAGACCGCCCACCTTCGCAAGGCCGATCCAATCGAGATCAAGGCAGGGCGGATGCAGGAGAAGTAGATGGAAGACGGAAGAACTCTGTGGCGGGGAGCATTCTAGAAACTGCGGGCGATTCTAGTAATTCTAAGTTTCCCCTGAAAAAATGCGCTTCGGCCAGGCAAACTTGCTGAACCAACGCCGATCATGTATGGTGAATATCTAAATGCGAATGGGAGGAACCAAAATCTGGGCGGCGATGTGGTTGGGGTTTGGCATGCTGGTGTCGGCTCCGGCTCAAGCCGTCATTCTGGGAAGCGCGGACGGTTCCGGAAATACGACGGCCCCAACGGACGATCCGGGCTGGGCTCGCATCGGAATGGTGAACGGCTCCACCGGCGTCTATCTGGGCGATGGCTACGTCCTCTCGGCCAAGCACGTCGATGCGGGTAACTTCACGCTTGGCTCAACCATCTACAGTCTCGATTCCAGTTTCGCGCCCCAGTATCTTCAAACCTTGCCCGGCATGTTCGCCGACCTGGTGATCTTCAGGGTCGTCAGTGGGCCGTCCATGTCCCTGATGCCCATCTACACCGGCAGCGCTGAAGCCGGCAAAATTGCCACATACGTCGGTTTTGGACTGGACCGGGGCACCGAGGTCACGGGACAAGGCTGGCTTTGGGGAACCACCCAGACGGAGCGATGGGGACAAAATGTCATTGACGGCACGTTTACCATTTCCGACAGCGCCTCGCACACTTCTTACGAATCGCTGGTTTCGGATTTCGACCGCGTCGGCAGCGGCGGAACCGGACTGGCGAACGAATCCGCCGCCGCGACCGGCGATTCGGGCGGCGCGCTCTTCATCAAGGACGGCTCCATCTGGAAGCTCGCGGGCATCATGACCGCCGTGACCGCGACCGGCCACTCCTATTACGATAACAACCCCACCCTGCCTGGAAACCAGCCCGACAACCTTTATTCCGTCCGCTTGAGCGATTACAGCGGCTGGATCCTTACGACGATTCCCGAGCCAGGCAGTTGGGCGCTGATGGTTCTGGGCAGTGGGCTTCTTGCCGCGCGTCTCTTTCGGAAAAAATAGAGAGGGCGGTGCGTCTAGACAGGAAAATGCCTGTCCAGCACGGCAGATTTCTCCCTGTACGCTCCACGCTCCACGCGGTACGCTCCGCCTTCAATGAACGTCTGGGGTTACAGCCTTTTGAGCGTGGGCATCGTCAGTTTGCTCTCCCTGATCGGCATCGTCACGCTTTCCCTGAAGCCTCTGACGATGCGTAAAGTCATTTTTCACATGGTCAGTTTCGCCGTGGGCGCCCTGTTCGGCGACGCGTGCATTCACCTGATTCCAGAAACTTTCGAAAAAATCCGGCCGCCGCTGACCGGATCGTTTCTTCTGGTCGGCGGCATCCTGATCTTCTTTGTGCTCGAAAAGTTCGTCCGGTGGCGCCACTGCCACGTTCCGGAGGAGGAGCATCAACACGTCCATCCGGTTGTCACGACCAACATTGTCGGCAACACCGCGCATAACATGATCGACGGCATGCTCATCGGGGCCAGTTACACGGCGAGCATTCCGATCGGCATTGCGACAACGATCGCGATCATCCTGCATGAGATCCCTCATGAGATGGGCAACTTCAGCATCCTGATCCACGGAGGTTTGCCGGTTCAAAAGGCGCTCCTGGTCAACTTTCTTACGGCGCTTGCAGCCGTGCTCGGCACCGTCATTTCCCTCTTGATCGGCTCGCATGTGGAAGCTTTCACGCTCTGGCTTCTGCCGGTGACCGCCGGTGGTTTTCTCTACATTGCCGGATCGGACCTGATCCCCGAGCTCCATCACGAGGTGAATCTTCGGACCTCGTTCGGCCAGTTCGTCGCGATCATCCTGGGCGTGGGAATCATGGCGGCGCTCAAGTTCATGGATTAGAAGCTATCCCGAAGGCGAGTCGAGGACCGGTGGTTTTTATACGCTCAGAAATGAATTCCGGTCATGGAGAATGCAACCGCGATGGACGCCGCTCCGGCCCACATCAATGCGAACGGAATCCAGGTCTCGCGCTTGTGCATGAAAAAATAAATGACGTTGGGAAGCGGGTTGAAGAGAAACATCGCGATCGCCCAACCGATGCTTTCCTTCCAGGCCAAAACAACCATCCAAATACTGCCCGTCAGATACGTGATGAACCCTGCAAGGATGAGGATGTAGAGCCCCCTGGAAATATCCGGAATTTTTGTTCCGTCCTGTGCGAGAACGTTCCCGGAGGATTTTTTTGGCGGTTCCTTCGCGGCGGCTGACGAGACAGCAGGCTGGGCAGGGCCGGTGACGGCGGGTTTTGGAGCCTTTGCTCTTGGCTTGGAAATTTTCGCGGCGGCGGCGTTCGATGCCTTTGCCGCGGCGGCCAACGCCGCTTCCCTCGCCGACTGCTCCGCCCGTTCAAGGATCCCGACGACACCGGGCTGTCCTTTCTGGCGCGCCACATCAACGGCACTGCCCCCGCTGCCAGCCGACATCTTCGCGCCTTTGCCGAGAAGCAAGGCCACGGCATTCGTCTGTCCTGCCGCGGCCGCGTGCATGAGCGGCGTCCAGCCCGCCTTGTCCTCTTCATCCAGTAAAGCGCCGCGTGAGATCAGGGTTTTCATCGCCTCCTCCCGGCCCGCGGCGGCGGCAACCATCAGCGGAGTCGCTCCGGTGGCCGGGTCCTGCTCCTTCGTGGAGGCGCCTGCTCCGATCAGCGCCTCGATGATGGCCGGCTGGCCGGACGCGGCTGCGCGCATCAACGGGCTCATCCCAGTGACATCCACCGTTTTCAACAAATTTTTGTTTTTTAAAACGAGTTCACGGATGGTTTTGACATCCTCGATCAGCATGGCGGTTTTCAGGTCGGTGACTTTCACACCGGAATCCTTCAAGAGGCGGCAGACCTTCACGCGGCCCTTTGCCGAGGCAACCATCAGGGCGGTCTGTTCCAGGCCATTTTTTAGATTCAGATCGGCATCCCGCGCGATCAGGGCCTTGGCGATGTCGTCCCAACCGTTGGCAGCCGCCTCGATCAACGGTGTGTTGCCGCCAGGCAGGAGGCCGTTGACGTCGCCCGCCGTCCGGATCATTTTTTCAGCCTGCTGAACCGCTTCCCGTGACGGGGGCGTGAGATCCACATCGCCGGGCTCGATGATGGATTTGTCGGTCGAGGCGTTCAGCGCCGCCACCTGCTCGCGCGTCAGCACCGTCAGCGGCACGGTCTTGTTGCCGATCGCATGCGTGAAGGTGATCTGATTGTCCTTGAACTGTGAAAGCGTCACTCGTTCATACGTGAAGTCGCCGATGGTGAGCGAGTCAACCGGGGACTCCGCCCGTGCGAGGACGGACATGGCGATCAAAGTCAAAATAATGCCGGGTTGCCGCTTCATAAGAAACAACCTACATCAAGAGATCGAAAAAACCCATTCGATAACGCAAGACGGGAATCGTCAACATCAGAAAACCGGCCGCGTAGATCCCATAGGGCAGAGCCGCCGTGCGAATGTGGAACATCCAGTAGATGAATCCGGCGACTGGATTGAAAAAGAAAATGAGCAGCGCCCAGGTCATGCTGTCGGTTTGATGAATGGCCATGCCGATAAGCCACACTTCGCCAATGAAAAGCATGAAAAAACCGGCCCACGCCAGAAAGCGGACGAACCCGGGGACCTTGATCCGCGTCTCCGATTCCTCCTGCTCGGACTCCTGACCGTTACGGCCAAGCGAGCGGAACTCCTGGATCAACGCCTCCGTCGAAGCGGCCGCTTCAGCCACTGCCACCGGATTTTCCGCCGGAACAATGGGGGTTGTTGCCGGCGGGGCGTTCGTCGCAGGCGGAGGCGTTGGCGCCGCGGCCTGATTCGCGCCATTGGTCTGCAGGATCGGCGCCGGGGGGCTCGTTGGAGCCGCAACCTGATTCGTGGCCGCTGCCGGCGGCGCGATCTTGATCTTCGCGGAGGTCCGGTTGAGCGCCTCGATCTGGCCGGGCGACAGTTGAGACGCCGGAAGGTTTTTGAGGCCGTATGCATGGGAAATGACGACGGTCGTTCCGTCGAAGCCGGTGAGAGTCACGTTCTCGAAAGTCTTGTCACCGATGACCAGCGTCGGCAGAGGCTGCGGATTCGATTCCGCTGCCGCACCTGCGACGGCGTTGGTTGACGACAGAGGGGCGGCCACACCGGGTGCCGCGTTCGTCACGGGTGACTGGACTTGGCCTGGCGGGTTTGTGGTTTGGGCGAACACAGGTATCACCAGAGTCGCGACGAGAAAAACGAGGCCCAACAGCCCTGTTTGCTTCATTCGTAAAAAACGGACCGCAGGCATAAAGCGCCTAAAAGAGAAAGTCGAATACGCCGACCTGGTAGACCATCACAGGGATGCCCCACATCATCAGGCCGAATAGATAAAGGGCGAATGGAAACCACATTTCCTTTGGGTGCATGATGAAATAAACCAGAAATGCGGGGGGGCCGAAAAACAAGGTCAGCAGGCCCCACAGCGCGCTGTCATAAAATGCCATGCAGATGAACCAAAGCGATCCGCCGACGAAAAACATAAGGCCTGACCAGACGATGTATCGGACATAAGACGGAACCTTCGCCATTTTTTGCTTGGTCTCCTCGACCTGCCTGGCGAGCTCCTTTTCAGCCGCCGTTTTGGATTCCATGATCTCCATCATCGATTGGACTGTCCTGGCATCCGCCTGCATTTGCTGGCCCTGCGCCTTCATCTGCTCCAACCCGGGATCCCGGTAATCCTCGGATGGGGGCGCTTTGTTTTCCGCGGACTTTTCCGCGGGCGCCGGCAGCTGAGGCGGGGGCTGTTGATTCTGCGCCTTCTGCTGTTGAGACAGCCTCTCGCGTGAACGCGCCTCCTCTTTTTCAAACCGTTCGGCTTCCGCAGTCTGCTGCCTGACCGCTTCCGTGTACGCGCTCTCCCAGCTCTTGACTTGTTTCTCGTAATAGGCGGCGGTGTCCGCCGCGCTTTTCGCGTTCAGATCCTCGGTTTGCGCCCTCGAGAGGTAGTCCTGGGCCTGCTGCTTTTCGGTCGGGTTGGCAAGCGCCCGGCTCAGCTGCGCCGCCTTCCGGCGGAAGGAGCCGGCCTTGTCCCGGCTTGCTTTCGCCTGCTCGTTGAACTGTTTGGCCTTGGCCCGGCATTCCTGGATATTCTTTTCGCAGTCGAGCATGTAAGGCGTTTTCGGCAATACCTTCGGCGCATGCCTGGCGCCGGCGCTTTTCAAAAGCGCGATGATCTTCGCGTCGCCCCGCGCCTCCGCCTCCTGAAGGGGCGTCGTTCCCAACCTGTTCATCAAGGTCACATTTGCGCTGCGGGCGATCAGCACTTTGATAATGTTGGCACGGCCGTTGGCAACGGCTTCGATCAGCGGCGTGTTGCCGTTGGAGAGCAGACCGTTCACCTCGCCGGCCGATTGAATGAGCGCGTCGGCTTCTTTGACAGCTTCCGGCGAAGGCGGCGTCAGATCCAACTGGCTGGTATCAATGAAGACCCGGTTGGTGGTTTTGTTCAGCGCACCAACCTGCTCCACGGTGAACGCCGCGACCGGCAGCGTCTTGGTCCCATACGCATGGGAAAAGGTGATGTTGGCGCCATCAAACGAGGTGAGGGTGACGCTTTCAAATGTCTTATCGCCTATCGTAAACGACGCCATTGGCCGGGGCTCCTCTGTTGCCAGTCCCTGCCCTTGAGCCCTGGCGGGACCGGCAGGCGCACTCGCTGCGGCTGGAGTGGCTGTCCCGGAATCCGCCGCGTTGGTGCCCGCGCCACGGGCAACACCTTCGGCGACTGGCTCCGTCTGGGCGGATAAGAGCACCGTGACCAACAGTCCGGCAAACAAGATCAAAAATGGGAGCGTTGTGAGGCGCCGAAGCACCCTTCCGATAAACCAAAACATGGCCGAAATCTCAAGCTGGTTCTCAGAAACCGGGTGGTGTCCTATGTTGTAGCGGCGCTCTATGAGCGCCGGCCCGGCGGTCGCAGACCGCCAATTCGCCCTAGATCCTAGATATAAAAGCCGAGGAGGTTCACATCAAACAGCCACGCCGGGATTCCCATGATCAAGATGCCGGCCAGATAGATCGCTAAAACGGGCATGGCGCCTCGCACGCGGACGAAGCAGTAAGCGGCCCCGCCGAGCGGGTTGAAAAACAGCACGACCAGCCCCCAAGCCAACCCGTCCTGGATCGCGATGAGAGTCAGCCAAACGTGTCCCACCGCGGAGATGATCAAGCCCGCCCACAAGAGGAATGGAACGTAGCGCGGCAGTGCGGCGCGCCTGGCCTCCTCCTCACCCTGGAGAGCCCGCTCGATTCCCAGGACACGCTTGAAGCTTCTTCGTTTTTCGGCCTTGATTTTTCCCGCATCCTCCTCAGCCTCCAGAAGCAAGGCCGCCAAGTCGCCGTGATCGCATTCCAAGGCGTGCTGCCGCGCCGTTTTACCGACGCGGTCGATGGCATCCGGCCGGGCGCCCCGTTCCAGGAGGAGCTCCACAGCATCCTTGTTATTCTTCCTCGCCGCAAGCATGAGGGAGTTCCGGCCTTCGCTGCGGTCGACGGCGCGGATTTTTGCCCCGTGATCGATCAGGATTTTCATCATCTCAAGGGATCCGGATTCAGTGGCCGCCATGAGCGCAGTCATGCCCTTCTGGTCCCGCGCATTGACATCGACGCCTTTCTCGATGAGGATCCGGCCGGTCTGCGTTTTTCCCGTCTCGGCCGCATGGATGATCGCGGTGTTTCCCGCGTTGTCGCGGGCATCCAGCGAGGCTCCTTTCTCCGCCAGCAATTCCACGACTCGGTCCTGCCCAGCCCGGGCCGCCAGCATGATGACCGTCCGGCCCAACGCATCCGTCGTTTCAGTTGACGTGGGATCCTTGGCAAGGAAGAGCTTCACGATGTCCTCGTCGCCGGCCTGCGCGCGACCGATCAAATCGGGAATTTTCGCGCCGGCGTTCTCCAGCATCCCCGCAATCTCCGTGTAGCCGCGGATCGCGGCCTCGTACCAGGCAGTGTGGCCGTCCTTGTTGACGGCATTCGGATCAGCGCGCATTTTCAACACAACCTTGACGTAATCGGGCCGGCCCGTCAGGACCGCCTCGATCAGCGGCGTGTCTCCGTCCTCCAGCCTCCGGTTGACACCACCAGCCTGCGCAATCCAGTGGTCCACTTGTTTGAGAACCTCAGGAGAAATCGGGTTCGGGTCGACCTTGGTGAGATCGATGCTGGCCAGAGTCGTGGTGCCATTGAGCGCCTTCATCTGGTCGAGGCTCAAACTGGAGACGGGGATGTTTTTGATCCCGGCGTCATGCAAGATGGTGGCATTGGTTTTACCGGCCGCCTTGAGCGTCACGTTCAGGTACACCCGCCCGCCCACCGTTAGGCTTGGCAGAGGCTTCGGCGCGGCTTGTGCCGCCGGCTTGTCCGCCGGGGCGGAGTTATCGGACTGGGCCGCGGCAAGGAGAGCCATGAAGCAGAAAACAAGAATCGCCAGGGCCAATTTCACGGAGGCGACCTTAATGAGGTTCGAACAGCGTTCCAAGCCAAAACCCGGAAGAAGGTCCGGTCCTATTCCTTTGCTCCGGCTTTCAAAAGGATCTCACGCAAATCCATCCGTCCGCGAAGTTTTGCGATCATCAGCGCGGTCTGACCAGCCTTGGTCTTCAGGTTCACATTCGCGCCCTTCTCGATCAGCGTCGTGGCAATCTCGGCTTTACCGTCGAAAATGGCCCCCATCAATGGTGTGACGCCGTTGGCGTCGCCCAAGTTAAAGTCGGCGCCCTTTTCGAGAAGCATTTTAACGTTCTCGTGCTTTCCGGAAATCACCGCCCACATCAGGACCGTCGTTCCGTCGGCGGACTGGTCATTCACCTTGGCACCCTTCTCCATGAGAATCTTCATCGTTTCCAACTGGCCGTTGTGGGCCGCCGCCATCAGGGCCGTCCATCCCCCTTCGCTGCGTGCGGAAATATCCGCCCCTTTCGAGAGCAGAAGCTTGATGACCTCAGGGTGGCCTTCGCGCGCCGCCCACATCAGCGCCGTGCGCCCCTTGTCATCGCTCGAATCCACATCCACGCCCCTGGCCAGGATTCCCGCGACGGCGTCCTGGTCTCCCTTTTGGACCGCGTCGAGCAACGAGATGGCGTTGGTCGATGTTTGACCGGAAGACAATCCCGCCACCGATAGCATCAGAAGAAAGAAACAGAGAATCGACGCTGATTTCATGACCCGCCCGGTTGAGTCTTAAGATAACACCAAAAAGCGGAAAAAACCGGCGAAAAAAATGACCATGGCGGTCTTTTCAGCCGAGGCAGTCGTTCCGCTGGGGGAAAGACGAAGCCAGCCCCGCCGGCTTCTGACCGGCTGCCGGGCAAGATGTGAACCGGACAATCTTTTGGGCGGGATCGAGACCTCATCAATAGACGTCCCGCTGATAACGTTTTTCGGACTGCAACTTTTTCACGTAGGCTGCCGCAGCTTCCGCTGTCTGCCCGCCACCCCGTTCAACGACTTGATGAAGCGCGGAATCGACATCCCTGGCCATCCGGCTGGCATCGCCGCAGACGTAAACAACGGCGCCCTGTTCCAGCCACGCGAAAATCTCCCCCGCGTTCTCCAGCATCCGGTGCTGGACGTAAACTTTCTGTGCCTGGTCACGCGAGAAAGCCGTGTCGAGCCGGCTCAAAACACCGTCCGCGAGCATCGCCGTCAGTTCCTCGCGATATAAAAAGTCCGTCGCTTCGTGCTGGTCGCCGAAGAAAAGCCAATTTTTCCCCTTCGCCCCGGCAGCCCGCCGTTCTTCCAGGAAGGCGCGGAACGGCGCGATCCCCGTCCCAGGTCCGACCATGATGACGGATGTGTCACCGGAGGGCGGCAACCGGAAGTTTTTGTTGGTATGAACGAAAACCGGCACCGGCGTTTCCGGGCCGGCGCGGTCGGCGAGAAATGTGGAGCAGACACCCTTGCGATCCCGCCCGTGCGATGCGTAACGGACAGCGGCCACGGTGAGATGAACCTCTCCTGGATGAGCCCTTGGGCTCGATGAAATCGAATAGAGGCGCGGTGGGAGCTTTTTAAGCAAACCGATGAACTCAGCCGGCTCGAAGCGGGCTTGCGGATACGCGAGCAGCATGTCGATGATCTCCCGGCCCCAAAGATGGGAACGGAGTTCCGCCTTGGATTCGGGTTCGAGGAGTTTTTTCAGCGCGGCATCCCCGGATTTTTCCACGATCTTCTGCAACAAGGCCTGTGGGATCTTCGTGATCTCACAACGGGAGAGGAGAGCTTTGCGCAGTGCCGTAGTGCCGCCTTCCGGATCGGCCACCGCCTCCTCCCCATCATAGCCGAGCGCTTTGAGCAGATCTTCGACGAGCGAGGGGCAGTTGGTCGCCACGACACCCAGCGCATCTCCGGTTTCGTACGTGAGGCCGGAATCCCCAAGCGAAATTTCAAAATGCCGGGTGTCCTTTTCCGAGCCAGGCGCGTTCAGCTTTCGGTTGGCAAGCAACCGGGCGGGGAAAGGATTTTTTTTAGACCAGGCCGGCGGCGCTTCCACGGCGGCTGGAGCCGCGCTCCCACCCGACCCATTCGGCAGGCTCAGGGCAGGCAGCACTCCGCTCATCCACTGGTGAAAAGACTCGTCATAATCGACGTCGCAATCGACGCGCGAAAAAATTCGCTTCGCGCCGAGCTCTTCGAGGCGCCTGTCGAAGTTTTTTCCGCATTCACAAAATTTGGCGTAGTTGGTGTCGCCCAGCGCCAGGACGGAATATTGGACATGGTCAAGCCGCGGCGCATGGCCGTTGCCGAGATATTCCCAGAATCCCTTCGCGTTGTCGGGTGGATCGCCGTCACCATGCGTGCTGGTCACGATCAGCAGCGCCTTTTCGTTCTTCAGCTGACTGCAACTGTACTCGGCCATGTCGACCACCGATGGCGCGAAACCGCGCTTGCCGGCTTCCGAAGCCACTTTTTTGGCAAGGCTCTCCGCTGTCCCGGTCTGGGAGCCGAAGAGGATCGTGAGCGGGTTCAGCGGCCTTGCCTCGGCCGCTGGAATACCGGCAGGCGCCGGCCGGGAATAGACTCCGGCGAAAAAACCGTTCAGCCATGCCCGCTGCTCGGGCGAAAAGGGGGAATTCTCAGGAATAAAAGGGATATTACTCATATCAGTTCGTGAACATTTCCTGGAGCTGCCCGACTTCGTGGCGGCGCGTGAACCGGGTGAAGGATTCGCCGGACTTGCGCCGTTCCATGTAAATTTTCAAAATCCGCTCCAGGAGCGCCGGCAGCTCCGTGAATCGGATGCCCTTGAAGATTTCACGGCCGAGGGCCTGTTCATGGTCGTCGCCTCCGCCCAAAATCACGTTGTAACCCTCGTCAGCCGTGGGGCCGACCTTAATCCCCAGCAAACCGATGTCGCCGATATAGTGCTGCGCGCATGAATGGGGGCATCCCGTCAGGTGAATGTTGATCGGTTGGTCCAGCGGAACCCGTTTCTCCAGATACCGTGCCAGTTCCAACGCCTGGCCCTTGGTGTTGGTCGCTGAAAATTTGCAGCCGGTGTTGCCTGTGCAGGCGACCAGGCCGCCCGCGATGTGGGATGCCTCATAGTGAAAACCGGTCCAGGTCAACGACCTCTTGACCGCCTCCACATAGGTGTCGGGAACGTTCGGGATAAGCAGGTTTTGAAAAACCGTGAGCCGCAGCTCGCCCGAACCATAGTTGCCCGCCGTTTCCGCAAGCCGGTGCATCTGCTGGGCCTTCATCCGGCCGACCGGAATCACCACGCCGATGTAATTCAACCCTCTCTGCGCCTGTCGATAGACGCCGATGTGTCCATGGCGGAACACCGGCCGCCTCGGCTCGCAGTGTTCAAGCGGAAAATGGACCAGAGGAAATGCGAGCTTCTTTTCGGTCTGATCCAGAAATTTCGGAATTCCCCAACGGTCAATGAGGTATTTCAGCCGCGCCTTCTTGCGGTTGGTCCGGTCGCCGTTTTCCACAAACACCCGGACCATGGCGGCCGCGGCGGCGACGCACTCGTTGGGCTTCAGAAGGATCCCTGCATCCTGTGCAAATTGTTTGTGGCCCGTGATCCCCGCCAGTTGGACGCGAAAATAGACGCCGGGCTCGACTCCTTTGCCTTCGCCAACGCGCACCGCGACGAATCCAAGGTCGTTGGTGTCGGCCGCGACGCTGATCGAACCTCCGTTGTCGAAAGCAACATTGAACTTGCGCGGGATGCCGTAGAGATCCCGGTGATTGAGGATGTAATGATGCAGGGCCTTGGCCAGCGGCCGCACGTCGAACACCTCGTCCAGATCGATGCCGGAAGTCGGCGACGCGGTGATGTTGCGGATGTTGTCAGCGCCCGATCCCCTCGACGTCAGCCCGATCTCCTGCAGCTTGATGAGCACGTTGACGATGTGGCGGGCGGCGATCTCCCGGACCTGGATGTTGCCGCGCGTGGTGATGTCCGCGTAGCCGTTACCCCACTGCTCGGCGATCTCAGCCAAGCCTGCGAGCTGCGCCGAAGTCAAAATGCAGCCCGGGATCCGGCAGCGCATCATGAATGCGTTCTGCGCCGGCGCGACGTAAAAAAGACCGTGAAATTTGAAGCGGAACGTGTCCTCGGCGTCCGGAAACCGGTCCTGGTCCGCGTGTGCGGCGATCTTCTCCCAGATGTCGAGCGGGTTTTCCTCGTGCTTGATCCGCTCCTCCTTGCACAGCTCGGAAAGCGGCGTGCCGTGGACGGTCTCTTCCGCCGGCGCGGCAAGGTTGATTGAAGCGCCGGCCGGATCGCCGGTGATCCTGCCGTCGCCGGCGACGCCGACGAACGGCATGAATCCCCTTTGCGCCGCCCCGGCCAGGACGCCCTGCAGATACTCCTTCTGCTCGTCGGTAAACGGACCCGGTGCGCTCATGCCTTCACCGCCTCCCCTCCGTCCCTCTCGAGCCGGACGGCATTGTGCTTCAACTCAGGCTGGCGCGAGATCGGGTCGGCCTCGCCGTGGGTCACCAGGTTCACGCAACCGTCCTCGCCGGCCGATTGCCCCCAATGAAACGGCATGAAGAGCGATCCCTCCCGCATCGATTCTTCAATCTTGAGCCGCGTCCGGGCCACACCGCGCCGTGAGATGAGCCGGACCGCGTCGCCATTCCGCAGGCCAAGGCGCTGCGCATCGGCAGGGTGCGCCGCGACAAAGGGTTCGGGGTTGAGCTTGCCCAGCTTCGCCACATGTCCTGTTTTCGTGCGCGAATGCCACTGGTGCGCGAGCCTGCCGGTGGTCAGCGCGAACGGATAGTCAGGCGTGATCCGGTCCGCGGGAGGCAGATCATCGACCGGATGAAAACGGGCCCGGCCGCTCGGAGTGGCAAATGTTTTGCGCCGGTAGCGCCTTGCGATGCCGGGGCTGCTCTTGGTGGGGCAGGGCCACTGGATCGGATGATGCTTGAGGCGCCCATACGTGATGCCGTCCATGTTGAGCGCGTAGACATCGGAACAGCAAAGTTTATGCTCCTCGAAAATGTTGGCGGCCGATGAAAAGGAAAACTGCTCCTCATAACCCATCAAGGCGGCAAACCGGCAGCCAATCTCCCAGTCGGGACGCGCCTCGCCGGGCGGAGACACGCAGGGCTGCAGAAGGCTGACACGGCGTTCCGAATTGGTCATCGTTCCCTCCATCTCCAGGTTCAGCGCCGCCGGCAGGAGGACGTGCGCGAGGCGGGAGGTCTCCGTCGGGTGATAACAATCCTGGACGACGAGCAATTCCACCTTCTCGAGCGCCCGGCGGATCTGGTTGGAGTTCGGCATGGTCGCCAGCGGGTTGCACCCGACCACCCAGAGCGCCTTCACTTCGCCCGTCTCGAGCGCCTCGAACATGCGAACGGCGTCGAGTCCCGGCTTGGGCCGTATTCTCGGCAGCGGCACGCCCCAGATTTCAGCGATCTCTTTGCGGTGCGCATCGTCGGAGACGTTCCGGTGACCGGGCAGCAGACCGCTCATGTAGCCGACCTCGCGTCCGCCCATCGCGTTGGGCTGGCCCGTGAGCGAGAAGGGCCCGCTTCCGGGGCGCCCGATCTTGCCGGTCGCCAGGTGAAGGTTGATGATCCCAAGATTTTTGGCGACTCCTTGCGTGCTCTGGTTGGCTCCCATCGCCCAGAAACTCAGGGCGTCCGCCGACTGGCCAAACCAGAACGCGGCCCGGTGGATGTCGATTTCGGAAACACCGCAAACTTTCGCCGCGCGCGCGGGCGACCAGCCCTCCACCATGCCCCGGACTTTTTCCCAATCTTCGGTGTGATCGCGGATGAAGCGTGGATTGATCCATCCCTGCGAGATCATCACGTGCAGCATCGCGTTGAGCAGCGCCACGTCGGTGCCGGGGCGAATCGCCAGATGGAGATGCGCGTTTTCAGCGGTTGGCGTGCGCCGCGGATCCACCACGATGATCCGGACCCGCTTGCGGTTGGCGCGCCTTTTGATCCTCTGCCAGAGAACCGGATGGCACTCGGCCATGTTGGCGCCGAGAATCAGGAAACATTCCGTGAGCTCAATGTCCTCGTAGCACGTGGGCGGAGCATCGGCTCCCAGCGAAAGCTTGTAGGCGCTCACCGCGCTCGACATGCAGAGGCGGGAGTTGGCGTCGATGTTGTTGGTGCCGATCGCGCCCTTGGCGAGCTTGTTGAAGACGTACTGCGACTCCGTCGTCAGCTGGCCGGAGACATAAAATGCAACAGCATCCCGCCCATGATCCCGGAAGATCGAGCGGTATTTCTCGGCCAGATGCTCCAGCGCACCATCCAACGGGACAGGCTCAAAGGGATCGGATCGGTTAAAACGGATCTGCGCGAACTTGAGACGATTCGGCGTGTCAATGGTCTGGTCGACCGTCGCGCCCTTGGTGCAGAGGCTCCCGAAATTGGCGGGATGCTCCTTGTCGCCTTTAACGTCGACGATTCTGTTGTCGCGAACTTTGACCGAAAGCCCGCAACCCACGCCGCAGTAAGGGCAGATTGTTTTGACCGTCGTTTCCATGGCATCGCCTCAGGCCGCCTCCGCATCCTCCTGGGGAAGATTTGTTCGGACCGTTCCGCCATGCGCCACCCAATCGCCGATCCAGTGGCGCTGCACAAAGGCAAGCGTCAGGAACGCGAGAGCCGAGAGAGAAGCAAACAAGGCGAGCCCGGCCCCGTAGGAACCGGCCGCCTGCTTGAGCCATCCGAGCGCGGTGGGAAGCAGAAATCCGCCGATGCCCCCCGCGGCGCCAAAGATACCGGTCGCAGTCCCAACGCGGGCTCCAAAGCGCTGCGGCACAAGCTGGAAAACCGAGCCGTTGCCCGCGCCGAGGCACGCCATCATGAGAAAAAAGAGCAGGACGGCCAGCGTCAACGCCGGAAGCTGCGCGACGCCCAAGGCGAGCGCGGCGACGGCCGCATACACCAACATCAGCATCCGCACACCGCCGATCCGGTCCGCGAGAAACCCCCCGACGGGCCGGATGAAGCTCCCCGCGAAGACACAGAGAGCCGTCAGGTCGCCCGCATGGACCTTCGAGACGGCGTATTGGTCGCGCAGCAGGATCGAGAGGAAACTCGCCAGACCGACGAATCCGCCGAAGGTCACGCTGTAAAAAAGACTGAAGAGGTACGTGTCTCTCTCCTTAAAGAGCGAGAGGTAGTCCGACCAACCCGGCGCAGCCGGACGGCTGGGCGCGTCTTTGGCGAAAAGCAGAAAAAACGCCGCCACCGCAGCCAGAGGGATCATCGCCAGGCCAAACACCGCATGCCACCCGAACGCCTCGGCGAGCCGCGGGGAAAACAGGGTCGCGAGAATGGTTCCGGAATTTCCGGCTCCGGCAATGCCCATCGCCAGACCCTGATGCTCCGGCGGGTACCAGCGGCTTGCCATCGGAAGCGCCACGGCGAAACTTGCGCCCGCCACGCCGAGGCAGAGCCCGAGGGCGTAAACGCCGCTGATCGAGCCGGCCCAGAGCCAGCCACCGAGCAGCGGCAGGAAAGTGGCCGCCATGCCGATCAAGCCCGCCTTTCGCGCGCCGATCGAGTCGGTGAGATAGCCCAGGACAAGACGAAGGATGGATCCGCCCAGGAGCGGAATCGCGGTCATCAAGCCCTTCTGGGCGGGACTGAGTCCAAACTCGGACGCCACATAATTTCCCAGAGCCCCGAGGAGCACCCAGATCATGAAGCTGACATCAAAATAGAGAAAGGCTCCCGCCAGAGTCGGCAGGTGGCCCGATTTCCAAAAGGATAAGCGGTTGGTCATGGCACGCCATCAACGCAACCGGCATGCCAATGTTCCGCAGGTCACTCATGAAACAAATGAAATATTTATCGTAATTTGATGAAAAATTTTCAATAGCTCGGCGAGGCGGAAAATCCTCCTTTTTCAGGCGTTTTGGCGGGGTATACCGCCTCAGGGCATGCGGCCCGCCGACAGGGCGGCCCGTCCTCTTTGGGAGCCCATCCCTGCCGGGCCCTGAGAACCATCAACGGCCTGTCTCAATTTGGACAGGCTGATTAGAATCTATCCCGAAAAGGAGCTGCTCAAAATTGGAACATGGTTTGCGCATAAACAAAATCCGCATCATCCGCCCTCCCCGTATCCGCCAGGTACGCTCCGGAAAAAAAGTGGCTGTAGCCCACCAGGAGCTTCATCCACTTGACCACCGGATAGGTCGCCGTGAAATCCACTTCACTGCCCGCAAAATTGTTGGCGCTGCCCCGCGTGGGAACATTCCGCACCGGGGTGTACGCGTTGGCCCTGAACCACTGGTCGTTGGTTTCCGCGATCCAAAAGGCGTGGTAATCGACCTGGAGGCCGAGTTTTTCGATCGGCGTGATGTTGAACTGCGCGCGCGCGTTGTGCATGTTGCGCCACGCGAACAGGTCCATGTAACCGTAGAACTTATGGTTCGTCGGGAAGAGGTTCTGGAATGATCCGTTGTTCCCGTCCATTGGATCATGGTCGCCCGATGCGTAGTTGTATTCGAGGCCGAGGCGGGTTCGTTCCTTGCCCTCCCACGTGTAGCCGCCCGCCACGTGCGTCGCCACCGCCGCCAGATCCTTTCTGGAGGTTGTGGCGTTCGGAAGGTTGGTGTCAACGGAGTTGGAAACGATGGTCCCCAACTGGCCGGCCGTTTCCATCTCATAGTCCCACGGGCCGAGCTGACCGGGTGTGGACTTGATGCGCGTGCCGATCGTCGCGTAGTCGCCTTTCTCCGTGCCAAGCTGAACGCCATTCTGGTCCGTCCCAATCGGGGAGCCGCCCATCGGAAAGCCTGAATCGATATCGGTCTTGTTTCGATAGAAGGCGTAGAATTCAGTCACCTGCTTCGGGATGTAATTCATCTGGTAGTAGAGCCCGAAAAACCTGTCCTGCGTGTCCGGCGCGTCAAAATGATTCGAAAAGTGCTCGACGGGCATGACGGCAAAGCCTTCGAGATTCCAGTTCACCTGCTGAAAGCGCATCTTGATGCCGTCAAAAACACGTCCAATGTTATTCCAGTCGAAAGCGCCGATCAGTCGCTCATCCCCGTAACCCAGCTCCTGCCGGCCCGCGGTCACGCCAAACGGACATTCCTTATAGTTTGCGATGGTGACGTTGGCCTGCCGCAGGAAGAAGGAATCATCCCCCTCCGAGCCCGAGAATCCAGGATCATCCGGACGGTCGGAGCCGATTTCGCGCGAGTCCTGGGTTTGCAGATAAATATTCACCCAATCGTTCGGCTTGTTGCGGACGCCGATCCTGAAACGCTGCAACAGGTACGCGTCATCGGTGATCGCATCGACGGCACTGTTGAAATCGAAATTGTTTTCGCGCCACTCAAAGCGCATCCGTTCCTGGACATCGAACACCACCGCCCCGCCCTCGAGGCTGAGTGGATCCCCGGGCTTCCAATCGGAAGAACCAGCCGCGCCTTTTGAATCCAGTCCCGTTTCCAGGATCGGCTGCTTTAAATCGCGGCCCGCCTCGTATTTCAGCGCGTCATCTGCGGGCGCGCCTGCGATCACGCGAAAAGCGAATATCACTGCCAATGAACATTTTTTAAGCATCATCATACTGTACCGTCTCTCATCGCGGCTGGCATTGATTTGGATCAATTGAAGGTTGGTTTCGATGGTTCGCAGAAGCCATGCCAACTTCGGCACGCCGACGGATGAATTAAATGAAACATTCAGGTTGATATCATGATTGATTTTCACTAATTAGCGGACAGCATGGAAACAAGGCGGCTTCGAATGTTCTGCTCGATCGCCAAACACGGCAGTCTCGTGGCCGCGGCGCGCGAGCTTCACCTGACCCCGTCGGCCGTCAGCCACGGTCTCAAGGCTCTCGAGACACAAATCGGGTGCCGTCTTTTGGACAGGGTGGGGAAAAAAGTCTACCTCAACCAGGCCGGGGAGCAGTTGCTCGCGCAGATCGAAAATCCGCTTGCCGCCATCGACTCCGCCGAAGATGAAATCAAGCGTCTCGCAAGATGGGGGCAAACGCGCCTGCGCGTCGGCGCGTCGGCGTCGGCCTGCCACTATATTCTTCCTGCGGTGATCAAGGAGGTCAAAAAATCCTTCGAGCAGGCGTCCATCCAGCTGGAGTCGGGGGACACGCCCGAGCTCGTGGACTTGATCCGCCAGAACAGGATCGATCTGGTTTTGGGACTCGAGCCCGACGACCCATCCGGCCTGGAGGTCCGCCCCCTGTTCGGCGACGAGCTGCTCTTCACCTTTTCATCCTCGCATCCTTGGGCGCAGGCGAGGTCCGTGACCCGAAACGAAGTCGCCCGGCAGCACTTCATTCTTTACCAGAGAAGGAGCTTCACGGCCCGTCTTGTCGAAGCCTATTTTCATTCCGAACGGATCATTCCGCTGGCGGTCATGGAGATTGCGGACATCGAAGCGATCAAGGAGATGGTCAAACTCAACCTGGGCGTCGCTGTCCTGGCGCCCTGGACCACCGTGCGCGAACTCAAAAAAGGAACCCTGCGCATGCGCACGATCGGCGCCCGGACGCTCAAGCGGAAATGGGCGTTGGTTTCCCGGTTTGGCCGCAGGCTCAGCCTGATCGAGGAGACCTTCTGCAAGCTCTGCCGCCAGTTCGTCACCGCGATGCCCACCGATCACCGGGACATGCGCCGCGGCTGACGCGCAAGATTAGGCGGGCCCGGCGTTGTCCTGATTTCATGGTTTTCTGTAGCGGCGGTCTATGACCGTCGACGGCGCTCGCAGAGCGCCGCTACAAATGAGGACAACGCAGCAGGCCGACAATACTTGAATCATTTGCCGATCGACTCTAAGATCATGCGGGGTTTCGGCCTCAATTCGAATGGCGGCGAGTGAAGAACAAATCAAGATGGCTGAAGAGCTCCTCTTTTCCGGGGAGCCAAAGACCAGCTTCGTCAAACGGCTCTACTTCGGACTGTTCGACGCGCACCGCGTATTCCCCTTCCCCGAACCTCCAGCCGGAGAACAGAAAAGCGAAGAGGATTTCATAGCCCGGGTGAGGGCTTTTGCCCAGGAGCGCGTCGACCCGGACTGGATCGACCGCCACGCCACGATTCCGGATGATGTGGTCCATGGACTTGCCGAACTCGGCATTCTGGGACTCATCATCCCCAAGGAATACGGCGGGCTCGGGCGCTCCTACCATACCTACTGCAGGACCGTCGAAACTCTCGCGCGGCGCTGCAGCTCAACGGCGCTTTTTGTCAGCGTTCATCAGAGCATCGGTTTGAAGGCTCTTTTGCTTTTTGGAACTGAGGAGCAGCGCCGCCGCTGGCTGCCGCAGATGGCCACCGGAAAAAAACTCTCCGCCTTTTCCCTGACGGAGCCCGAGGCGGGCTCCGACGCCGCCGGAATCAGAACCCGCGCCGTTTTCGACCCGGTCAAAAACATCTACCGGATTACCGGCCAAAAACAATGGACCACCAACGGCAGCATCGCCGGCATCCTCACGGTCATGGCAAAGACAGACATGGAAACGCCGGACGGTCGTCGTGAAAAAATCACCGCCTTTCTCGTCACCCCCGACATGCCGGGCTTCCGGGTCACGGCGCCTGCCCTCGAGAAAGTCGGAATGCGGGGCACGACGACAAGCAATCTGGCTTTCGATGACATGGAGGTTCCTGCAGCAAACGTGCTTGGCACCCTTGGCGCCGGACTCAAGATCGCCCTGACTGTCCTTGACTATGGCAGGACTACGTTCGGCGCCTCCTGCACCGGAGCCGCCAAGGAAGTTCTTGAACGCGCGACCTCCCACGCTCAAAACCGGCATCAGTTCGGCCGCCCGCTGGCGAGTTTCGCCTTGGTGAAGCGTAAAATCGCGACGATGGCCTCACTCACCTACGCGATGGACGCCGTCACGCAGATGACCGCCGGGATGATCGACCGTGGCGACGACGACATCATGCTCGAAACGGCGATCGTCAAGGTGTTCTCCAGCGAAGCACTCTGGACGATCATCTATGAAGGGATGCAGATCTTCGGAGGCCGGTCCTTCTTCCCGGACCAGCCGTTTGAAAGAATGATGCGTGACGCTCGGCTCAACACCATCGGCGAAGGTTCCAACGAGGTGCTTCGCGCCTTTATCGGCGTCGTCGGCATGCGTGACGTCGGAAAACAGCTCGAGCAACTGCAGGCGGCGCTCCGCCACCCGATGCAGCAGGCCATCAAGATCGCCGGACTGAGCCAAAGCATCCTGCGGCGCGTCGCAACGACGCCGCGGGTTCCCGTTCAGTCGCGTGAGCTGGCCGGTGAAGCCGAACAGCTCGGCGAGTCGACCCACCGTTTCGGCAACAGCATCCTCCGCCTGCTCGCCCGCCACCGGGAAGAGATCGTTGAACAACAGATGATCCTGGACCGCGTCACCACCATCGTCATCGCGCTTTATACGATCACAGCCGTCCTCTCGAAATTGGATCTGGACTTGTCGCGGCCTGGCGAAGGAAACAAAACTCTGGCCCATGATCTTTCCGCGGGAAAACTTTATTGCCAGGAGGCCTTCGCCTCGATCGACCGCGCCACGCAGCTCCTCTTCCGCAACAACGACGCGGACGTCGAGGCTGTGTCGGACCAACGGACCGGATCGTGATCGAGGACCAACGGATCGGATTGTAATAGGAGACCCATGGATCGGATCATGACACGGGCCATCATCGCCCTGGTTCTTTTCATGGGCGGAACGCTGTTCTGGTCCGCCTCGCACGCGGAGCTGATCTCCCAGGAAGCCTACTACTGGACCTTTGCGCAGCACCCGGCGCTCAGCTACTACGACCATCCGCCGATGGTGGCCTGGCTGATCGGGCTCGGCACCTTCTGCTTTGGAAACACGGAGCTCGGGGTCCGTTTCGTCCATCTGTTGCTTTATTTCGGCTCCGCTTTCCTGATGTTCCTGACAGCGTGCGCCTGGTTTGGACGGAGAACCGCGTTCTGGGCGACACTCATTTTTGCCGCCACACCCTTCTACATCGCGACCGGTTTTATCGCATCGCCCGACGGGCCGCTGATTTTCTTCTGGCTGCTGACGCTGTTGACTCTCTCAAGAGCTCTTCAGACCAAGAGCACCCGATCGTGGTTTTTTTCAGGACTGGCCCTCGGCGCGGCCATGCTTTCAAAATACCCGGCCGTGATTCTGGTTCCGTCGTTTCTTCTCTTCCTCTTGTTCTCGCCACAGCACCGTTTCTGGCTTCGCCGGCCGCAGCCCTGGATGGCGGCATGCGTGGCCATGCTGGTCTTCAGCCCCGTGATTGTCTGGAACGCCCAGCACGACTGGGCTTCGTTCCTGTTTCAATCGACGCGCGCGCTGGATCAGGGATCCTCCAAGCCGCTTCACCGCGCCTTCGAATTCTGGGCGATTCAGCCGTTGCTGCTCACACCCCTGCTTTTCGTCCTGTTCGCGATCGGCGCCTCGCGCGCGATCCGACGCGGCTGGTTCCAGCATGATGAGCGTTGGAATTTCGCCGTCTCATTCGCCCTGCCGATCCTTCTGATCTGCTTTGTCTCCGGGCTGAAGACCGATCACGTCCACTTCCAATGGACGGCGCCCGCCTACCTGTCGCTTACGCTGGCGGGAGCGGCCGTTTTTTCCGAGGGGATCGGAAGCCATGATCCGCGGCAGGCCCGGCGTTGGCGCTTGTTCGGATGGGCTGCGGGCGTTTTTTCCGCAGCCGTGATTTTGCTCGCATTGAGTTTCTTCACCCTGGGACTTCCGAAGGTTTCGGCGGTCCGCGTTCCCCTGGGCTGCTGGCGAGAGCTGGCCGGCAAGGTGGAGGCGGCCGAAACCCGGCTCCAGGCGCAAACCGGGCAGGAGCCTTTCATCCTTGGATTCGACAAATACAAGATCTCGGCTTCGCTCGGCTTCTATTCAGGCGAGCCGGAGGAGCAAGTCAATTGGTTCGCCCTTGGCCAGCCGGGTTTCGCCTACCGTTACTGGATCAACCTGCGATCATGGAAGGGTCATCCCGCGATCGCCGTGCTCGCCGAGTCCAACGGATCGGACCTCGACAGATTGCGAAAGTACTTTGACCGCATCACCGGGCCAATCGCCATCCAGGTGACCACCGTCGACCGGCGGACCCGCATCTTCTATCTTGTCGACTGCTATGGATACCGTCCCGCGCCGGAAGCCCCGATGTTGGAGAGCCGGAATTGCTTTCAAGAAGGCGCGGTTTCCAGGCTTTTGTCTCGTCTGGCAATGAACTCGCCCGGTATGGAAGGGACATTTTTATTTCTTTTCCCTCTGTCGTCAGCCCGTTAGAGTGCGGCCGATGGCTGACGTCGACACTTCAGGGCCTGAAATTGTTGATGACGATCCATGGATTGGCCAGAACCTTGCCGGATACATCATCCTCCAGCGACTCGGCGAGGGCGGCATGGGCATTGTCTACCTCGCCCGGCACCAGTCTCTTGACCGTCTGGCCGCTGTCAAATTCCTTCCCGGCGACATGGCGACCGATGCGGCTTTCGTCGAGCTTTTCCTGCGTGAAGCCAAAGCCGCCGCCAAACTGAGCCATCCGAACATCGTCGCTGTCCATGACGCAGGCGTTGTCGGTGAAAACATCTACTACTTCATCATGGAATACGTGGAAGGGCGGGATCTGCGCTCGATCCAGCAGGAACTCGGAACACTGCCGGTGCCCCTGGCGGTCGAATATCTCCGCCAGGCCGCCTCCGCGCTGGCCTACGCGCACAAGAAACAAGTCATCCATCGCGACATCAAACCGGAAAACCTCCTCCTTACCAGCGAGCGCATCATCAAGGTGGTCGACCTCGGCCTCGCCAAATGGGCCGGCGAGGAGTCCAGCATGATCACTCAGACCGGCGACATCATGGGCAGCCCCATCTACATTTCCCCGGAGCGGCTGCGCGATCCGCATACGATCGACCACCGCACCGACGTCTACTCGCTGGGTGCAACGCTTTTTCATTTGGTGACGGGGAAAATTCCTTATGAAGGCTCCTCGGCCGTGATCATGGCACGCCATCTGACCGACGCCGCCCCCGATCCTCGTGACATCAATCCCAAACTTGATGAAGGCATCAGCCGAATCATCATGAAGATGATGGCCAAGGAAGTCGGCGACCGCTACCAGACCATGGAGGAGGTGGAAACGGCGTTCGAAGAGTACCAGGCCGGCAGGGCTCCCCCTCCCCTCAAAACGCGGCGGCTGGCCCGCAGGAACAAACCCTGGCTGACCCCCGCGGTGCTTCTATTGGCCGCGGGCGCGGCCGGTTTTTTTCTGGCATCCCGGCTCACCAAGTCCGAGACCACTCCGGCGGTCGCCGTCCTTCCCAAACCCGTCAACCCGCAAAAACCACCCTTGGTCGTCGCCGATTTCAACCTCGACAGCAGGGTCAACCGGTTGGGCGGCACTTTTGGCAGCTGGGGTTCCTCGCGGCCCGATCCTCTCGGCAAAGCCGGCGAACGAGTCGAGCGCAGTGGAGGGACCGACGGCACCGGCTACTGGAAAATCAACTTCGATATCACCACTCCCGGCTCATCCGCAGGCGCCTGGATGCACCTAAACAAGCTGGATGCCACCGGCTACAATGTGCTGGCGTTTCAAGCCAAGGCCGAAGGCGTCAACAACCTTAATTTTCTCTTCGAGCTTAAGGGCCCGTCGACGGGCCAACGCGTCATCCGCGGCATCGGCAGCAAATGGCAATCGGTCGAAATCCCCCTCAAGGAACTGAACATTGGCTCCAGCAAGAGCCTCTCGGAGCTCTCCGTCAAGTTCGACGCCCAAAATACCGGCGCCGCCAAGGGCAGCCTGTCCATGGACCAGATTGAGTTCTTGAAGAAGAAGTAAGATCTCCGATCAATCGCGCGTCCAGCGAACAGAGTCGACGTAGAACGTTGTGGGTGTCTGGGCGGTGATCTTCAGAGGGCACGAGACATGTGCGGGATCAACTCCCGTAAAGCTGCTGATCGCAATGCTGATTTCCTGCCACTGGCCGGCCGTCGAACTGATAAATTTCGTCCGGGTAATGCCCCCGGGTGATTCGATTTCCACTTTCAGGGTGGATGTGCTTTTGACCCAAAACTTCAAGTGTCCGCTCGCGTAAGACGATAGATCGTAAGTGCCACTCACCTTGAATACGCCCCAACCGGCGAAGCCGATGGTGGTCGTCTGGAAACACTCCGTCCCTTCCGGCGGCGTTTCGCCCGTGAAGCTGCCGTCCCAGGATCCAACTCCCCAGGTAAAAACCGTCGAATCCGAAGGCACGCCTGCATCCGAATAGACGCTGAAAACAGTGCCGACCGTGATCGTTGTTTCAGGCTCATACGGCAACCCCTCCGGAGTAAACCGAAATGTGTCATCCATGCCGATCCTCTCCTCGTAGGGTTGTATGCCCGGTCGCTTATGGTCAAAGATATAAGCGCCCCACATGTAATTGGCTCCGTAGGGAGTGTTCGCCGGGATCGTGATGGGAAACATCTGGTTGCCGCTGCCCGTGCTGATGAGGAAGTCCGAGGTCATGTAGGTGACTCCCAGGTAGACATCCTGGAGAAAGATCCGGAGCGTCATGGGGAACGATACCTGATACGGCTTCCACTGTGTGAGCATCACGATCGTATCGAGATCATTCCAGACCACCGGGACATAGACGGTCGTGCCCGGATCAAACACCGTCGGGAAGGCCGGGTCCTCAACCTTCAGGCGCGGCGCCCATGAGACCTTGGTCGGCGCCGTGCTCAGGTCCGACGACTCGGTAAACCAAGTGGCCCAGCGGTATTTGCCTCCGCTGGCCCCGTCCTTGAAGGATGGGTCACCCGGATCATAATCCGGCACCAAGGCGTAGTTGGGCGTGTAAGGCGGACGGAAGTCGTCGACGACACCGTTGACCACCTCGCTCTGCAGCCAGTTCTCGAACCGCATGTCCTTGGCCGACGGATAACCGCTCAACGTCGCCGCCTTGTTCAGTGTGATTTTGTCGTTGGGCGAACCACCGTCGTTCAATGTGATGCGGTAGTACTTCGCCGCTGTGTCAAGATTGATGGTTGGCGTGTAACTGCTAGCCGCGGTGGGCGAACTGTAGATGTTTGTCCAAGTCGTCTCGTCGGAGGTTTTCTCAACCATCACCTGGTTGTTGCTACCGGCCAACTGGAAGGCCATGGTGATCTTCGGCGAGGTTGCCGACGCGATGTCTTTGAAGGCAAGGAAGAGTCGCGGCCTCTGTGCCGGTCCAACGGCGTTGCTCACCCAGTTCTGGGCGCTCTCTTCCAGCCAGGCGTTTGGATCGACGACTCCATCAAACATCGGACTGCCGCCATAGACCTTGTTGACCAGGCCATCGCCGTTGTCGCCATCGCCCATGAGGCCAAAGTTCAGCGTCAGAGACTGGCCCCTCGTGTTATATGCAACCCAGTTGTCGAAGGTCCGGCCAGCCATGGCCAGCGGTGTCGCGCCCGCGTGGAGGAGGCCGTATCCGGCGATGCTGGATTGGAAACCAGGATCATTTGACGACGTGTAGAAGCCGGTCTGACTGAGCCATGGATCGGATGCGTCCCACGGGTAAGCGAATGCAATCCAGTAAATATTACCGTCGCCCGTCATCGTGGTCGATGGCAGCGTGAACTGCACGTTCTGGCTGCCGGTGCCGTCGAGGGTCCAAATATCCTGTTCGGCAAGTACGAAGTCGTCACCGCTTGGAGTCGCATATTTGAGCTGGATCTTGATCTTGTAGATCTCGCGCGTCGCCGAATCCAAAACCCTCTGGGCAATCAGTTGGTACTGGTTGGTCATCTGGTCAAACGTATCCACGCCGAAGTTGAACACATAGGCCTTGCTCCGCCTGTCCCCATAGTCCGACGTACGCGCGTAGGTTGTGTCGAAGTAATACGTCCCCGCGTTCTGCTCATACAACTCGATGGACGTGATTTGCTTCCAGTCGACGCCCGTGACGGCGGCCGGGGTGATCGGCCAGTAAATCTGCGTCCACTGATTTTGGATCGCATGGCCCGGCGACCAGACCATGGAACTAAGATTGCCCCATTTGTCTTTGAACTTGATCTGGACCGTGTTGTTGTCCTGCGTGTCGTAGACCCAGGCGTAAAAGCCCACGATGCTGCTCAGGTCCACAGTTCCGCCGGGCGCCCCCAGGTTGAGACCGATCGTGCCACCTCCGCTTCCCACGGTCATCTTGACCGAGTGCGATCCGGCCTGAACAATTCCCGTCTCAAAGGCGAGGCTCGCCTGCCAAGCGTCGTAAAAGTAGGCGCCCGGCGTGCTGTTGTCCGGCTCGAAGTCCTGGAAAGACACGTCGCCCTTGGCAATCGAGTTGCTGATCATTGCGGGCGCCGAAAAGCCCGCGTTCAAAATATCAGCCAGCTTCGTTCCCGTCGTCAACACCGTCCATGCGGTGGCCGATGCGTTCGGATTCGACGCGATCAGCTGGCCGTTCGAGTAGGTTTGCGTGATGTAGTTGTTGGTATCGGTCACCCTCAGATTCTGGAGAAAACCGAGGGAAGTCGCTGCCGGGGCCACGCCGAAGATGCTTTCGACACGGCCGGGGCCGTTGGAGCCGTCTGGCTTCAGCATGCCGACGCCGCCATCGGTGGCAATTACGGCGAACTGCGCCGATTGGGAGTAAGCCCTGAGGTTGTAACACTCATCGTTGTTCATGACATAAACGCTCGGGAGGATGACCGTGCTGAAGAATGATTTCAGGTACCCCCAGTTGAGGTTCAGGAGTTCGCTGTCGGTCCCCCGCTCGGTGTCATCCACGAAGTAATATCCCTTCGTGGGCTCCCAAACGCCGAGCTGTGACGCCTTGGCGCCGAGGCCAATCTTGCCGCTGATTAGCCGCGTGTCCGTGAATGTGCCGACGCTGGAGCCGTCAAGGTAGACCTGAAAGTTACTGCCGGTAGCCTGAACCTTCAGCATATGAGATACATTCGCCGAAATCTCGTTAATATTCGCCAGGTTCTGGACGAAGTCTTGCCCGTTGACCCTGCCGCCGTACTTGATCCGCCAGAGGCCGTAGTTATTGTAGGTCTTAACGTAGTAGTAGTTGTCGTTGTTTTGATAGCGGAAGATCAAGTACGTCTCCTGGAAATAAGGGTCTTTCACCACATACTTGAACTTGGCTTCCACATTGTAATTCGTCCAACTGCTGTCGCCTGCCACAACCATGTTGTTGCCCTGACCAATGCGGTCGAGGCTCAGCTCGTTACTCGCCACCTGCCAGCGGCTGCAGCCATCCACCTGTGTCCAGTTTGCCATGCTGCCGGTGTTGAAGTTGTCGCTGAACGCCGCGGCGCCCGTCACCACGACGTCATCAAAGCGGGTCTCGGCCGGATTGGAGTGGGCATAACCCAGGCTTTCGAGCCAGTCGCAGGTCTGACTCACCTTGTCGTAGTGCGACGGGAAAAGAGCCTGCGTCTTACTGGACCGCACCACGGCGATGCGCCGGGGAAATGCCGTTTCACGCGACAACGGAGTGTTTTCCCACCATTGATAAGCGTACAAGTCCTGCCATTGAAGATTAAGAGATGCGGTCTGGCCTTTCGTCAACGATGTGGGCAGCGCGGTGATCGGATTGATTGCCCACTCCAGCTGAGTCAACTGCTTCGCTTCGGCAACCTTATTGCCGTTGTCCTCGAGCCAGGCATGAATGATGTACTTGCCCCCGTCCAAGGTCGACTTGTAGTCACCATCCGCCTTGTTGGCGTCGGGAATGTAAAGCCAGAGCGTCTGATCGCCCTCGCCCGAAACCACCGCGTTGGCGCTGCTATAGATTTCATTCGCCACGCCGTCGCCGTTATCTCCATCCTCCTGGAAGGCCGCCACCAGCGTTTCATTCTGCGCACCGAGTGTGTCGTACCGAACCTTCACCTGGAAAGAGTTCTGCCCCATCGGATGAACCACGGCAGGAGCGTCGATGATTTCGACTTTCTTGATGGCATCGGTAGTGTACGCGCGCACCAACTCATGCCCGTTGGGTTGCAGCGTGAGGTTGAACGTTCCGTTGCTGCTGGTCGCGATGATTCCGCCGCTGGTCAGGTTCTCAATCGTTCGGCCTTGAACCAGCGTCGTCGTGATGGTCACCGTCTGGCTGGCGTCGTTAAGGTAGTTGTTTGCGGAAATCAGGATCGAGCCGTCGGCGGCTGTCCGGTAATCCACAAGAACATACTGGCTTCCTGACACGTCCAGGGCGGGATTGATGCCGAAACCTGTGCGGAAGATCGCCTTGATCCAGTCATAACGCTGGGCCCAGGGGCCGATGTCCGGCTGGCCATCCGCGTTGCTGTCCGAGCTCACGTCACCGAGTGAAAAAGTCGTAATCGCCGCCTTCGCAGTCGGAAGGTTATTGATGACAAGGGCTGGATGGCCGTTGGAATGTCTGGCATACACCACGCCCGTGGTCGGCGTCGTCATGTTGCTGTACTTCCAAACGCGGAAGGTATCTTGACGGTTCTGGGTGAGAGGGGCGAGCGCCTGGGAAACCGTCGTAGTGATCGGCATAAATTGGATGCCGAACTGCTCATTCTCGACAGGATCGTCGTAACCGGAAGTGTTCGTCGCATCAATGCCGAAGATATCGTTCATCTGCTGCACGAAATCCGGAAGCGGATTGACATGGTAATCCTGCATGCCAGGCAAGTCGGCATCGGCATAGATGTTGACGCCGGCCGGAGTCACCTTGCGATGGATGTAGCTGAGGTCGCCCGGATAAGTCCGCATGTTCCGCGGCAGAATGAGGGCTGAATAAGTGCTGTAGTCGCGGGGCGTGCCGTTGTTCTTTTCAACATCCTGGAACATCTGCTCAGTGCCGGCGGTGTAAGCTGCGTCATCGAAATAGTAAACACCCTGATTCTGCTCGAAAAGTTCCACCGATCGGATCTTGGCTTTGTCCAAGCCGGCGGCTTTCGGGTACTGGGAAAGGTTCCACGTGATCTTCGTCCACTGGTTTGCAACCGATGCGTTGTTGGACCAAAGGGAGTTGCCGTCACCCCTGGAACCTCCGTTTCCGTTCACGTCGCGGAGACGGAGTTGAATCGTGTTGCTGCCTTGCGTGTCGTAGACCCAGACCGAAAATGCCGTCGCCCCGCTCAGGTTCTTGCTCTGGCCGGCGTCCGCCGCGTCAATCGCGACCGAGCCGCCTCCGTTGGCGGCGTTCATCTTGACCGAACGCGTGCCGCCATGGACGGTGGTCAGGTTAATGGACGGGTCGGCCTGGTAAACATCCTTGAAGTAGGTTGAATTGAGCAGCTCGTCGCGCTCCATGAAGGTTGGCTTCAGACCGACCCGCAGAAGGGAACCGAAAAGCTGCTGCATGTTCGACTCGTAGCGGTTGTACATCTGATCGGTCGCGTGCGACCAATAGATCGCCACGTCGGGATCGCGATCCTTGGAACCCGCCAGCAGATGGATCAGCCCGATCTGCTCCATGAGGCCATAATTGTCGCGCACGACCCAATACGCCGGCTTGATCCGCCGGTCAGCATAGGTAATGCCGAAGCCTTTCTCGCGGTCGGTGATGTATTCACGGTCCTGCCACGTGAAAACGTGAATGCCGATGACACCGCTTTCCAGCGCCTCCCAAAGCGCGTTGCGGATGAGAGGTCCCTGGTTTTGCTCGTTGATGCCAGAGAAAAGCGTCTCGGACGAAGTGAAGCCGGTTTCAGAATACATGACAGGCAGGCCGGTCCTCCACTTGGCGTTGACGATGCCCCACCGGGCGGTCTCCAATTCCGAGCCAGGCAAATTCCACGGGTAATTGTTGATCGACCAGAAATCGAGGGGCGCTCCCATGTCCTTGCAGGCCTGCACGATCTTGCCCGCGTGTTCGGCGTGGTAGCGCCAGTCCTCATCACCCCACTGCGTGCCGACGGCCGAGTAGCTGATCAAGTGGTTTGGATCAGCGGCGCGCACGGCTTTCGCACCGGCGGCCGTGTAGCCGGCGATGCTGTCCTGCCGCCATTCCACCAGGTCCCACCAGGCGGGATTGTCCCGGTTGTAAGGCGTGGGCATCTGAACGTCATTGAATGAACCGTAGGACGTTCCCCACACCTGGTTGAGCGCCGAGATGCTGCCGTTGTAGAAAGTGGAAAGCCAGCTCCGAAACGCGCCCTGACACTGATCGTCGTAACCATCCTGCTTGCCGCTCCAGAGGCCAACATAGCCGTACTCGTTGCCGACAATCCAGGCGACAAGCGTCGGGTTGTTCTTGTAGCGAGCTGCCACCGCGCTCAGAAACTCCGTGTACTGCGCCCGGGCGTTCGGGTTCTCGAAAGAAATGATGTCAGAGCGCCAGCGGGTGGGCTGGTAGACCCCTTCGTTGTCATAGCCGGGCGGATGCATGGTGTACCAACCCGAATCCGGATTCTCGGCCGTCGATTTCGGAAACCAATCGGGCGGCCATTGGTAGCCCGCCAGGGCGAACACCTTGATGCCCCGCTGGGCGCAGGCTTGCAGCAGATAGTCGTAATTGGACCAGTCAAACTGGTTGTCGCCTGCCGCTTCGATCTCCTTCCAGACGAAATCCACCCGAACGGAGTTGACATGCGCTTTGACCATCTCATCGAGGTCATAATTGATCTGATCGTACGTCTGCCAGACGCCGAGCGGGCGGTTCCATGTCTGATAGGCGATGCCGTGCGGCAGCCAATAACTGCTTGCAGTGGGGTCGTAGAAATAACCGTTCTGGATTCGAATGAATCGCTGATCATGGGCGTGGAGATGAGGGCACTGCGGCAAAAATACTGGAAACAGAAAAAGAAGACAGGATGACAGAATTTTCGTCTTCACGGTTGTTGTTTTGTCGAAAGATTTTTGAGATCCCGGAAGCCGGCTTAACCCCAATGAGACACTCGGGAATTTAAAGAGTATAAATACTTAGTTCAGTTCCCCACGAAGCGATCCTTGTACTATCCTCACCCCTCTTGATCTGCAAGAAATTTCATTCCGCCGCCAGCAGCTCCCGCGCCATTGTCTCTACATTCTGCAAACCGCATTCGGTAGCCAGCGCAAGTGCGCGTTTGAGTGATTCCGAAGCGCCATCCTTGTCTTTTCGTTCATTCCGAACCCGGCCCTGGGCAAGAAAAGTCCGGGCTAAATCAAACTTTGCCCCAATTTCCTCCATGAGCGCTGCGCTTTTGGTCAGGTGACCATCGGCCTCATCCAGGCGTGGCGGCGAACCTGCCGCCAACACTCGACCGATCGCACGCTCCGCCAAAGCTTCAGCAATGACGCTGCCCGTTGTTTTGGCAATCGCAAGAGCCTCTTCCCCCTTTTTCAGCGCCGAGGTCACGTCGCCCGATTCAAGCAAAGTTTCGGCTTCAATCGCCGCCAGCCATTCTCCGAGCAGTAAACGACCACCAAGTTTTTTCGCAGCTTCATGAGCTGCGGTCCAATGTTTGATGGCCCCTTCATAATCCTTCAATCCGGACAACCCCCAAGCAATGAATGAATTGCTGGAATATTGAAACATTGCGTCTCCACTATTTTCGGCAATGGCAAATGCTTTCTTGGCATTTTCAATCGCCTCGGCATACCTGCCCGCAATCAGTTGGATCAGGGCAAAGGCAGTATGAGCCATCGTTTTTGCATTCAAATCTCGACTGGCCTGCAATAATTTAAGCACGCGCATGATTTCCTTGGAACCTGTCGCATAATCTCCCAATGCGGCGCGAGATCCTGCGCGAAAAATATGAGAGTAGAGAATCTCGTGATGGTTTTTTGCCGCCTCCAGAAGCGGCACGGTTTGGTTTAAAAGTTCCAGCGATTTTGCAAACTGACCCTGCATGAAAAGAGCGCGTCCGATAACAGCCCCCGGAAGAGCCATGAGTTCCGGATCACCAAGCTTGGAGGCGACTGCAAGCACTTTTTGAAAGTGACCAATCGCTTCCGGCGTGCGTCCCCCAAGGTAATGTACTCGCCCCATCCAAAATTGAATGCGTGCCAGACGAATCGGATCGTTCAACAATTCCGCTGTGGCCTTGGCTTCGACAAGCAGAGCCATGTTTTTTTCCGGTGATTCAGCCTGGGGTGACACACTCACCAACCGGACATTCAGATCCACCCGTTTCTGATGATGAACTTCGTCCTGAGGAAGATATTTAAGAGCTTCGAGCGCCCGACGAAAATGGTCCCGCGCCTCCGCGTAGGCAAAAATTTGTGTCATTGCGTTTCCAGCTCTGGCTGAGTATTCGAGAGCCTTTTCCCACGCCTCTCCACGGAAGTAGTGGTAGGCCAGCAACGCCGTAAACTCCTCGATCCGCTCGGCGAACACCGCTTCCATCGCCTCGCCCACCTTTTGGTGCAAAATTTTCCGCGCCGGTCCCAGCAGCGTCTGGTAGGCCACTTCCTGTGTCAGAGCATGTTGAAAAATATACTCGATCTCCGGATGCCGCGCCCGCTCCCGCACCAACTCCGCCTCCTCGAGCCGCGAGATCTGCGCATCCAGCCCCGTCTCGCCCCGCGCTATGTGGTCCAGGACACGATAAAGAAACACCCGACCGATCACCGCCGCCTTCTGAATCACCCGCCGCGTTTCCTCCGGCAGCCGATCCAACCGTGAAAGCAGCACCGCCTGAAGCGTGTCCGGCACCTGAATCGTCTCAACAAGCTCCGTCGCCTTCCATTCCGCCCCATCACGAACGAGCGCTCCCCGCTCGATGAGAGACCGCAGCACCTCCTCGACAAAAAATGGATTCCCTTCCGCCTTGCCAATGATCGTTGCCGTGAGCTTCTCCGGAAGCGTGCTACCTCCCAGCAATCCCTTCACCAAATCGTGATTGGATTGCCGGGAAAGAGGCTGAAGCTGAAGTTCCACAAAGCGGTCGCGAAATCCGGCCAGTGCCGGCTCCAGCTTTTCCCAATTCCCCGCAGATTCCTGCTTCGGCCGGCCCATCGCGACAATCGCCACCGGCGCCCGCATGGTCACCGAGAGAAGATGAATGACCAGATCCATCGAACTCAAGTCCGCCCAATGAAGGTCTTCGAGCACCACCACCACGGGTTTCTGCCGGGCCAGAAGCAGCAGAAATTCCTCCATGATCGAAAAGAGCCGCGTCCGGAACGCCTCCCCGGCCATCGCCCCCACCGCGGCCGCTTCGCTGACCTCGAGTCGTAGCGAAAGCAGCTGGGCCAGGACCGGATAGGCGTCCTTCTCCTCCGGAAAAATCTCGGCCAGGCGCCGCCGCAAACTCGCCCGCGCCTTCGCCTCTCCATCCTCGTCCGCGATCCCCGCGTAACGACGCAGCAGGTCCAAGAAGGGGCCATAGCTCAGCGACCGGCTAAAGGCGAAGGAACGACCCTCGAGCCACGTCAGGTCCTTCCCCTCCCGCTGACGGATCTCCGCCAGCAAGCGGCTCTTCCCAATCCCCGCTTCGCCCAGAATCCTCACGACCCGCCCCTCCCCGCGCCGCAAGGCATCAAGGCATTCCGCCAGCCCCTGACGCTCCCGGTCGCGACCAACAAGGGGCGAAGAGAGCCCTTCCAGACCGCGCGCCTTCTCCGGTTGAAGTTTCGCGTGCAAAAGCTCATAGACGTGCAAAGGATCCTGCTTTCCTTTAACCTTGATCGAATCCATCTCCTGGAAAGCAAAGCCCCCACGCGTCAGCCGATAGGTGTTCCGGCTCACAAAAACCTGCCCCCTTTTTGCAGCGTCCTGAAGCCGTGCCGCAATGTTGACCGTGTCCCCCATCACGGTGTAACTCATCCGCAAATCGCTCCCCATGTTCCCGGCAATGACAATGCCGGTGTTCACGCCGATGTGAAGATCCAGCGGCTGACCCAGCTTCTCGATCCATCGCCGATTGAATCCCTGCAGCTTTTCCCGCATCAGAAGCGCCGCGCGCAGAGCGTTCTCCGCGTCATCCTCCAGGGCGATGGGCGCTCCGAAGACTGCCATGACGCAATCTCCCACAAACTTGTCCACCATTCCTTCGTACTGGTAAACGGCTTGGACCAACTCCTTCAGACAGTCATTGACGAGAGAAGCCACCACTTCCGCGTCGAGCCGTTCCGAGATGGCCGCGAAGCCGGAGATGTCGGCAAAAAGCACGGTGACTTGTCGGCGTTCGCCTTCGATCCGTCCCAAGGCGCGCATCTTGTCAGCGAGTTGTTTGGGAACGTAGCTCTGCAACTGCGCGAGCAGGGTGTCGGGCGAAAGACCGGCCTTTGGCTGGGCCTGGGCCGCGGTTTTTTGTTCGGCGCGAAGGGACTCGAGTTGCGCGCGTAGAACCGTGAGCGTGACCTCCACCACAGTGTCCCCAAGCGTCGGCCTCAACGACTCTTGCGCCGCAATCGCGGATTGAAGTTGGGCAATCTGTTCGTCGGTCGATGGCAACGCCTGCCTCCGCGTGAAAGGAAGGGTAAGTTTATCACCGGATCACACTGCGTCAACATCTCTTGACTCCTCCATCTTCAGATTTTTTTTTGCTTGCGTTGGAGGATAACTCAATCGAGACTTTGTTTCATGAAAAGCCTCCTTTTCTTGTTCGGGCTGTTGGCTCTGCTTCCATTGTCCAACCTCAACGGCGATGATTCTCTGAAATCCGGACCGCAGCCGGCATCGTCGGACCAAGAGGATGAAAAGGAATGGTCGGCTGAGCTTGGGAGTGGTGTTCTATTTTCCAATGTGCGGGTTTCGAGCTTGGATGCCTATACTTTGGTCCCGATCGATTTCACCGCGAGTCTGGCCGTGGATGAGGTTTCCCTGGACGATTTCTGGGGCGGAATCTTTCGTGGAAATACCGAGTTCATCTTCCGTGGTTTTGGGATGGCAGTTACCACGGGGACTGAGTCGCGAATCGTCGGCTTCAACGTCGGACCCCGCTACAATTTTGTTCAGAAAGGGTGGCCCGTGGTCCCCTTCATCGGAGCCGACGTCGGTTTTGGGTTTGCAGACTCCCGGGGGAAGACCAATGGGACCCAGCAAGTGGGTTTAGGACAGGATATGAACTTCTACTTCGGCGTTGTTACCGGTATTCGTTATTACATAAATGAGGACTGGTTTGTTCGATTCACGGTGGCGTACAACCATTTCTCAAACGCGGGTCTTTCAGAGCCAGCCCGCCAGAACCGCGCCATTGACGCAATGGGGCCCGAACTCAGTGTGGGATCCCGGTTCTAATCAAAGACGCTGATCTC
>JAHFSZ010000055.1 GCA_023265515.1 Verrucomicrobiota bacterium
TGCCCCCTGCGCCGATGCGGCGAATGATGATGTAGTCGGCGAGGTTCTGGCCAACCCAGGGATCATTCGGGTCTTCAGGGGTGAAGCTGGACTCGTCGTCTGGCATCCGAATGTTTCAACGGAAGCTGATCCTAGCGAGAGACCGGCTCGTCTTTCTTTTGAAGAAACACCAACTTATCATCTGCGGCGTTGACGATCACCGGTTGCGAGGGAACCAATTTGCCGCGCAGGATTTCCTCGGCCAGTTCATCTTCAAGGTATTTCTCGACGGCGCGACGCAGTGGGCGCGCCCCGTATTCCTCGTCCCAGCCCTTCTCCACGATCAGTTTCTTGGCCGCTTCGGTCAGCTGCAGGTCGTAGCCGCGGTTCTTCAGGCGGGCCGCGACTTTCTGAACTTCGAGCTCCACGATCATGGCCATGTGATCCTTGGTGAGCTGACGGAACACGATCAGGTCGTCGAGGCGGTTCATGAACTCCGGCTTCAGGATCTTTTTGGTCTCCAGAAGGATTTTCTCCTTCATCTTGTCATACCCGGCATCATCCGTAATCGCGCCGAAACCGAGGCTCGTCTGCTTGCGGATGAGTTCGGCGCCGATGTTGGAGGTCATGATGATGATGGTGTTGCGGAAATCGATCTTCCGGCCGAGGCTGTCGGTGATCTGGCCCTCTTCCAGGATTTGCAGGAGCATGTTCAAGACATCGGGATGGGCCTTTTCCACCTCATCGAACAAAACGACGCAGTAGGGGCGGCGGCGGACCTGCTCGGTAAGCTGGCCGCCCTCGTCGTAGCCGACGTAACCCGGCGGCGAGCCGACCAGCCGCGAGACGGTGAACTTCTCCATATACTCGGACATGTCGAGCTGGATGAGGGCGTCCTTGTCGCCGAACATGAACTCGGCGAGCGTCTTGGCCAGAAGCGTCTTGCCGACGCCCGTGGGCCCAAGGAATACAAACGAGCCGATCGGACGCGTATGGTCCTTGAGGTCGGCACGCGAGCGGCGGAGGGCGCGGCTGATGGCGCTGCATGCCTCGTCCTGGCCGACAACGGAGGTTTTCAACTCATCCTCCATCTTCAACAACTTCTCGGTCTCCTTCTGCTCCATCCGGTTGAGCGGGATGCCGGTCCACTTCGAAACGATGTGCATGATGTCCTCTTCGCTCACCGTCACGATCTTTTCTTCACGCTTGGCGCGCCACTCGGCCATCAACTGGTCGATCCTCTCTTTGGCGTGTTTCTCCTGATCACGCAGATGCGCGGCAGTCTCGAAATCCTGGTTGCGGATCGCCGCTTCCTTGTCGTTCTTGAGACGATCGATGTCCTTTTCCAGCTCCTTCACATCGGGCGGGTGGACCATCGACATGATTCTCGCGCGCGAGCCCGCTTCGTCCATCAGGTCGATCGCCTTGTCGGGCAGGTAGCGGCCGGTCAGATAGCGGTCGGAAAGTTTCGCGGCGCCCATCAGGGCGTCATCGGTGTAGCGCACCTTGTGGTGCTCCTCGTACTTGATGCGCAAGCCCTTCAAAATATCCACCGTTTCGGCGACCGACGGGGCCTCGACTTTGATCGTCTGAAAGCGGCGCTCGAGCGCGGCGTCCTTTTCGATATACTTGCGGTATTCGTTCATCGTGGTGGCGCCGACGCACTGCAGTTCGCCGCGTGAAAGGGCCGGCTTGATGATATTGGAGGCATCCATCGCTCCTTCCGCAGAGCCGGCGCCGACAAGAGTGTGCAACTCATCGATGAAAAGGATCACGCTCTTGGAGCGGCGGATCTCATCCATCACCGCCTTGATGCGCTCTTCGAACTGGCCGCGGTATTTCGTGCCGGCCACCATCAGCGCAAGGTCAAGGGTGATGACGCGTTTGTTGCGCAGAATTTCCGGGACGTTGCCCGCGATCACCTCCTGTGCGAGGCCTTCGACGATCGCGGTCTTGCCGACGCCGGCCTCGCCGATCAACACGGGATTATTCTTGGTGCGGCGGCAGAGCACTTGGATGACACGTTCGATCTCGTCGCGCCGCCCGATCACAGGATCCAGTTTGCCTTCCTTGGCGAGCGAGGTGAGATCGCGGCCGAAGGCCCGCAAGGCGGGGGTTTTGACATCCTCCTTCTTCTGCGCGGCCTGGCGAAACTCGCCGCCGGCGCCGCCCACCCCGCCCTCGGAGGATTCCGGCGGCGGATTGAAATTGGGATCCAGCTCCTTGAGCACTTCCTGGCGCGCCCGCTCCAGGTCGATGTCAAGATTCTTCAGAACGCGCGCAGCGACGCCATCGCCTTCACGCAAGAGTCCGAGCAGGATGTGCTCGGTGCCGACGTAGCTGTGGTTGAGGGCCTTGGCCTCCTTGTTGGCGAGGGCCAGGACCTTCTTGACCCGCGGCGTGTATGGAATATTGCCCACCATCTTGGTCTCGGGGCCCGTGCCGACCTGTTTTTCGACCTCCATGCGGACTGTCTCCAGATCGAGCCCCATTTTCGTCAGCACGGCCACCGCGACGCCGTGGCCGAGTTTGATGATGCCCAGCAAGAGGTGCTCGGTGCCGACGTAGTTATGATTGAAGCGGTCCGCTTCCTTCCGGGCGAGCGCAAGAACCTGCTGGGCGCGTGGCGTAAAATTGTTCATTTAGCCTCTTGATCTTTTTTACCCTTGTCGGTGCGGACAAGCAACTCATGTTTTATTTTCGGCCGGTCCGTCTTCTGGAGGGCATCGCGGATGATGTTTGCCCGGAGCTCGTCCCGTTCCTCGGCGGTCAGCTTCTGGTTCTGTCGGTTCTGAAGATGGGAGGGCTGCGTTTCGATGAAGAGACGGTCGAGCAGAGCCCGGGGCAGCTTCGGAAAGAAACTGAGATCGACGCCCAGAATCAGCATGGAGAGCAGGTTCATGGCCTCCCGCGAATTGAGAATATAGCTGCTGGTGAGAATGCCATAGGCCCGCCCGATCTGGTCCACCACGGTCTGGGGGCGCGTCTCCATCAGCTTGAGGCGGGCATTTTCCTCGTGCTCGATGATGGTGTTGATCACCTTCTCGAAGCGCTCGACGATTTCAGTTTCCTTTTCGCCAAGTGTTGTCTGGTTCGAGACCTGGAACAGGTTTCCGGATGCCTCGGTACCTTCACCGTAGAGGCCGCGCACCGCGTAGCTCAATTTGTTGACGGCCTGGATGATCTGGTTGATCTGCTCGGAAAGCACCATGCCCGGTAAATGGAGCATGACGGAAGCGCGCAGGCCGGTTCCCACATTGGTGGGGCAGGCGGTGAGAAAGCCGAATTTGGGCGAGAACGCCAGCGGCAGGTGGTCCGAGAGATTGGAATCGATCTCATCAATGACTCCGTAAACCTCGCGAAGGCAAAGGCCCGGCTGCAACGACTGCATTCGCAGGTGGTCCTCCTCGTTGACCATGATGCACACGGATTGGTCGCGGCTGATCACCACGGCGCTGCCGACGTTCTTGGCCGCATGCTCGCGGGAAATGAGGTGCCGCTCCACCAGGACGTGCTTTTCGAGGACGGTGAGATGGTCGAGCGCCTCGGCCCAGCCGTCCTTCAACTGGGGCAGTTGTTCGAGAATCGGCAGGACCAGCTCCATCACCCTCAAGCGGTCCTGCTTCTTGGCCCACCCCGGAAACGGAACATCAGTGAGGTTGCGGGCGAGGCGGACGCGGCTGCTGACCACGATGTGATGCTTCGGGCCTTTGACGATCTCCTCTCCGCCAATCAGTTTTGAAATCTTGTTCATCAGGTCATGGAGGCCTTTTCCAGACTGCGGATTTTATCCCGCAGTGAGGCGGCCAGTTCGTAATTTTCCGCATCGATCGCCTTGTCGAGGTTCTGCCGCAGATCCTTGAGCTCGCGCTCACGCTCAATACGCTTGACGGCCGACGGTGGCACCTTGCCTACGTGCTGAATCCCGCGGTGCATGCCCTTCAAGAGCGATGTCAGACCCTCGGCGAAAGTGTCGTAGCAGTGGCTGCAGCCAAGGCGGCCTGTCTTTTTGAAATCAGCCTGGGTCAACCCGCAGACGTTGCACTTCACCGCCCCCGGCTCAGCCTGAATGTTCTCTCCGGCACCAAGTCCGAGCAAAAGATCGGCAAGTGAGAAGCCGGCGGGATCCGACACACCCTTTTCCTTGGCGCACGTTTCGCAGAGATCAACCTTCTGGACCTTCCCGTTGATCACCTGCGTCAGATGAACCGTGGCTTCAACTTCCTTGCAGACGTCACAAAGCATCGTTCAAGGGCCTCCTGTCCGATATCAGAACATCGCACGAAACGAAGGCGGGTTCAATACGGAACCACGGATCAGGCCTTCCGACCTTTTTCGAATGGAACGCCCTCGCGCCTCGTCAAAAGGGCAAATTTTTTCATCAGCTTGCGGGTGGTATCGCCCGGCTTGCCGCCGCCGATCGACCGGCCGTCCAGGCTGACGGCGGGAACCACTTCCGCCGCCGTGCCCGTCAAAAAACACTCATCGGCGCTGAATAAGTCATGCCGGGTCAGGTTCACCTCCTGGACCATGCGGCCGAAATGCTCCTTCACCAGCTCCTTCACCACTTCGCGGGTGATCCCTTGAAGGGCGCCCGCCGAAACAGGCGGCGTGTAAAACGAACCGCCCTTCACGACAAACAAATTATCCCCAGTGCATTCGGCGACATATCCCTCCGCGTTGAGCATCACCGCCTCGTCCTTTCCCGCCTGGACCGCCTCGATCTTGGCCAGGATATTGTTGAGATAGTTGAGCGATTTCATCGCCGGATTCAGCGACCGAGGGGAGTTTCGCTGGGTCACCGCGGTGATCAGATCAAGGCCCCTCCGGTAGACTCCGGCGGGATAGAGCGAGATCTTTGCGCCGATGATGATCAGTGTCGCCTTCGGACATTGAAATGGGTTCAACCCGAGGCTCCCCAATCCGCGGGTCACTACCAGCCGGATGTAGCCATTACGCAAATGATTCCGGCGGCATGTCTCCAGGATCGCCTCGCGCATCTCTTTGCGGCCCACCGGCAGCTTCAAAAGGATCGAGTTGGCCGACTGTTCGAGCCGGCTGAGGTGCTCATCGAGCCGGAAAACCCGTCCATCGTAGGTGCGGATCCCCTCAAACACGCCATCCCCGTAGAGAAGACCGTGGTCAAAAACGGAGACCTTCGCCTCGTTTTCTGAAACAAATTTTCCATCCAGAAAAATTTTCATCCTGCCTCTTCAGAGCATCTTTCTTGAACCCGCGCTACATCTTCGCCAGTTTTCCATTTTCCAGGCGCAGGCGGCGCTTCATCCGGCGCGCGAGCTCCTGGTCATGCGTGACCAGAACAAGGGTCACGCGGTGTTCTTCACAAAGATTCAGAAGCAAGTCCAATAGATTCTTCCCCATCGCGTGATCCAGATTTCCTGTGGGTTCATCCGCGAAAACATACGCCGGACGGTTCGCCAGAGCCCTTGCAACCGCCACCCGTTGCTGCTCTCCTCCGGAGAGTTGTCCCGGCTTATGCTCCATCCTCTCGCCCAGCCCAACACGCCGAAGAAGCTCGCGCGCGTGCGCCTCATCGTCTTCATCCAGGCCGCTTGCAACCCACATCGGCACCTCGACATTTTCGAGCGCCGTCAACTCCGGCAAAAGCTGGTAACTTTGGAATATAAACCCGACTTTGCAATTCCGCAAAATCGCCCGCTCCGTCTGCGAGACAGCACCCAGGGACCGCCCCTCAAACACAACCTCGCCGCCGGTCGGCTCGTCGAGCCCCGCCAGCAAGTTCAGCAATGTGCTCTTGCCAGCGCCCGAAGGGCCAACGACAGCCAGCGATTCCCCCGGTTCCACGGTCAGGCAAAGCCCGTCGAGAACCGTGATTTTCTCGCCGTCCATCTCGTACACTTTCTCCAGTTTTCGGGCTTCGATCATCCTGTTTATTTCTAATTTCTGATTTCTGATTTCTCACTCACTTTCTGCCTCTCAACGACTCGCATCCGCCTTCCTGTCAGGAATAAGAAATAAGGAATTAGAAATCATTCTCTATTCATCGCGTCGACGGGGCTGAGCCTCGACCCGAAATAGGCCGGGATCAGTCCCGCCAGCGTGCATAGAAAAAGGCTCGCCAGGCAGATCACCAGCAGGTCCGAGCCCTCCACGTGCGCGGGGAGCGACGGAAAGTTGTAGATCTCGCGCGGAAAAACCTCGAATCCCGTCGTCTGCCGCAGGAACTCGAGAAACTCATTGCGGAACCGGACCAGCAGAAGGCCGAGAAAGAGTCCTGCGGTTGTCCCGATCGTTCCGATGATGATCCCCTGCAGAACAAACACCTCCAGGATGCGGCGCGGCGGCGCGCCGATCGCCTTCATCACTCCGATCTCCCGCGTTTTCTGGACCACGAACGTGATCAGCGTGCTCATCACGCCAAAAGCGGCCACCACATCGATGAAAATGAGGAGGAAAAACATCATGTTCTTCTCAACCGCAAGCGCGGAAAAAATGGGACGATTGAGCTGCATCCAGGTGTGTGCGGCCATGCCCGCAGGGAGGCGCCCATTGAGCGCTTCGCGGACTTCGCCGGCACGATCGGGGTCCTCTGTCATGACGCTGTAACCGTGGATCTGACCTGGAAGATCGTACAGATCCTGCGCCAGTCCAAGAGAGGTAAAGAGGATGCTCAGATCGAACTCGTACATTCCCGATTCGAAGATCCCCACCACGGTTGACTCTTCGGGAAGGAGAATCTCCCCTTTTTGGGCGAGATTTTTCGGCGAGTAAATAGTGAGTTGGTCGCCGACACTGATGCCATACAGCGCCGCCATCTCGCTGCCGATCACCACACGGCTGCCGGTCAAATCGAGTTTCCCCGCCACCAGGTATTGACCCAGTTTGTTGACCTTCGCGCCCCTTTTTTCATCCATTCCGTAAATCTGTGGCGCGAAAATACGGCCCCGGAATTTCACCAGCACCGGCCCCTGAATGTAAGGGGTCAGGGCAACCACCTTGGGCGTCTTGCGAATGATCTCCATCGTTTTTTCAGACTCCGGAAGAGCGTGCTGGCCAAAGACCATGATGTGCGACTTCATCCCGAGCACCCGGTCGCGCAGGTCCCGTCCGAAGCCGGTCATTACGGCGATGACCACGATCAGAACCATCACGCCCAGCGTCACACCAATCATGGAAATCAGGGCAATGATCGAGACGAAGGTCCGCTTCGGCCGGAGGTATCGCAGCGCGAGGAACAATGAAAAAGGCATCCGGGCCATTGGCTAGCTATAAGGGGTCCATTGCTAGCCGTCAGCAATTATTTAAGTCAAGCGCCGAGCGGACGGAGGCGCAACTGCGCCGGATTACCACGGCTTGCTACTGCTTCGAGAACAGCTTCTCGAGTTCAGGATCCGGAGGAATATTAAGCTCAAGCGCCCGCTTGTAGTGCTTCTTCGCCATGATGATCGCCGGCGGATTTTGCGTCGCGTAGACCACTGCCAGATTGAAGTGGGCGTCACCGTAGTTCGGCGACAGCTCGACCGCCTTGAGCAGTTCCTTCTCGGCGGCCTCCTGGTAACCTTTCTGGCTGTAAGTGATCCCAAGATAATTGTGAGGCTCGGCCGCCTTGCCGTCGAGCGCGATCGAGCGGGTCAACTCACTGATCGCCTCATCGTAACTGCCCTGCTTGTAATAGATGATGCCGAGGACGGAACGAGAGAATGCGTCAGTCGGATCGATGTCGAGCGCCTTGTTCAGCAGCGTCTCCGCCTCGCCAAGCCGCTCTTGACGGAAACGAATCACGCCGAGATTTGAGAGTGCAAAGATGTTGTTCGGCTCAGCCTTCAAAATCGTCTCGTACCTCTGGGCAGCGCCGTCGAAGTCTCCCTTTTCGTATGAGTCACGCGCCAATTTCGCGAGATCGGCATTCTGTCCGGAGAGCGGCTTCTTGGATTCGCTTCCGCCCGTCGATTCCGCCGTCGCTGACTCGGTCTTGTCGGACTCGCGAATGACGAGCGACGGACTCTTCAAAAGCTCCCGTTCCTCGCTGGAAAGCGGCGTGAGTGGCGATGAGAGCGCCGCGATCTGCTCCTCCAAAGCCGTCACCCTCGCCTTCTGGTCGGTCAAATCGACCTTGATCTGGTTCTTCTGCTCAACACGCCTGGCATCCTCCTGATAAGCGCGCTCCACGATGGCGCGTAGCAGCGCGTTTTCACGTTGCATTGTCTTGATGGTATCATCGCTGCTGGCGAGAGCTTTGAGCCGGCTGCGGGCCTCGTCAAGGTTGGCACGCATTGTCTCGTTGTCCTTGCGGAGTTTCTCGTTTTCCTGAAGCGCGGCGTCGAGTTGCTTCTTCGTCTCCGCCAGCTCCTGCTGAAGCTGGGCCATCGCACCCTCTCCGGAAACTCCCTTGAGTTTCTCTTCCGCATCGCTCAACTGCTTGCGGAGATCATCGTTGGCCTTCTGCAGTTCGACAAGTCGCGCGTCACCCTTCCCGGCCGTGACGCTTTTCAAACTGTCCTGGACCGACTTGAGCTTGATCTCAATGTCCTCTTTTTCGCTGCGAATCTGTTCAAGCTGCTTGCGCGTTTCCTTCAGCTCATTCTGAAGTTCGGTGAGCTTTGCTCCCGACTCTTCACCCGCCACGGCCGTGACAGTCGGGCCCGCGCCCGCCGCCGGCTCCGAGGGCGCTGGTTTTGAGGAAGACACACCCGTCGAGGGCGTGCCGCCCAGGCTGGTCACGTTTTCCGTGCAATACTTGATTCGAAAATTGATGATGTTCGGATTCCAATCCGGGCTTTCAACCTGGATTTTCCGGAGGATATCGAGAGCGCCATTGTATTTTTCAATCGCCTTGTCCTTCTCGCCCGCCTTTTTGGCGGTGTCACCATCCTGGAGTAAAAAGTAACCTTTCAGAAAATCATCCGCCGGATCCTGCGCATGGCTCGCCGTCGCAAAGAACGCGAGGCTTAGCAGCATCAGCATGGCTCTCATCCAATTCGAAGATTTCATAGTTCCCCCAAAAAAATTCGCTCCAACGTCACTCGACGGTATCGCCCCGCTGGACATCGCCCTCGAGAATGTCCGCGGTCCCATGCGGTGCCTTGATCGGTTTCGTCATTTTGATCTGGCCCACCTTCTCGCCATTCCTCATCACGCTCAAGACTTTTCCAACCGCAGGAACGGCCCGATATTGAAATTTCACCACCACGAACTTCGCCTTGCTGTTGGCCGTCACAACCACGCCTTTGGCATTGCCCGTCGGCTCGGCGACGACGCGGGTGACACCCGAGCTCAAGTTGGCGGAAACACCACCGGATCCGGGCTCTTTGCGGGCGGCGTCTTCACCCACATCCTGCTCTTTCCCGGCCGCTCTTGAAGCCCTGGACTCCGGCTTCTCCTGCTCCCCCGCCGCGGACGTCCGGCGCCGGATGCTCGCTCCGGGCCCTCCCACTTTTCCACCAGGGCGTTGGTCGTTCTTTGCGATGGACGCCGGGGAAGGTACGGATGGGCTCGAAACCAACGACGACTTTGAGACGGCGCTGGATGGCGAAGAGTCCGAAGGGTTGGACGTCGAATTCGGCGTCGAGCTGTTCATGCGAGCGCTTGCCGACGAATCCGCCGAGGAAACCTCCTGGGTCACGGAAGGCGCAGGGAGACGGTCGCCGGTGGTGGGGCCGGCCGAGGCTGTTTGAGTCGATGAGCTCGGAGTCTGCTGCGGAGCCAGATAACCTTTTTGGACCCCGTCATCAGTTGCGCAACCATACATTCCAACCAGGAGATATACCACCACGAGAAGCATCGGATCTTTTTTCATAAATACCTAGGAATTGCAGACTTACGAAGGTTGGCTCTTATCAAGAATAGTCAAATTGGTCAATTAGAACCTGTTCTTCAAGCCACGATTTTGGTGCTGTCCTATTTTGACCCCAACCGCGTATTTTTCACAGACCCTATGAAGACCGTCTTCCGAGTGACGCCGGCCACCCGATCTCGAGCCTGAAGTTCACCATGCTCGCCCAGCTCACGCTTCAAAATTTTCGGAATTTTTCCGCGTGCGAAATCCCTTTCGCCGGCGGCGCCACGTTTTTTTGCGGACGCAATGGCCAGGGCAAAACCAACCTGCTGGAAGCCGTTTATTACCTTTCCGCGCTCCGTTCCTTCCGCCAGACGTCGGCGCCGCAGCTGGTGCGCGCAGGAGCTTCCGGCTTCGAACTCTCCGCAACGCTCGCCGGTCCGTCCGAGGATCGTCTCCGGGTGATCTACGACGAGTCGGAGCGCACACGCCTGCTCGAGGTCAACGGCAACCGAATCGGCCGCGGCGTCGATTTCGCCGGACGGCTTAACTGCGTGATTCTCCATGGCGCCGACCTGAGACTCGCGCGCGGCCGGCACCCGGAGCGGCTCCGTTGTCTCGATTTTTCGATTGCGCAGATCGAGCCGGGCTACCTTCAGATCCTGGCGCGCTTCCAGCGGAGCCTGAAACACCGCAACGCGGCTCTCAAGCAAAATGTCTCCCTCGCCGAGCTGGACGCCCTCGATGAAAACTACGCTGCGGCGGCCGCGGCCGTCGTCGATGCGCGACGCCGCCACTGGCCTGACCTGTCGGCCCGGCTCACAGCCGCCTACGATGCCATCAGCCGTTCGGCCGAGAGCCTCGGCGCATCCTTCGAATCGGAAGTGGACGGTTCCGTGTTCCAAAAAATCTGCCGCATGCGCCCCGCGGAGCTGGATGCGGGCGTGTCCCTGGTCGGGCCGCATCGGGATGCCGTGCATCTGACACTCCGCGGCTTGAGCGTCACGCATGCCGGCTCCGAAGGCCAGGCCCGCTCGATCGCGCTCGCGTTCAAGATCGCGCAGGCACGCTTCATCCGCGATCATCTTGGACGGCCGCCGGTCCTGCTCATCGACGATGTCTGGGGCGAGCTCGATGAAGCACGGCGCGAGGGATTGGAAATGCTGATGGCCGAAAGCCCCCAGATCCTGCTCACGTCCACGGACGTCAGCATCCGAGGCATCGCCGCCATTGCCGCCGACGCGGCGGTCTGGGAGGTTGTTTCGGGGACCGTGAAGCGTGGTCCGTGAAGCGCCCTCCGGGCGTGGCCGGACGCGCAATTTTTTCGCTTCACGCTTCACCAGCGACGGGATACGTTCCGTGGGGATGGCAACACTTCTTGAAAAACTCCTCTTCGTTTCGGACGACGAAAGCGAAGTTTATGCCCTGCTGCGCGCGACGCCGCTCTTCCAGCAACTCTCCCTCCGCGAACTGCGGCAGATCGAATCGATCCTGCACGAGCGCAACTACGTGCCGGATGAAATCATTTTCGAACAGGGCGAGGAAGGCCTCGGACTCTATGTGGTGCGCAGTGGGCGCGTTCGCGTCTCGGCGCTGGAGAACGGCCGTGAACGCGAAATTGCCACACTGGGGCGCGGCCAGTTTTTTGGCGAGCTCGCCCTTCTCGACGGATCGCCCCGCTCCGCGCAGGCCCGCGCGGTCGAACCGTCCGAGTTGATCGGATTTTTCCGGCCGGACCTCCAGAAACTGTGCGATACCAACCCAAGAATTGCCGCCAAGTTTTCCGTCGAGCTCGCGCGTTGGATCGGCAAGCGTCTCCGTGAGACGATCCAAAACGGCCAGCGCGCGACAACTGTTCACACGGCATGAAGCCGAAGGAGCCACCCGTCCTGCTTCGCTGGGCCGTTGTCTGGATGGTGTTCATACTTTTCGTCCTGCTGACCCGATATTTCGCCTGGTTCATCATCCCCTGCTTCCTGGCCATGGTGCTCTATTATTTTCTAAGTCCGTTTGTCGACTGGCTGGAGGGCCGCGGCCTGTCGCACAACCAGAGTGTCTGTGTCGTCTTTCTGATCCTCGGCCTGCTCGCCCTGCTCTACCTGCCGCCACTCATCGGGCCGCTCTTCGAAGCCAGGACCTCCCTCGCCTCCGATGCCAGAACCTACCTGGAAGGCGGCAAACGGCTCATCTTCTCGCTCATCGACTGGGCGCAGGAAAAAACCGACTTCATGGAGGACACCCGCTTCCGGGAAAATCTGGATAACCATCTGAGCAACTACCTGCATGAGGACATTCCACAAAAGATTCCCGCGCTGGCGCTCAACATCCTCTCCTTCATCCCGCTGCTCCTGCTCGTCCCCTTCACCGCATTTTTCCTTTTGCGGGACGGGCGCGATTTCAAAAAAGCGATCGTCCGCGGAATTCCGAATGCGTTTTTCGAGCGTGCTCTTTTTCTGTTTTATCGCGTGGACCGGCAGGTGACCGGATTTTTGCGCGGCGTGTTCTTCGAGGCGCTGGTCGTTGGCATCCTGATCGGCTCCGGGCATTATCTTATTGAAGCATCGCGCATCGCGGAACCGAAGCACTACCTGCTCATCGGCATGCTCGCCGCCGTCTTCAACCTGGTTCCCTACCTCGGACCGCTCGTGGTCTACATGATCGCCGTGATTGTCACCTATACCGACACGCAAAGTCCCGATACGGCTCTCTGGCTCACGATTCTTTTCATTGTGGCCAAGATGATCGATGATTTTCTCGTCGCCCCGATGGTTCTCGGCAAGAGCATGAAAATCCATGCGGTGGCCATCGTCTTCGCCCTCTTCATCGCCGGAGAAATTGCCGGGTTCGTTGGCCTGATACTCGCCCTTCCGACCCTCGGCGTCACCCTGGTGGTCTTCGACGTTCTTTATCTCACCTTCCGCGACCAGCGCCTCCAACTCCGCCACCGCCAAACCAAGCTGAGCCTCTTCGGCATCAATACAGCGGATGTTTTGAAGATTTAGCACGCTGTCACGAAGCGTTGACGACGGCACACGCCCAATCCGGGTTGACTTCAACTGCCTTTTGCAACAATATGAATTTCCCCTTTTTGACAAACGGACAAACCTCGTAACAAGGACTTTCCCATGGAAGACATCATCACAAAGCAAAAGCTGAGAAATGACTGGAAATCCCTCGTCGACGATCTTGAAACGGTGCTCGGCGAGGTGAAGAACGACTTGGGCGACAAGGCGGCCTCCGTGCGCACCCGTCTCGAGCGAAATCTTGAAGCCGCCAAGGAACGCCTCGCAGAGATCGAAGAGGACCTCAAAGACCAGGCGACGGTCGCCGCGAAAGCCGCCGACGAGTATGTCCGCGAAAACCCATGGCAGTCGGCCGGTGTCGCCCTTGGCGTCGGCTTCGTGCTGGGCGTCCTGATCAGCCGAACCGCGCGTTGATGTCCTCATGAGTGAGCCCGGGGATAGCTCTTCCGAGCCGAAAAGCCTGCTCGGCTCCATCACGCGGCTGGTCGACCAGATCGTCCACTTCGTCATCACGAAGCTCGAGCTCTTTCAGATCGAGGTCGAGGAGGAGTGGCGCCGAGTCGCCACCATGATCGTTCTGCTGGCAAGCGCCGCGGTGCTTGGCCTTCTCGCCCTGATGGTTTTCACCGCGCTGATCATTGCGATCGCGATCTCCTCCGGCCACCTGGTCGCGGCGCTGATCATCATCACGCTGCTCTACGGTGGGACAGCGGCTTTCCTTGCCTTCACGCTGAGGAACAAATTGAACACCACCAGGACGAAGCTTTTCTCGACCACGTTGGGAGAGCTTCGAAAGGACCGCGAATGGGTGCAGCGAGGCCCATAGCCTTTCGCCTCGAAAAGGCCGAGGTGATCGCGCGGCTCGATCTTCAGCGCGCCAACATCGCCGATACCTGGCGGGAGGTGAGCGAGCCTCTCCAGGCGTTCGACGACGGCATCCGGAATTTTTCACGCTACTCGAAAACATTCGGCGGGATCGCGGCGGTGGCGGGGATCGGCCTGCTTGCTTCCGGAAGATTGCATCTCTTTCGCAAGGCGCTCAAGATTGCGCTCTTTGCCATTCCCTACATCATCAGCCACCGATCGAGCGGCGTTCTCGGCTTGATTTGCACCTTGCTGAAGAAAATCGCCGGCCGGTTTTTCTGAGTATAGGGGTCCGCGCTTTTCCCCTAACATCCCTTGCCGCAGGCCTTAAGGGGTTTTTGAGCCCACCTGTAAAAGGTTTGCATGATTTTTTGGGAAAAATGGTGTATGGTTTTTCGATTCCATGCAAAGAAGGGTCCTGATCGTCGGCTGCGGATACATCGGCACCGTGCTCGCTGAAAAACTGGCGCGCTTCGCCGAAGTGCTGGCCGTCACTTCCTCCGACGAGCGCCACACCCGCCTGAAATCCATCGGAGCCAGGCCCATCATTGCTGACGTGCAAAACAAGGATTGGTTGAACGGGCTTCCCCGATCCGCCGACGTGATCGTCAACACCATCTCCTCCGGCGGCCGCGACTACCGCGCTATCTACTGGCAGAGCAACCGCGACCTGCTCGAAAAATATTCCTCCAAGCCGCCCAAGCAAATGATTTACACGAGCAGCACCTCCGTCTATGCCCAGACCGACGGCAGCATCGTCACCGAAGAGGACGAGGCGGAACCCTCCTCGCCCATGCGGGAGGTGCTCCTGGAAACGGAGCGGATGCTTCTGGATGATAAGAACTTTCCATCGATTGCCATCCTGAGGCTCGGCGGCATCTACGGTCCCGACCGTCACGCGCTGCTCGACGATCTGCGCGGCGGCGTCCAGTTCTTTCCCGAAGACCCGAATCGCTGGATCAACCAGATCCACCGCGACGACGCCGTCGCCGCCATCCTCCATGTCCTCAAGCTCGATGTGAAACGCGAAGTTTACAACGTCGTCGACGACGAGCCCGTCCGTTACGCCACGTGTTTGAAATGGCTTGCCAAGCAAGTCGAGGTCGAGCCGCCGGTGTTCGACCCCGGAGCCCTCGCCCAGCGCAAGCGCCGTGGCCCCAAGCCCCACCGCAAAATCTCCAACGCCAAGCTCAAAGCCACCGGCTGGTCTCCCACCTACCCGAGTTTCAGAGAAGGATTTAAGCAGATTTTTGCGGTTGAAGCAGAAAGCAGAGAGGTAGAGAC
>JAHFSZ010000006.1:0-7448 GCA_023265515.1 Verrucomicrobiota bacterium
GCCGGGCGATTTTGCCCATTCTTGCCATTCAGTCCGTGGGTGTCCTGTTGATCACTTACATTCCACCTCTTTCCACTTGGCTTCCGAGCCTCTTTAAGTAATTTCTGATTTCAAATTTCAAATTTCTAATTAAAGCTGTCCAGCATCGGTTCTTGCGGTTGTGTTGGGAGGCCTGCGTACAACAAATTTGCGCATCGCCTCGGACCACACCGTCCAGTGCATCAGAAATTAGAAATCAGAAATGAGAAATTTTTTGTGAAGAAGATCAAACACATCCATTTCATCGGCATTTGCGGCACGGCGATGGCCAGTACGGCCGGCCTCCTGAAGGCGCAGGGGTTCCAGGTCACCGGTTCGGACCAGGACGTTTACCCCCCGATGTCGGCCTTCCTCGAAAAAAGAGGCATCCAAATCTTTTCGCCTTACAAGCCGGAGAACCTGGAGCCGGTTCCCGACCTGACGGTGATCGGCAATGCGATCTCGCGCGGAAATCCCGAGCTTGAGGCCGTGCTTGAGCAAAAGCTTTATTACTTATCCATGCCTGAGACGCTCAGGGAGTTCTGTTTGCGCGGCAGGCACAACATTGTGGTGAGCGGGACGCACGGCAAGACGACCACCGCGTCGATGATCGCCTGGATCTTCGAGGCGACCGGACGGTCTCCGGGCTATATGATCGGCGGCATTCCAAACAACCTCGGCCAGGGGGCCGCGCTCGGCAAAGGGAAGCACTTCGTCATCGAGGGAGATGAGTATGACACGGCGTTTTTCGACAAACGCTCCAAATTTCTGCACTACCTGCCGGAGCTGCTCATCATCAACAATATCGAGTTCGACCACGCCGATATTTTTGCGACGCTCGACGAGATCAAGCTTTCCTTCCGGCGGCTCGTGAACATCGTCCCGAAAAATGGCATGATCCTGGTCAACGCCGACGACCCCAGCGCCTTGGAGGTGGTGAAGAACAGTTTCGCGCCAGTCCTCGAAGTTGGTTTCTCCCCAAACTCGGGCCTTCACATCCAGACCTTCATCGACGGACACGACCACGCAACGTTCCGCATGCTTGAGTGCGATTTTGTCGTTCCCATGCTCGGCGCATTCAACGTTCGCAATGCGGCAATGGCGGTCGCCGCGGCGCACTTCTATCAGATTCCGCTGCCGGAGATCGCGTCAGCCCTTGCGAGGTTCGAGGGCGTCCGCCGCCGGCAGGAGATTCGCGGCGAGGCCGGAGGAGTGACCCTCATCGACGATTTTGGCCACCATCCGACCGCGATTCGGCAGACGCTCGAGTCCCTTCGGCATCGGTACACGGGCCGAAGGCTTTGGGCGATTTTTGAGCCGCGCTCCAATACGACGCGCCGATCCATTTTCCAAAAGGAGCTGGGCGAGTGTTTCGCCGCCGCCGATATCGTCTGCATCAGCAAGGTGGCGCGGCTCGAACAGATTCCGCCTGCCGAGCGGCTCAATCCGGAAACCGTTGTGGAAAGTATCCGCCGGCAGGGCAAAACCGCCCATTATTTACCCGGGGTCGATGAAATCATTGAAACCATCAAGCGTGATTCCAAAAACGGGGACGTGATCGTTGTCTTTTCCAACGGAGGATTTGGAGGCATTCACGACAAAATTTTAGAGGTTCTGGGCGGAAAACGTTAGGCTCACCGGTTTTTCATGATCAAGCTGCAGACGACTTCCAGGTGTTTGGTCTGCGGAAACATGTCGAGCGGCACGACCCTTTCAACCTGAAAGGCGGTTGAAAGCATTTTGAGGTCGCGCGCCAGCGTGCTTGGGTTGCAGGAAACATAAATCACCTGGCCAGGGCGGTGTTTCAGGATCCAGTCGATCACGGGGGGGAGGCAGCCCTCGCGCGGCGGATCCAGAAGGAGGGTGCAACGAGGCGGCACGGGTGTTCGCGCGAGAACCTCTTCAACCGTGCCGGCGATCCATTCCACGTTTCCGAGCGCGCGTTTTTCCGCTTCCTTCCGGCCGCGATCAATCGATTCGCGGTGAACTTCAATGCCGATCACTTTTTTCACCTTGCCGGCCAGTTCGAGCGCGAAGAATCCCGCACCGCAGTAGGCGTCGATCAGCACGTCCGCCGGCTTCAACAGATCCATGACCGTTTGCCTCATGATCGGCGACATCGAATCGTTCACCTGCGCAAAAGCATGGGGAGGAAGTTGTTTCTCGAGCTCCTCGGTTCGGATGATGAAGCTCTGCCGATTTTTTCCGGAGCGCGGAGGTGTGATCTTGCGTTTTCTCAACTCAGCCAGTTTCCGGTTCACTTCCGGTTGGGCGATTTCGCACTGCTCGACTCCGACCAGTGTGCAGTTGTCTTCGGCGAACAAGCCAAGCCGTCCCGAGATCCAGGTGATGCTCAGCTTGTTCCGGTAGGCATACGGCAGGGGGCTTGGGGTGACGGGCTCCACCTCGATGTCAAGGCCGCCGATCCGGCGGAGCGTATCCTTCAACTGCTTGGCTTTGATTTCAAGCTGGCGCGGATAATCCAAGTGCTGATACTGACATCCGGCGCAGGCTCGGAAGTATTTGCAGCGGGGATCGGCGCGCCGGGCAGAGGGTTTCAGAATCTCCAGCAAGCGCGCTTCGGCGAAATTCTTTTTGATGTGAGTGATTTCAGCCAAGACCCGCTCGCCGGTGTCGACAAACGGAACGAAGACCACCCGGTCTTCATGCCGCCCGACGCCTTTGCCGCCAAAGGCGACGTCCGTGATTTCCATTTCGATCCGCTGGGATTTTTCGAGCATTTGCAGAGCGTACAGCGTACAGCGGATAGCGTGTAGGAAAAAATCACCTGAAGAATTCCCCTATCCGCTCCACGCTCCACGCTATCCGCTTATGGCGGCTTGCCTTTCAAATGATGCCGGGCGATAGTTCAAGAGAGGGTCCTCCATGAAAAAACCGATTCTCAAATCCCTTCTGGGTCGGTTCCGGAAGCAGGAACCCCAAAAGAACGCCGCGCCAAAGCCGGGCCGCGTGCCCTATGACACCAAGACCTATCAGTTGAATCGCGAGTCCTGCGACCTGAAGTCGAAGGTCATCTACAGCAAATCCGGCAAGCGGCCAAAGTCGATCGAATGCCGCGTTTTCAGTCCCGAAGAGATTCTCGAAAAATCGCGGGCATATCTCAACCTTCTTACCGGCAAAGCCGAACTCACCAAAAAACGGAAGCAGCAGATCATCCGGATGACTCTGGAAAATTTCGAAAACTTCTATAACCGGGGTTTTTTGATCTATCGCAAGTCGGTGGCTGAGGCGGCCGACTTCGCCGCGCTCGAGTGGGATGGCCAGGGCTCGCTGATGCGCGACCTGATGGGACGCACCTTCATCGACTGTCTCGGTGGTTACGGGATCTACAACATGGGAATGTGCCACCCGAAAATCATCGCGGCCGTGGAGGCGCAATTGAAACGGATGCCGCTTTCGAGCCAGGAGTTGCTCGACCCATGGCGCGGCGCGCTCGCGGAATTGCTCGCCGGGCTTGCTCCCGGAAACCTGCAGGAATGTTTTTTTATCAATAATGGCACCGACGCGGTGGAAGGCGCGCTCAAACTCGCGCGTCTTTATACGAAGAAGGTCGGCTTCATCTCCGCGGTGAATGGTTTCCACGGCAAGAGCATGGGCTCGCTGTCGGTGATGGGAAAGCATCTCTATCGCCGGCCGTTCGAGCCGCTTCTGCCCCACATTCATTTCGTCCCATTCGGTGAGACGAAGGCACTGGAGCAGGAGTTTAAAAAACTCTCGACCGTCGGTGAGGACATCGCCGGGCTGATCCTCGAGCCGGTCCAGGGTGAGGCGGGCGCGATCGTTCCTCCGGATGATTACCTGCGGCGGGCGCGCGAGTTGTGCACGGAGCACGATGTGCTGCTGATCCTGGACGAGGTGCAGACGGGTTTCGGACGCACCGGGAAAATCTTCGCCTGTGAGCATTGGAATGTCGTTCCCGACATCATGTGCCTCGGCAAGAGCATCGGCGGCGGCGTCATGCCATTGAGCGCGTTCATTTCGAACAGGCGTATTTGGAAGGTCATGGAGGAGAATCCCTTCATCCACAGCTCCACCTTCGGCGGCAATCCGCTCGCCTGCGCCGCCGGCATCGCGGCCATCAACGTGATGCTCGAGGAAAAGCTGGCCGAACAGGCGGCGGAGAAGGGCGAATATGTCATGAAACACCTGCACGAATTCAAAGACCGGTTCCCCGACATCCTGCGCGACATTCACGGCCTCGGCCTGCTGATCGGCATGGACTTCGCCACCAACGAGACCGGCTACCAGATCGCCGCGGGATTATTCCGCCGCCGCGTGCTGGTCGCGGGGACGCTCATCAGCGCCCGGACGATCCGGATCGAGCCGGCGCTCAACATCAGCAAGCGTCTCATCGACGAGGTCCTCGACCGTCTTGAAGACTGTTTGAAAGAAGTTTCCCGCCAATACAAGAAGACCGGCCAGTACAAAAGTTCCTGACACTGCTGTCACATCCCAGGAGGGTTTCGATGAAAACTTACCCGATGTTCATCAATGGCGAAGCGGTTCGCGGCGCGCACTCCCGCGAGATCATCAATCCAGCCAACGGGCGCGTCTTTGCCAAAGTTCCTGAAGCCACCCTCGGTGAAGTGGAGGCAGCCATCCACGCGGCGCGCGACGCCTTCGACAAGGGCCCGTGGCGGACGAGCACGGCGCAGGCGCGTGGACGAATCTTATTTCGGATGGCCGAGCTGGTCCGCAAACATGCCTCGATGCTGGCCGAGCTCGAGACGCTCAACACGGGCAAACCGATCGTCGAGAGCGAATTCGACATGGCCGATACGGCGACCTGCCTGGAATATTACGGCGGCCTTGCGAACAAGATTCACGGAGAGACGCTTCCGGTGCCCGACAATGCCATCAACTTCACGCTCAAGGAACCTGTCGGAGTCGCGGGTCTCATTGTGCCGTGGAATTATCCGCTGATGCTGGCCGCGTGGAAGCTCGGCCCGGCGATCGCCGCTGGCTGCACGGTCATCGTCAAGCCGGCGAAGCAGACGCCGCTCACGATGCTCGAGTTCATGCGCCTGGTCCAGAAAGAGATCCCGGAGCTGCCGCCGGGCGTGATCAATGTCGTGACGGGGGATGGCACGGCGGCCGGGGCCACGATCGTCGAATCGATGCGCGTCGACAAGATCGCGTTCACCGGGGGAACCGAAACCGGCCGAAACATCCTGCGCGGCGTGGCCAATTCCAATTTGAAGAAAGTCACGCTGGAGCTGGGGGGTAAATCGCCGAATATCTTTTTTGCCGACGCTGACCTCGACGCTGCCACCGACGGCGCGCTTTTCGGCGTTTTCATCAATCAGGGCGAGGTTTGCTCTGCCGGATCCCGTGTCCTCATTCAGAAGGACATTTTCAAGAAATTCATCGACCGGATGAAGGAAAAGACGAAGCGGGTGAAACTCGGCAACCCGATGAAGCGCGACACCAAGATGGGTCCGCTCGTCAGCGCGGATCACCTCGACAAGGTGATGAGTTATATTGAGATGGGCAAAAAGGAGGCGAAGCTCGTCATCGGCGGCAGGCGGCCCTCCGCAAAGAACTTGAAAGCCGGTTATTTTGTTGAGCCGACGATTTTCGAAACCGACAATAAAACAAGAATCGCCCGGGAGGAGATTTTCGGCCCGGTCGTGGCGTGCATCCCGTTCAAGGACGAAGACGATGCGCTCCAGATTGCCAACGATACGCCCTATGGCCTCGCCGCTGCCGTCTGGTCACGCGATATTTTCAAATGCCTCAATGTCGTCAAGAACCTCCGCGCCGGCATCGTCTGGGTCAATACCATGCAGCCGTGCTACGTCGAAGCCCCGTGGGGCGGCTACAAGCAGAGCGGACATGGGCGGGAGATGAGTCTGCAGGGGATCGAGGAGTTTTTGGAGGTCAAGCAGGTGCATATCAACCTCAATCAGAATCCAATCGGGTGGTATTAGTTGATTTCTCATTTCTCATTTCTGATTTCTAATCGAATTTGCCCATGGTCATCGAGAAGCGAATCGCCATTTCAAATAACGGCAGTAATCTTACGATTCGCTCTCTCGGAGCGAACGGCATTGATGAGAATGGCAATGGGGATGACCTCGTCAGGAAAGTGCAGTGATCATTAGAAATCAGAAATGAGAAATTAGAAATATGAAGTTCATACGGATCAAGACCGCCATTCCCGGACCTGTCAGCCGCAGGCTGATGGCCGAGCGCAAGCGCTACGTCCCGCAGGGAGTGTTCCATGTGACGCCGATCTTCGTGGCGAAGGCGGAGGGCGCGCTCCTGACGGACGTCGACGCAAATCAGTACATCGATTTCACCGGCGGGCTCGGAACCCTGAACATGGGACACCGTCCGGCCGAAGTGGTCAAAGCGATCAAGGATCAATCCAATCAATTTCTTCACACCTGTTTTCACATCACGCCGTATGGATCCTACACCCACCTGGCGAAGGTCCTCGGGAAAGTGACGCCGGGGCGCTTTGCCAAAAAAACTTTCCTGGTCAACAGCGGCGCCGAGGCGGTGGAAAACGCGGTGAAGATCGCGCGTTACTACACGAAACGTTCCGCCATTGTCTGCTTTGAGCACGGCTTTCATGGCCGGACCCTGCTGGCGCTGACGCTGACGAGCAAGGTGAAGCCTTACAAATTTGGCTTCGGCCCATTTGCGCCCGAAGTGTATCGTTTGCCTTATCCTTATATTTATCGCCGGCCGCCGCAAGTGACCGGCGAAGAGTTCGTCGATGCGCTCCTCCATCACGTGAAGGATTTCTTCAAATCCCAGGTCGACCCGAGCCAGGTTGCGGCAGTCGTGATGGAACTGGTCACCGGTGAGGGGGGCTTCATCGTGGCGCCAAAGCGTTACGTCCAGGGTCTAGCGAAGATTTGCCGCGACAACGGAATTCTTTTCATTGCCGACGAGGTCCAGACCGGATTCGGCCGGACCGGCAAATTCTTCGCTTCGGAACATTATGGTCTTCAACCCGATCTCATCACCATGGCGAAATCCCTGGGCGGGGGACTTCCACTGGGCGCCGTCACCGGGCGAGCCGAGATCATGGACTCGGTCCATGTCGGTGGATTGGGCGGCACCTATGGCGGCAATCCGCTGGCGTGCGCCGCGTCGCTGGCGGCGATCGACGTCATGCGCAAAAAAAAGCTCATTGAGCGTTCGCGCCAGATGGGTGAAAAAATTCGCCGGCGTTTCGAGCAGTTCCATAAAAAGTACGACATCGTCGGCGACGCTCGCGGTCTCGGTTCCATGCGGGCCATTGAACTGGTCAAGGACCGGCGAACGCTGGAACCCGCGCCGGAAAAGACCTCCGAGTTGGTCAGGCGATGTTACGAGTCGGGCCTTCTGATCCTTTCCGCGGGCGTTTTCAGCAACGTCATCCGGACGCTGATGCCCTTGACTATTTCCGACGCTGA
>JAHFSZ010000006.1:7548-40506 GCA_023265515.1 Verrucomicrobiota bacterium
ATGGGCCGCGAGATCGTTCGAGAGTTGCTCTCGTCTCCCGGAGTGCATGTCACCGTCGCGGACACCCGCACTGACTTCTACGATCAGCATCCGCCAACATGGGTGAAGAAATACCATCGCCGTCTCGCCTGGAAAAAAGTCGATTTGCTTCGCGAGCCTGCGAAATTGGTCCGGTTCTTGCGCGGACATCTGGCGATGGTCAATGCCACCACCCATCATCTCAATCTTCCCGCCATGAAGGCCGCCTTGCGCGCGCGCGTCCATTACCTCGACCTCGGCGGTTTGTTTCACTACACCCGCAAACAACTCAGGCTGCATCGTGCGTTCGAGCGAAAGAAGCGGCTGGCCATTCTGGGCATCGGCTGCGCGCCGGGACTGTCCAATCTGCTCGCCGTCCATGCCGCCGAGGGGATGGAGAGGATTAACTCGATCGAGATCAGGGTGGGCGCACGGAGTCTTGCCCATCGAAAAATGCCGAGGGGCGTCGTCGAGGTTCCCTATGCGATCGGGACCATCCGGGAGGAATTGACGCTGAAGCCATGGGTCTTCGCGCGGGGCCGTTACCACGCCATGCCGGCGCGCACGGGGAAGGAAAAATTTCCATTTCCAAAACCCATCGGTGATCAAACTGTCTTTTACACGCTTCACTCCGAGGTCGCCACGCTGCCGGCAAGCTTCCGAAGCAAGGGCGTCCGGCAGGTGAGCTTCAAGATCGGCTTCGAAGAGCCGCTGATCCGGGCCTTGCTTCGCCCCGGCAAGAAAACAAAGTTCGTGATGCCAACACACGTGAAGGATATGGAGATCACCTGCGCACGGGTCCACGGCTGGAAAAACGGCCGGAAAGCCCGGGTGATGGCCTACGCCATGATCCGTTCGCGCGCGGGGGTGAGTGCTGGGACGATCGACACCGCGATCCCGCCGGCGATTGTCGCCTCGATGCTGCCTGACATCAAAAAGGCCGGCGTTTTCGCCCCGGAACAGGCCGTGCCTGTCGGCCGGTTCCTCCGCGGGGCCCGGTCCAGGGGCATTCGCATTCGCCGCGTTGGAGGGAATCGATGAAGCTAGGGTTTTAAACTGGCGGACAGTACGGCTCCACGAACACCGGCACCTTCAACATTTTTTTCAGAACCCGCCGGTTTCCCGGGGTCGCCGCGGCGTGGGTGCCGTCATGGTCATTGAGAATGACGGCGAGCACTTTGAGGCCGGTGGAGCGTGCTGCTTCCACCGTGAGGAGGGTGTGATTGAGCGTGCCGAGGCCCGCGCGGGCAATGACCAGCAGGGGCAACCGGAGTGATTCGGCAAGGTCGCGGACCGACATCGACCAGGTGAGGGGGGTGAGCAGACCGCCGGCCCCTTCGACGAGGACCATGTCGTATTGTCTCTGGAGTTTTCGCAAAGTGCCGCGAATCCTGGCAAGGGGAATGCTGGGTTTCAATCTCTGCGCGACCGGAGCAAGCGGTTTGTGAAACCAGCAAGGGTTGATTGTGCCGAGCGGAATTCTTTTTTTGGCCAGCTTCCAGTAGGTCACGGCGTCCGCGCGCCCGCAACGGCCGCATGCGACGGGCTTGATCGCAACGGCGCGAAGCCCGGAGTCTTGAAGTCTCCGGACCAGATGGGCGGTGATGAATGTTTTGCCCATGTGCGTGTCAGTACCTGTTATGAACAGTCCTTTGATTCTCCTTCGGAGAATCAATTTTGCGAGCCCAGCCGATGCTTTCATGATTGATCCTGCTTCCGGAGCACTTCAGCGCCGGTCATTCTCATTGGCACGGGCGAGTTTCCTCTCCAGCGCTGAAGTGCTAAGCGAGATTGCGTCGTAGATGACTCTGCATATCCGTTCAATCTGCCTGGGTGTTACACAGTACGGCGGCATCAACACGATGACATCGCCGATGGGGCGGGTGAGAACGCCCTTCTTTTTGGCGAGGTGGCAAACTTTTGCCCCCATTCGCTCCTGCCACGGATACGGCCCGCGAGTTTTCCAGTTCTTCACCAGCTCGATGCCTGCGACCAGCCCTTTTTGCCGGATGTCGCCGACATGCGGGAGATTCCAGAGGGGTTCCAAGCAGCGTGCCAGGACTCTTTCCAACCGCCGGATGCGATCGAAGGTGCCTTCGCGCTCGAAGATTTCCAGATTGGCCAGGGCCGCCGCGCAACCCAGCGGGTTTCCCGTGTAGCTGTGGCCGTGAAAAAACGTTTTCAGTTCGTGGAACTCTCCGAGGAACGCCTGGAACACCCGCTCGGTCGTGAGTGTTGCGGCAAGCGGCATCGTTCCGCCCGTCAAACCCTTCGCCAGACACAGCAAGTCCGGTGTGACGCGCTCCTGGGCGCAGGCGAACATGGTCCCAGTCCGGCCGAAAGCTGTCATCACCTCATCCAGGATGAGAAGCGTGTTCGTCCTTCGGGCGGTGCGGGCGATCCTAGCCAGGTAACCCGGTGGATGAACGACCATGCCGGCGACGCCCTGGACCGCCGGCTCGACCACGAACGCGGCGTATTTTCTGGATTTCAATTTTTTCTCAGCCAGGGCAACGCATTCCCAGTTGCAGCGGCGCGCGAGCATCGCGTTTTCGCGGGCAGGCTTTGCGCGGTTGAACGGGCACCGATAGCAGGACGGCGCCATGACCTGATCGGACTTCACCAACAGCGGTTTGAATTTCCCGTCGAACAGGGGAACATGGCTGAGGCTGACGGCGCCGAGCGTGTCGCCATGATACGAGCCTTCGAGCGCGAGAAAACGGCGGCGCGGCTTTTCTTTTTTTTGCTGCAGCCAGTATTGGAAGCTCATTTTGAGCGCAACCTCGAGCGCCGTCGAGCCGTCGTCAGAGTAAAAGACGCGATTCAGCGGCCGGGGGAGTTTGCGCGTGAGGCGGACGAGTTTTTCCGCCAGTAGCGAGGCCGGCTCATTGCCCTGGCCAAGGTAGGAACTGTGCGAAAGCTTGCGCAGCTGTTTTTCGATCGCGCGGCGGATGCGTGGATGGCCGTGGCCGTGGGTGTTGGTCCAGATCGAGGAGTTGGCATCCAGGTAACGGCGGCCTCGCACGTCGAACACGTGCGGTCCCTTTGCGCGGGTCAGGATGATCGGATCCGATTTGATCCATTCGCTCATCTGCGTGAACGGGTGCCAGGTATATTTCTTGTCGAGCTTGGCCAACTGGCGATATTTCTGATTCATGTTGCTCAAATCTTCTTCAGTTGATCTGCAAGCTCTTCGAGTTGTTTCTTGGAATGTGCCGCCGAGATCGAAACTCTGAGTCTGGCCTTCCCCCTCGACACCGTTGGAAAGCGGATGGCCGGGACGAAGAAACCCGCCTCCCAGAGTTTGCGTGACACATCGACGGCACGGGCCTCGTCGCCGATTTCAACCGGAATGATCGGCGAGACGGGATCGCGGCCAAGCCGCTTGCAAAATAACGCGATGTTGTCCCAAAGTCGTTTGCGGAGTGACGGCGAGCCGTGGATTTTTTTCAATGCGGCGGTTGCCACCGCACAAGTCGCCGGCGGCAGGCCGGTGGAAAAAATGAAACTGCGGGCGTGATTGATGAGGAAGTCCACCAACGCCCGGCTCCCGCTGATCGTGCCGCCCGCGCTGCCGAGCGCCTTGCCGAGAGTGCTCATGGTGATTTCGACCTCGTTTTCCACGCCAAACTGTTCGGCAAGACCGCGGCCATTTTTTCCGAAAACGCCCGTGGCATGCGCCTCGTCGATCATCAGCCACGCGCGATATTTGTTCTTAAGCTCGGCGATTCGATCGAGCGGGGCGATGTCGCCATCCATCGAGAAGACGGTTTCGGTGACGACCAGAATATTTGAATTCGGATCCTTGCTGCGGTTGGCCCACGCGAGATGCTCTTCGAGCTTTTTCAAGTTAAGATGTGGATAGACGCGGATCGTGGCGCCGGACTGGCGGGACGCATCAATGATGCAGGCGTGGCAGAGCTTGTCGACGATCACGGTATCACCGGGGCCGAGGAGCGAAGGGATCGTGCCCATGGCGGCGGCGTAACCGCTGTTGAATACCAGCGCCGCCTCCGTTTGTTTGAAACGGGCCAGCTCCAGCTCCAGATGGGAACAGGGACCAAGGTTGCCGGAGATCAGGCGGGAGGCGCCGGCCCCGGTCCCGAACTTGCGAATCGCGGCCGCCGCGGCTTTCTTCAGTTCGGGATCGGCGGCGAGGCCGAGGTAGTCGTTGGAGGAAAAGTTGTGAAGCCTGCGTCCGGAGACGGTAACAACGGGCCCCTGGGCGGATTCCACCTTCCGAAGCCTGCGGTAAAGGTTTTGCCTTTTCGCTTCGGCCAATTTGTGTTCGAGGAATTTTTTCATCCTAGTGTTGGGGAAGAATGCGGCTGTCGAGGGCGAAGACCTGTCCGGAAACATGGTCCATCGATAAGAGGTGGAGGATGAACTGCGCGACTTCCGCTGCGGTCGAAGGGGAGCCCAGAGTGTTTTCCGACTCGAACTGCCGGAGCGTTTCCGGGTCCATCCGGCGCACCATCGGCGAGCCGGGCAGGAAACCGGGCAGGACGACATTGGCCTGGATATTGCGCCTGCCGTATTCGCGCGCGATGCTTTGCGCCAGCCCGATCAATCCCGATTTCGCGGCGGCGTAACCCGTCTGGCCCGCGCGGCCGCTGCGTCCCGCGTGCGAGCCGACAAAAACAACATGCCCGCGCCGCTGGGAAACGAAGACCGGCAGGAAACGGCGGGCCACGAGAAACGCGCTGCGCAGATTCAGATCGACGACCTCATCCCATTCTTGCGGCGAGGTTTGGGGGAGCAACGCATCGCGCGTCGCGCCGATGCAATGAACGACAGCCGACACGTGAAGGTTGCTTGTGGCGAGTTTGTCGGCAAAGGCGTCAAGCGCGGCGGCATCGAGGACGTCAAACTGGAAGCGGAGGTCGCCATCGGGCAGGCGGCGAAAACCACAGGCGGCAACGGTGGGGAACGACCTGGACTGGCGGGCCTCGCGAACGACGGCGCTTCCAAGAGTTCCCGATGCGCCGAAGACCAGCAAAGTGTCGGAAGCTGGGTTGTTAACCTCCATGCATGGGATAGTTAACAATTTCCTAGCGACATTTCACCAACAATCTTAACAGGCGCATCGCGTGCTAAATGGATCTGGCCTTAGTCTCGAAGACAATTCCGTCCGAGTCGACGTGGTGAAAGACACCCGCTTGCTCGGAGATCTGCTTGAGCAGATCGTTAAGCGTCGCATCCTCGGCATTGAGCGTGATTTTCTTCTGGCCGGCGGAAGCGGGAACCAGGTTGACAAAGTTGACAGCCTCACCTTCCGGAACCTGGCGGCGGGTTTCCTCACGCAGAAAGGAGATTGCCGCGTCGAGAGGCATCTCCTTCCAATCGATGCGCTTGAACCGGACATCCTCGAGCGCCTTGCGAACGGCCTTTTCCTTTTCTGGATCGTAGTGCCGGGCTTCATGGATCATCTGCAGGAAAACCTTGGTCGGCTCGTCGTCGGGATTCTTCTCGAGGTAGGAAAGGAAAAGGTGTTCGGCCTGATTGTAACTTCCCGACCAGAAGAGCTGGCGAGCGGCGACAAAGTCAGGATCCTCGACGCTCGGCGTGTCGACGGGTTTCTTCGGCAGTTTGGGCACTTCGAAGTTTTTGGAGTCGCCTCCCTTGCCAAACGGGGACTCTTTTTTCGAGCCCTCGCCGCCGCCGGTCGCGGACTGCGCCTGTGAGGCCCCCGCTGCCAGCGCGGCCAGCGCGACAGCCAACGCAAGGCTCATCAGCTTCTGGGGATGTTTCATGACCTTATTTTTTGACGATCCTTCCTGCCACCATAACAAAAGACGGCGAATCCGCAAATGCTATGATGCTTTTGAAGGGGTCGGCGCCTCGGTGGGGTATCGCGATCCAATCGGCCCAATGAGGCCAGTTTTCGCGTTCTCCCAGCGCGATGGCACCGTTTTCAGTGGCCATCTGAACCACGCTCTTGGCCGGAATCTTCGGGAATTTTTGAGCCAGTTTTCTCATTTCTGAAAACATGTTCATGTTCCGGTTGCTGGCCAAGCTATCCGTCCCCAAGCAAAGATTGACGCCGAGCGCACGAAGGTCATTCAACCGGAAAGGGGGGTGGTGAAAAAAGGCGTGCGAACGCGGGCAGTGAGCGATCGAAAAATGCCCCCGATGGGTCTTGAGCGACCGCAGATCCTGATCCGATAAGCAGTTCATGTGGGCCAGGATCGCCGGCGCCCGCGAATGCATTTTCCGGTGCGCGGGTGACGGCGTGTTCGGAGTCACGGGGCGCCGGGGCGGGCGGGCCGCTCGGCATGACTCGAGAAGGCACTGAAAAGGCGTTTTGTTTCCGCAGTTGGACATGTCGCTGCCGATGTTTCTGACCCAATCAAACAGGGGCCCCGAAGCGTTGTGGAACATGTCCCATTCATCTCGCGATTCGGCGACGTGCGTGGTCCAGGGCAGGCGGTGATTATCGCAGAAGGTGACGGCCTTTTGGAAAAGTCCCGGTGTCACGGAATAAGGGGCATGTGGCGAGAGTGAAAGCCGCCTGTGGGCCGAGCGCGCCGCAAGATTTTTTTTCCACTCACCTGCGGTTGACTGGCCGGCACGGCCCAAGTCGAGTAGTTCAACAAACCACCAAATCCCAGGTGTGTCTTTGAGGTTCAGGGATGAGATGAGGTGCGGGACGCAGGTGATGTTGGCGATCGTGGTGGTTCCAGATTCGAGGCATTGGAGCATTCCGCGCTGGATCGAAGTTTTGTAATCGGCATCGGACCACGAGCGTTTTTTTTCGACGATGCGCGACACCCACTCGGTGAAACCGCCGGCAGCCGGAACCCCACCCTTCATCAAAGTATAATCGAGGTGGCAGTGCGCATTGACCAGACCGGGCATGAGGATCCGGTTTTTGAGCGGGATGACTTTCGCGTTTTTCGGGATTGAAAGCCGGCTTTGGGCGCCCGTCCCGAGCGTCCGTTCACCGCAGATCGCGACAAAGCCGTGGGGGATGACCTTCAGTCTGCGGTCGATCACCACGGGCGCGAGCAAGAGGATCAGATTTTCGGACTTCATCCTGGTTTTACGCTGTACGCTGTACGCCGTACGCTGTACCAGAAAGAAATGTCCGGAATGTCCATCATCTTTTGCGGCGTGGCGATCTGGAACGTGATTTTCCTGATCGTGACGATCGCCACGGCCTACCTCGGTCGCGCCGCCGACCCGGGGGCGTGGTGGCATTTCACAGCCGGCGTGTTTACCGGGATCTTCACGATGTTCACGCATTGCCTGGTCATCATTCACATGGCCGGATCCAGCAAAGGGATCAAGGAAGCGATTGGAGCGTACGGCCTGTCGGACGATCCGGAGACGGGATTCCAGAGGCGGGTCCGGCGCAACCGCGCGAAAATCTCCCCCTACGCTTACCTCGGCTGTCTTTTAATCATGAGCGTTGTCTTTCTCGGCGGCTGGCATCATGCGAAGCTGATCCGCCACGAGGGTTACCACTTCGGCCTGTCGTTTGAGTGGCATCGCTGGGCAGCGTGGTTCGCGGTCGCCTTCAATCTGTATGGCTTTTGGAAGGAGTATCAGGTCGTCCAGGACAACACGCGAATCATCCAGGAGCTGAACGGCTTGCTGAAGGAAAAGGGGTTGGTTGACAAGTTTGAATTCATCCCCGTCAAAAAGTGACTCGATGAAGGTGGTCCGCGATTCCGACCTGGAGGAGGCCGTGCGTATTCTTGAAAAGGGCGGAATTTCTGATAAGCAGGAGGAAAACGGAGGTTCAACTTGACCTGGAAGACCAAACTGCAAATCTTTGTCATTCTGTTGATGGTCGCCGGCTATCTGGCCGGATACGTTAACTACCGCAGACCGCATACGGCGTGGGCGAAACAGGCGCAGCCCGGGGTTCCCGAGCCCAGGGCGGATGGCGTGGCGAAAATCCTTTTCAAGCCGATGGAGTTCGTCGCCAAGCTGGCCAAGGACACGCCAGTCGATGTCAACGCGTGGGTTGACCGGTACGACAAGACGGCGAATCCGGATGGGCCGGCGATGAGCGAGGAGGAGCTTTCCCAGCGATTCATCGAGGCGCACAAGGAGGCGAACATCCGGAAGATCCGGCAGCTTTTTTACAACAACTATCTCCCGGACGACGACATCCGCCAGATCGGGCGCCTGTTTGATTACGGCATCGCCAGGGTGATGTTCACCGACCTGCCGCCGGGGACCACCGCCCACTCGAATTTTGAGGGTGAAATGGCGGTGACGCGGATGATGATCGTCTACTACATCACTTCGCCGACGATGCTGCCGAGCCAGGGCCGCTTCTACGTTGGTAAGAAGGACGAGCGATACTTCCTGATGATCCGCTGGGCCAAGGGATAGCGCGCGAAGCTAAAGCTCGACGAACTCGAGCTTGAACTTTTCACGGATCATGCCGGCGGCGCGGCCACGCTCGAGGAACTCACGGATGGCGGCGCGACCTTTTTCGCCGTAGTCGAGCGTGTAGTCATTGACATACATCCGGACGAATTTTTTCGCGAGGACCAGGTCGAGGTCGCGTGCGTAGCGCATGACGCGGGGGATGGTTTCCTCGGTGTTGCGAAGGGCGTGGGTGATGCTTTGTTTGACGATGGCGGTGATTTTGCTGACAAGCTCGGGCCCGAGCGACTTTCGGATCACGTTGCCGCCGAGCGGGAGGGGCAAGCCGGTGTCCTCTTTCCACCAGGCGCCAAGATCAATAATGCGGTGAAGTTTCTCTTTTTCATAAGTGAGTTGGCCTTCGTGGATGATGAGGCCGGCTTGGACCTTGCCGGCGCGAATGGCCCCAAAGATCTGATCAAAGGGGATGACGATGTGGTTGAACTCGCCCAGATAAAGCCGAAGTGCGAGAAACGCCGAGGTGAGCGTTCCGGGGACGGCGATCGTCATTCGGCGAAGGTCCTTGGGATCGCATGGCTCGGAGGCGACGACCATGGGGCCGTACCCATCGCCCATGCTGGCGCCGCATGGCATCAGAGCGTAGTTTGCTGCGACGCGCGGGTAGGCGTGGATCGAAACGGCGGAGACATCGAGCTCACCACGCATCGTCCGCTCGTTGAGCGTCTGAATGTCCTGGAGAATGTGCCGGAACGACAGACCGCCGGTGTCAATCTGGTGTTGTGCGAGCGGATCGAACATGAACGCATCGTCCGGGTCGGGGCTGTGCCCCAGGGAAATTTCTCGTGTTTTTTGCGTCGTTTCGCTCATGGTGGCCTTTACAACCAGGCGCGGGCAGATTACAAGTTCCGGATATTCAGAACAACCCCTGATCATGAAAAAGCTTTCCGAAAACGCCCTCATGAAGGGAATTCCGCCGGAGGTGGTGGCCGACCTGGAAAAGAAGGCGAAACGGTTCGATTTTCCGGCAGGGTTGACACTTTTCAACGAAGGGGATGAGGGCAGCGTGGTCTACCTGCTTGAATCGGGAATCGTCCAGGTGCTCAAAAAATTTCAGTTGGACCGCATGGTTCTTCTTGAGGAGCTGAAGGAGGGGGATTTCCTTGGCGAACTGGCGCTGTTGGACCGGCAGGGGCGGTCCGCCACGGCGAAGGTGTCCACCCGCGTGACCGGCTGGAGCTTCGATGACACCATCCTCGACGCACTGCTCACCAAGGACAAGGACGTGGTCATTCACTTTTTGAGCACGCTGTCCGCCCGGATGCGCCAGGTGAATACAACCCTGATCCGACAGAAGGAGACGAGCGAGCGGGTGACGCTGCTCGGCAACATGGTTGGCGGAATCGTGCATGATTTGAAAAACCCGCTGGCTGCGATGCGGATGTCAGCGGAGCTTTTGGGGATGAAGGCGCAGGACGAAAAGAGCAAGAAGGTGGCGGACCTTCTCCTCCAGCAGATCGACCGGCTGACGGCGATGATTCATGAATTGCTGGAATTTGCGCGCGACCGGATCGAGTTGATGAAGGTTCTGGCGCGTTTGGATGACATCATCACGCAGAGCCATGACTTCTTCGCCGAAACATGCCGCGCGGCGAACATTGCATTCGAGTTGAAGCTGAAGGCGCCGAGGAAAATTGAGATCGACCCGACCAAGCTTGGCCGCGTGGTCACCAACCTGATCAAAAACGCCATTCAGGCGCTGAAAGGGCGCAGTGAGGCAAAGATCGTCCTGGAGACGTCGCAGGGCGAGCAGGAAACAAGCATCGTCATCTCCGACAACGGACCGGGGGTTCCTGAAACCATCCGGAACATGCTTTTCGAGCCGTTCGTGACCGCCGGCAAGAGGGACGGGACGGGGCTCGGACTTTCCATCGTCCGCAAGGTGGTCGAATCCCACGGCGGGAAGGTGACTTATCAGACGGAGACCGAAAAGGGCACGACTTTCCGGATCGTTCTGCCGGGATGACGCCAAACCAGCGACGGAAGCAATGAAGGCGAAGAACTGGATGATTTTGGGTGTTTGTCTTCTTCTGATCGGCGCGGCAATCGGAGGTTGGTTTGCGTTCCGCCAGCAGTTTTACGTCTTTCTGATCTATCATGGCAAAGGCAACTGGGCGAGCACCCGCCTGGCGAATCTTCCGGACGTCGACCTGGCGATGCTCGAAAAGCACCTGGAGAGCGACAAATGGTTTGTCCGGTGCTCGGTGGTGAGGACGTTTCGGAAGATGGATGACCGGGAGCGGGTGCTCCCGATCCTCAAAAGGCAGGTGCCGCGCGAAAAGGACAGTTACTGCCTGTTGGAGCTGGCAGTCGCGCTGGGCAAGTTCAAGGCGCCAGACGAAGCCATGTCGATCATGCAAGGCTTGAGGGATGATCCGAAAGTGGGTTCGCAGGCCCGCGAGTTTCTCCAAAAATCCTCCTATCCGGCGGGGGACTGACTCACCAGATTTGCCATCCGGTAACCCGTGGGGTATGGACGCCTTGTTGAACACCGGACTCGAAAGACATGATCCGGAGTCGTGCCTCTCCTCCGGGATCGCCGCGCCGGCACCAGGGCCGATCGCCAGGATCGGCTCATCGCGCTGGGCGTATGCACTGATTGCCGCCCTCGCTTTTCTGACCTTCGCCAACTCGCTGGGAAATTTTTTCCTCATGGACGACTTCTGGCACCTGAACAAGATCGCAGGCATGGACGGCGGCGAGTGGTGGAAACCGTGGTCGTATTCCGCAAAGGACAATGACAGCTACTGGATGGCGATGCACAAGATCCGGGGGATTCAGGAATCGGGTTTCTTCTTCCGCCCGCTGGTGACGCTCCTCTTTGTGCTCACCGAAGCGCTGGGCGGAGGAGCTCCCTGGGTATCCCATTTGAGCAACATCCTCTTGCACGTGGCCACTTCGATGGTGTTCCTCGCGACCGCGCGGGCAATTTTTGGCAGAAATCTGGCCTCGTTTGGCGCGGCAATGATTTTTGCGGCCCACCCGGCTCATTGCGAGAGCGTCCAGTGGATTGCGGCCAACGCCGACCTGCTGGCAGGCCTGTTTATCGCGATTGCCTTCTATGGCCACGTCCGCGCCCGCTCGGACGGTGTGACCGGAAGCTGGCGCTGGGTGGCGCTGGCTGCGGGCGGATTGATTCTCGCGCTTTGCTCCAAGGAGATGGCGATCATGTTTCCCACGGTGGCGTTTTTTTACGACCTGATGTTCTATCGCCGGGCGCAGAATTCAGAACCCACTCGCCTCGCCGGTGAAGCCTGGTGGGGAACCCGGAACTCAGAAGCCTCTCTACGCTCCACGCTCCACGCTCCACGCTTTTACGGCGTGCTGGCGGTCTACGCCGTCATCTCGCTGGTTTATCTCGGCTACCACGCCCGGGTGATCAGCGGCGTGGTGGAGCTGAATGCGGGCGGCAATTATATGGCTGACTGGCGCCAGCCGGGCTTTTTCAGCGCAATCGCGGTCAACCTGGCGACTTACCTTTGGCACTTTTGGACATTCTTTCCGCTCATGCCTCTCGATACCCGCGAGGCATGGGGCGACGCGCCGTGGCTCGTGCTGCCCGTATGGGGCGCCCTGATTGCGTTTTATATCGGGCTTGGGCGGAAATTCACTGACAAGAAACGCTATCATTTCTTCTGGTTGTGGCAGGTGCTGACGGTCCTGCCCGCTCTGCCGATCCTGATGTCGCAGCGGGTGCTTTACATCCCGTCGATCGGATTTTGCCTGCTCGTCGGTCTGATGCTGAAGGAGCACTGGATGCCCTGTTTCGAGAAGCGGGCACGCGGGTGGCAGCTCTTCCCGGCGGCTGTCGCCCTCTGTTTTCTTACGACGTTCGCAATGAACACGATGTGGAGCCGGCCGTCGCTGATGATTCGCGACCAGATCGCCCAGATCAAGAGGGCGCTGCCAAGCACGGAGCCGGGCGCGCGGATTTATCTGATCGACATCTGGCCTCCTTCGTACGGAATCGAGGAAGGCCTGCGGCGAAGCTATGGCGACCGGAGCCTCGACATTCAGGTTTTGAGTTTCAGCCCGAAGATTCTCGACACCGCCGATCCGGCGTGGGATCGGCCGCTCGAGCGGCTGTTCGCTGCGTTCTTTCCCGAAGCATGCGGCCCGCTGGTGACACACCACCGGCTGGATGGTGCAGGGCGCCTTCATTTGGAACTTTCAGACGCGGTTTATTTCCATGGGCTGGTCGAGGGGCTTTTGCCGGTTGAGCCGCGGCTGGGAAACGAGCTCGCGGAAGTCCAAAACGGTCCGTTTCGCGTAATTTTGGGTGTGAACGAGGCGGGGGGCGTCAACCGGATGGATTTTTCTTTTGCCGAGGACGGCCGAAAATCCTATTTTCTTGTCTTTGAAAATGGCCGTTACAAACGCATTCCTGAGTGATTCGACGTTTTCCAAGCGGCATGTGGTCTTCAATGCCGACGATTTCGGTTATTCCAGCAACATCAACCAGGCCGTCCAGATCGCGCATGGCGGCGGTCTGCTAAAGAGCGCCAGTCTGATGGCGACAGGAAACGCCTTCGACGAGGCCGTTTCAATGGCGATGACGCTGGAGGACTTCCAGGTGGGCGTCCATCTCTGCGCCACGCAGACGCGCTCATGCCTGCCAGGACGCCATCTTCCCGGCTTGATGGGATCTGATGGGTATTTTCGCCACGGTTTGGCCGAGATCGGTTTTCGGCTGTTGTTTGCCAGGCGGTATGTGCTCGAGATCGTTCGGGAATGGCGGGCCCAAATCGAGAGAATCCTCGGCGCCGGCCTTCGCCCCGATCACCTCAACAGCCACCAGCACCTGCATATGCATCCGGCGCTCTTCGGCCGGGTGCTCGACCTGGCGGAGGAATACAAGATCCCGCTGGTACGGATGCCTCATACGAACTTCCAACTCAACGCGCGGCTCGACCGCAGCCGTCTTGTTTCCAAGTTCCTGAAGGCGGCGGTGTTCAATGGACTGCGGGGCTGCTGCCTTGCTTTTCACGAGGTGGATCGCCCGAGTGTCCATCTGGCGGACCACACGTACGGCCTTTTGCAGATCGGAAAGAGCGATGAGGCCTACCTCGCGAAGTTGTTGCCGTGGCTTCCGGAGGGCTGCTCCGAAATTTACATCCATCCCGGACTCCGGCCGGAGCCTTGTTCGCCGCACATTCGCCGCGACGTCGAGCTGGCCGCGCTCCTTTCACCGCGTCTGTGCGAGATGGTGGAGAACGAACAGCTGGTGGTTACCACGTTCCGGCAGTGGGTCGATTCTTTTGAAGCTGAAACGGAGTTGCCTTCAACGATTGAGTCGATGGCGGTCCGCAGCTGACCATCCTGGCACGGTGTGAACAGGATTCGCATTCTTACCGAGGCCGTGGCCAACAAGATTGCCGCCGGCGAGGTGGTGGAGCGGCCCGCCTCTGCATGCAAGGAGCTGATCGAAAACTCCATTGACGCCGGCGGCGCTCATATCCGCATCGACGTGCGCGGCGGCGGCCGCACCCTGATCCGCGTCACCGACAACGGCTGCGGCATGAGCCGGGACGACGCACTTCTCTGCTTCGAGCGCCACGCCACCAGCAAGATCAAGACCGCCGTCGATATTGAAGAGATACGGACGCTTGGATTTCGGGGCGAGGCGATCCCGAGCCTCGCGGCTGTCTCGCGCTTCAGGCTCCTGACGCGCGAGCCCAATGCTCTCGAGGGGACGGAAATTGAGGCCGACGGCGGAAAAATCCGCTCCGTCCGCGCCGCGGGATGCCCGGCCGGAACCCAGATCGAAATGCGGCAGCTCTTTTTTAACGTTCCCGCTCGGAAAAAATTCCTGAAAAGCGAACAGACGGAGCTGGCCCGCATCCACCAGCTCGGGATTCTTTATGCTCTTGCTCATCCGCGGATTCAGTTTTCTTTGCGCCACCACGAGCGGGTGCTGTTGGAGGCGCCTCCGGCAGAAAAACTGCGCGAAAGGGTGCGCTCTCTCTTCGGTGGCGAGATCCTGTCGCAACTGGTGCCGGTCGAGCACGAGGGACATGGCATTCGTGTCGTCGGCCTCACCGCGAAACCCGGATTTGTACGAAGCAACCGGCGTGAGGTGCATTTTTTTGTCAACCAGCGCCCGGTCGAAAGCCGCGCGGTCTACTACGGCCTCCTGGAAGGATATCACAACGCGCTGATGAAGGGAAAATTTCCCGTCACGCTGCTCTTTGTCGAGATCGATCCCGCGGGAGTCGACGTGAACATCCATCCGGCCAAGCGCGAAGTCCGTTTCCGCGACGAAGCCTCCGTCCAGGCTGGAGTTGCGCAAGCCGTGCGCGAGGCGCTTGGAAAAGGGGAGGGCCGTCCGGTGGCTGTCTCGGCGGGAACCCCGATTCTGATGCCGGATCGCTCCTATGTTTCAACTGGTGTCCAAGAAGAAGTTCTCGTTCGGGAGTCGCTTTCCCTGAGTCTTGACTCGGCGACACGGCGACACGGCGACACGGCGACAGCTGCGCAGACCGGACCCATGGCGGCTTTGGACCTTGGACATGGGACCTTGGACATCGGTGTGATCCACGGCATCGTCGGCCGGCTTTATATCCTGGCCGAAAACCGCGGCGGCCTCGTGATCATCGACCAACATGCCGCGCACGAGCGAATTCTCTACGAGCGACTCCTTGACCAGCTCGCCAAGAAAGCTGCGCCGTCGCAGAAGCTGTTGGCAGCCAGGAGCGTCGAGTTAACTCCGGCTGATTTCCAATTTTTGAAGGAGCAGATTCCTCTTCTCGAACGCATGGGTTTCGGCGTTTCGGAGTTCGGGAAAAACGCCCTGATGGTCGACGCACTGCCGCCCCATCTGCCGCCGGAAAACCTCGGATCACTTTTCCGTTGTATCGCCGACGCGCTCCAGGACGCGGGACGGGGAGTGAACCGCGAACGGTTCCGCGAAGACGTCATTGCCAAGACGGTTTGCCGTGCGGCGGTCAAGGCGAACGATCCGCTGAAGATCAAGGAAGCCGAGAGCCTGCTTCGAGATTTGCTCGAGTGCCGCCAGCCCTATTGCTGTCCCCACGGGCGCCCCACGATGATCCAGATTACCAAGGAGGAGCTTGAGAAAAAATTTGGAAGACGGGCTTAGACAGCCTTGTTTATGGGCATTTTGTGGTTTTTGGCCTTGGGGGGGTGCTTCAGGGTGTCAAGGCGGGTTGAATATCGCTTGCGAATTGGACGTTTAAGACCCATATGCTAGCCTGGACGGTTTGATAAACTCCTGAATTTGAACGAGATCCAGCGTAAGTTAAGCAGATGGAAAGGCTTGTCCGCCTCTTTAATCACAACCTGCCGATATCACGGCGCCATTTCTTTCAAACGGTCGGCCGGGCGGTCGGCGTCTCGGCCATCGGGGCCATGGCCAGCGGGACCTATGCCTACGCGGTCGAGCCGAGGTGGCTGGAGACCAACCGCCACACCGTCACGCTGGCTAAGTTGCCGCCTGCCTTTGCGGGGACGCGCATCGTCCAACTGAGCGACCTGCATCACAGCGAATACCTTGGCCGCCAATATCTTGAAGAAGTGTTTGATGCCGCGATGGCCGAGAAGCCCGACCTGATCCTGCTCACGGGCGACTTCATCACCGGTTTCCATGGCAATGTGAAAGCCTACCGGAACCGGACCGGCGACTTTTTCCTCCGCGAGCTCTCCGACATGCTCCGAAAAGTGAAAGCGCCTCTCGGCGTTTGGGGATGCCCGGGCAATCACGACTTCTGGTACGGGTTCTCGGCGGTGAGCCGGTTCCTTCGGCAGAGCGGAGTTCGAGTTTTGCGCGACGAGCATGTCCGGCTGAACCGGCAGAACCAGCAACTGTTGTTGATCGGACTGACTGATCTCTGGTCGGAGCCGATTCGCTGGCGTCGCGCTTTGCGGCACACCAGCCGTAAGGACTGCCGCCTTGTCATGATGCACAACCCGGATTCCTTCAGCCAGACCGTGAGGTTCGAGCTGGATTTCGTCATGTGCGGGCACACACACGGCGGGCAGATCAGCCTGCCGTTCATCGGGCCGCCGATCCTGCCGATCGCCAACCGTGCTTTCATCCAGGGCTGGTTTCGTGAAGGGGACACCCAGATGTATGTGAACCGGGGCATTGGCGTGATTGGCCTGCCGATCCGCTTCAATGCGCGTCCCGAGATCGCCGTCTTCGATCTGCAGCGGGCTTGAACGTCGCTCCAGCGCTGAAGCATCCGCTCCCACGTGCCACGCGAGCAACGATGCTCCTGCAAAGCTTTCCGTGCTTGCCGCCGTTGTTGCTCCGGGTTAACAGTTCAGCAGCCATGCTGGACATCAAGCTGATCCGTGAGAATGCCGACGCCGTCAAAAAAGGACTTTCGAAGCGGGATCCCGCGTTTGCCGGCGCCGTTGATTCGATCCGAAAGCTTGATGAAGACCGGCGCAGGATCATCGTCGAGACCGAGACTCTGAAAAACCAGCGCAATGTGGCCAGCCGGGAGATCGGCCAGATCAAGTCCAAAGGTCAGGATGCCTCCTCGGCGATGGCGGCCATGAAGAAAGTGGGTGATGACATCGCCACGCTCGACCAAAAGCTTCGCGAGATGGACGAGAAAGTCCATCGCGAGCTTCTTCTGTTGCCGAACCTGCCGCACGATTCCGTGCCGGCCGGCGACGGATTGGCGAATCGTGAGATCCGGACCTGGGGCAAGAAGAGAAAATTCGAATTCAAGCCCAAACCCCACTGGGAACTTGGCGAAAATCTCGGTATCCTCGACTTCAAAGGAGCGGCGAAGATCACCGGCAGCGGGTTCGTTTCCTTCCGCAAGCAGGGAGCGCGTCTGGAACGCGCTCTCATCCAACTGATGCTCGACATTCACACGCGGGACCATGGCTACATGGAGATTTCGCCGCCCTATCTGATCAACGAAGCGAGCATGATCGGCACCGGCCAGCTGCCGAAATTCGCCGTCGACATGTATGGGCTGAAGGATGATCCGCTTTATCTGGCGCCGACGGCCGAGGTGCCGCTCACCAACCTGCACCGCGAGGAGATCCTGAAGGAAGAACAGCTTCCGATCCGGTACTGTGCTTATACACCGTGCTTCCGGCGCGAGGCCGGGTCGGCGGGAAAGGATACGCGAGGCATGATTCGCGTGCATCAATTCGACAAAGTCGAGCTGGTGAAGATCGTCCATCCCGGGCATTCCTACGATGAGCTGGAGCAGCTCCTGTTGAACGCGGAAACGATCCTCCACATTCTGAATCTCCACTACCGGGTGATCCTGTTGAGCAGCGGGGACATGGGCTTCGGCGCCGCCAAGTGCTACGACATCGAAGTGTGGTGCCCGGGCATCGACGCCTATCAGGAGGTGTCATCCTGCTCCAACTTCGAGGCGTTTCAAGCCCGCCGCATGAACCTCCGATATAAAGGCGGGGACGGGAAGAACCACTTTTGCCACACGCTTAACGGATCGGGCACGGCTCTGGCCAGGCTCTTCATTGCCTTGCTCGAAAATGGACAGCAAGCCGATGGCACCATCGTCCTGCCTGATGCGCTGAAGCCGTACTGGGGAGGCGACCTGGTCATCCGGTGATCCGCGGGACGCGGCGTGCGCGAAAATTCCTCGCCTTTCCAGGTCCGAACGGATAAAAAAAACGCCATGGAACCGCAATGGTACTACACCCTTCAGGGCCAGCAGCAGGGCCCAGTTCCGGAAAGCCAGCTTCGGTCTCTGCTCCAGAGCGGGCAGGTCCTACCCAACGAATTTGTATTTAAGGAAGGGATGAGCGACTGGGCTGCGGCGTCATCGCGCGCCGAGCTCATGGGGGGACTTTCCCCGATTACGACGACTCCCGCCATCGGCGCACGGGTCGGCGAGCTTTCGATTGGCGCGGTTTATCAGGAGGCGATCGCGGTGTTCAAGGAGAGTTGGATTCCGCTCTGTCTGGGTTTTCTTCTTGTCCTCGCGGTCTCTTTCGGCGGCGGGCTGGTTGCTGGCGTGATCGGCGCGATAGCCCACGACCGTCATAATGTTCTTGGCAATCTGCTGGGCTTTGTCATCAACGGACCGCTGACGCTCGGGACATGGTTTCTGATCTTGAACGCCGTCGACCGCAAGCCGGTGTCGCCAACCGATGTGCTGGAAGGCTTCAGGCATTTCCTTCCGGCCTTTATCCTCAATCTGCTCATGATGGTGGCGATGCTTGTCGGCCTGCTCGCCCTCATCATCGGCATCTTCATCGTCGCGATCCTGTTGAGTTTTGCCTGGCTCTACATGGCCGACCGCGGCTGCAGCCCGGTGGACGCCATGAAGCAAAGTTTCGGGTGCGTGAAATCCAACTTCCTCACCGTACTGGTCCTGATGCTGCTTTGGATTCCCATTGCCATCGCCGGTCTTCTGGCCCTGATCATCGGGCTGATTCCCGCCGGAGTGTTCTGCTGGCTGACCCTGGCTGTCGCCTATCGGTGGTTGAACCCCCCGACGCCAGTGGCCTAGAGAGGCGAGGGTTCGCGCCGAATGCTGTCGCAGTAGGGCGTTTTCCCCGCTAGAAACTGCTTTTGCAGCGCCCCGTGCAATGGCATTCTTTGGAGCATGGCCGCTCATCGGAAATTCCCGGTTGTTTCCCGGCGGGGCCTCTTTCAGTCGTTTCAACAGTCGGTCGCCGCGAGTCGGCTCTGGCGCCCCGGCGAGAAACTCCTCGTCGGCGTTTCGGGCGGGCCTGATTCGGTCGCCCTGCTTCATCTGCTCTGTGCCACGGGTCACCGGCCGGTGGTCGCGCATGTGAACCACCGGCTTCGCGGGTCTCAGAGCGACCGGGATGAGCGGTTTGTCCACGATCTGTGCGCCCGGTGGGGCCTGGAATTCGAGGGCGTGCGCGTCAGCACCCGGATCGAAGCCCGAAAAAGGGGCGAGTCGATCGAGGAGGGCGCGCGTCGGCTGCGCTATGATTTTTTTCGGCAGGTGGCGCGTGAACGCCGGATTAAAAAAATTCTGGTCGCCCATAACCGAAATGATCAGGCGGAGACTTTGCTGATGCGCCTGCTTCGCGGATCAGGACGAAGGGGGCTGGGGGGAATGAAAATCATTTCGATTTTGCCTCTTGCGCGAACCTCCGGATCCACGCCACTGCTCGTGCGCCCGCTCCTGAGGATTTCCCGCGGCGAGCTGCTCGCCTATTTGCGGCAAAATGAGATCCCGTTTCGCCGGGATGCCACCAATGATCAGGAACACTTTTTCAGGAACCGGATCCGCATTCGTCTCATTCCATTGATCGAAAAACATTTTCAGCCGGCGGCGGTGGAAGTGTTCGCAAGGACGGCCGAGATTCTTGCCGACGAAGATGGGATTCTTGACAGGAGTGTCCCGCGCTTCGGTTGTGCATCGCGTCTGTCGAGGGCGAAACTGCTGAAGCTTCCCGAGGGACTGCGCGGCCGTGCGCTGTCGCGGTGGCTGGTGACAAGAGGATGCGCGGTCCCATCATGGGAGAGAATCGACGCGGTGATGAGGGTGCTGGCAGGGGATGCACGCGGACTCCGGCGAATCCAGCTTTCCGGCCGCAACGCCGTCGCCATCCGGAATGGAACGCTGGAGATTGAATAAGAAATGTTTGAACTGACCCATCCATGGTTGTTGCTCCTGCTCGCGGGCATCGCCATCCTCTGGTACGGGCTGCGCCGGTCGCTGGCCGATATGACGGGGCTTCAGCGCCGTGCTTGCCTCGTCATCCGGCTTTTGATCTACGTTTTGCTCATCCTTGCGCTGGCAGGCGTGCGATGGATCCGGCACAGGGACTGGCTTTCCGTCGTTTATCTCGTCGACCGGTCCGCCAGCATCAGCGGCGAGGCCCTGAAAGATGCCGCAAAGTTCATCGAGGACTCCTCGAGGAATCGCCGCGAAAACGACCGGGTCGCGGTTCTAGGCTTCGGCACATCGTACGAGGTGCTCTTTCCCCTGCAGAACCGGTCGCCGTCAGCGCTGAATCTTGTCGCCGCGCCGGATGCCCACGGCACGGACATCGCGGGGGCCATGGAGGCGGCAGCCGCGCTCTTCCCGCCCGAGTCAGAGAAAAAAATTGTCCTGCTCTGCGACGGTAATCCGACCCGGGGCGACGCGCTGGCGCAGGCAGTCCGGCTCGCAGGCGAGCGCATCAAGCTCGACACGGTCCTGCTGAAGAATCCGTTCCGGCCGGAGGTCCTGGTCCAGGAGGTTGTTTTGCCCAAAGAGATCAAGCCCGACGAGCCATTCCAGGTTCTGGTCAGGGTCAGGAGCACGCTGGCGCAAAAGGCGGAGGTGAAACTTCTTAAGGACCGGTTTTTGATGGATCGCAAGACGGTCGACCTTCGTGCCGGTGAGAATGAGGTCCTCTTTGAAACCCATGGCGGCGAGACCGGTTTCCATGCCTACGAGGTGGTGGTGCAGGCGCCGCAGGACACTGTTTTTGAAAACAACCGTGCTCTGGCGACGGCCGTGATCTCCGGCGCCCCTCGTGTCCTTCTGGTGGAATCGGAGGAGAGCCAGGCCCGTTATCTGGCCAATGCGCTGCGCGGCGAAAAAATCGACGTCACCGTGCGCAACACACTCGGCATTCCGACAGGGCTGGAGGATCTCCAGAACTTCCATCTTGTCATCCTGAGCGATGTCGCGGCGCCCGATTTGTCGGTGCGGCAGATGAATCTGATCCGCACCTGGGTGAAGGACCTGGGTGGAAGTTTCATCATGCTCGGCGGCGAGAACAGCTTTGGATTGGGCGGTTACTACCGCACACCGATCGAGGAGATCCTGCCGGTGAGCCTGGAAGTCGAGAAAAAGCAAGATCAGCCGTCGCTCGCCCTGGTGCTCGTCGTCGACAAGTCGGGGTCCATGAGCGGCAACAAGATCGAGCTGGCCAAGGCCGCTTCGACCGCGTCTGTGGAACTGCTGAACAAGGATGATGAAATCGGCGTCATCGCGTTCGATGGATCGTATCACTGGGTGGTGCCACTGCAGGCGCGCCGCGATCCGCGCGATATTACCGAGACCATCCTGACCATCCAGGCCGGTGGCGGCACCAGCATTTATCCGGCACTCGACCAGGCTTACCAGGCGCTGTCCAGGAGCCGGGCGCGGCTCAAGCATGTCATCCTGTTGACCGACGGCCAGAGCAACGAGGGCGATTACGCCTCGCTCTGCTCGCGCATGATGCAGGAAAAGATGACCGTTTCCACGGTGGCAATCGGGCCGGACGCGGCTTTTGATCTTCTTCGGAACATCGCGGAATGGGGCGGCGGGCGTTTTTACCTTTCGGAGGATGCTTCGAACGTGCCGCAGATTTTCACCAAGGAAACCATGACGGTTTCACGTTCGAGCCTCGTCGAAGAGCCTTTCCGGCCGAAAGCGGTCCGGATGGGCTCCATTATTCGGGGAATCGAATGGGAGAAGGCGCCACTGCTCCTCGGCTACAACGCGACCAAGCCAAAGACAACGAGCGAGGTATTCCTTATGAGCGATCTGGGCGAGCCAGTGCTGGCGACGTGGCGCTTCGGCCTTGGCAAAGTCGGCGCGTTTACCAGCGATGCAAAAAATCACTGGGCTTCCGAGTGGCTGGAGTGGGGCGGATACCAGAAATTTTGGGCTCAGGTGGCGCGGGGTCTCATGAAGGCCGATGCCGAGGAGAGCTTCCAGCCGGTGCTGCTGGCCTCCAATGAAGGCGTCCATCTGGCGATGGACTCCGTGCGTCTCGACGGCAGCTTCGAGGACAAACTCTCGACGACGGTCCAGGTGGTTGACCCGCTTGGCCAGTCGCAGACGGTGCCCGTCGTCCAGCCGGCGCCTGGCCGTTATGAGGCCAGCTTCAATCCACAGACCCTGGGCGGATACCTCGTTCAGATCACCCAGCGGGATGAGAAGGGTGACGTCCTGCATCAGGCCACACTAAGCTATGTCAACAGTTACCCGCAGGAGTTTTTGAAGACCGATCCCGACCAGGAGTACATGCAGAAACTGGCCCAAGCCGGCGAAGGGCGATCTTCCCCCGCGCCATCGGAGATTTTTGCGCGGGAAGGCCCTGGAATCACCGCCCGCGTGGATTTAACGAATGGCTTTTTGATCGCGGCGCTGTTATTGTTCCCTTTGGACATCCTGCTCCGGCGGTTGGACTGGGAAAGGTTTCGCGCAACATGAAATGCCTGAGGTTAGCGGTGCTTCTGTTCCTCCTGGCGGGGGGGATGGCTGGGGTCCAGGCGCAGACCACTGAGGCGCCGCCGAAACCCGCCCTTCTCGAAAAGTACAAGCAGCTCCTTGAGAAACAGCCCGTGGAAGGCACGGCCTTGGACCGGCTTTGGGAGCTTTATGGAAAGCATTTTTCCACGCGCGAGCTGATCGCGGAGTACCGGAAGCGTGCCGAGGCGGATCCCGCCAATGCCAAGCTTCAAATTGTCGTTGGCCTGTTGGAAAAGAAGGCCGGGCACCCGGAAGCCGCTGCCGTTGAATTGCAGAAGGCCGTCGAGCTTGCCGCCGAGGAGCCGCTTGCATGGCAAGCGCTCGCCGATGTTCAGCTGGCGCTCGGCGGCAATGCGGATGCGGTCAAGAGCCTGGAAAAAGCCCTGGCACTTGCCAAGTCCCCGGTGGTGAAAATCCCCCTCTACGAAAAACTGGGTCATGCGCATTCCCAGAACAAGGACTGGAAGGCCGCCACCGAGGCGTATGAAAAAATTTCAGAGCTCGATCCTGACAATGTGCAGACGCATCTCCAGCTGGCGCGCACGTATGAGGAGATCAACATCGTCGAGCGTTCTCTCGCCCACTACGAGGCCGTCGTGAAACTGGGCGAATCGTTCCAGCGCTGCACCGCCTACCGGCAGATCGGCCTGCTCTGGGAGAAGCAGGACAGGTTCGACGAGGCGCGCGCTGCTTATGAAAGCGGCCTGCAGCTCACTTCTTACGGCAACTGGTTGCGCCAGGACCTCCAGCGAAAGCTGGTCCAGCTTTATGAACGCCAGGGAAGGCTGCCCGAGCTGATTTCCAAACTACGGCAGCAAATCCAGGCCGAGCCCGGCAACCTCGATCCGCGCTGGTTTCTTGCGGACATCTACGCCAGCCAGAGCGACCTGGACCGGCAGATCGAAGTGCTGAACGACGCGCTCAGCATTGCCTCGAACATAGCCGACCTGCGCAAGCAGCTCGCCGACGCCTACCGCGAGCGCAACAATTATGAAGAGGCGGCTGTTCAGTACGCCGAGCTTTTTCGCCTGGAGGGGCGCTATTTGGAGCACGCGATCGCGGCCTGCGAGATGTGGGTCGCTGCCAGGAAGCATGGCGAGGCGACGAAGTTTTGGAAAAAGGCTTTGAGCGAGCACGGGCCGGATGTCGACTGGTACCTGGCCGCCGCGCAATTTCATTCCGCCAACAAGCTCCCCTCCGAGGCGGTTCTCTTTTTCAACAAGGCCCTGGAAATCGACCCGCACCACATGCCGACCCTGCTGGCCCTCGGCGAGCACTACTATAACCTGAAACAAACGGGCGATGCCGTTGCCGCATGGAAAAGGCTCGTCGTTCCCTCCGACAAGGAGGATACACGGCTTGAGCAGCAGACGCGTCTGGCGGAACTGCTGAAAGAGCACGGTCTGCACCAGGAGGCCGCCCAGGTCTGGGAGGAAATCGTCAAGAGACGTCCCAACGACGCGGTTTGCCGGCTCGCTCACGGCCGCCAGTGTCTGGAGTCCGGCGATCCTGAAAAAGCGCGCGCGCAGTTCGAGAAGGCGATGTCACTCAACGGTGACCTTGCATTCCGCTTGACCGTGCTCGATGCCTTGCTGGATGCGATCGAGCAGGATCGGCAGCAGGAAAACGGCCTGGCTGGTTATGCCGCTGAGCGTGAGAAAGTCTATGCTTCGGACCGGAGCCGCGACAACATTCTGATCCTTTCGCGAATCTACGGCCGTCAGAAAAAGTGGAGCCAGTCCTTCACCGCGATGGAAAATTACCTGGCCGATCATGCCGGCGACGTGCAGGTCCTCAAGGAATTTGCCGATGTGGCTTCCCGCATTCCGGGCAAGCACGACCGGGCTGAGGCGGTATGGAACAAGCTTCGCCAGCTTGATCCGGGCGAGGAGCGCTCCTATCTGAAACACCTCGTCCGGATGAAGCTCGACGAAAAGCGCTCGATGGAGGCGGTCCAGTATGCCAAGGAAATTGTCGATCTCAATCCCCAGATGGCCGCCTCTTACATCGAGCTGGCTGACGCCTACCAGCAGGCGCACCAGCCCTCCGCTGCCATCGAGCAAGTGCGCGTTGCCGTGCAGAAAGATCCGGCGAATTTCGACTACCGGCGCAAGCTCGCCGACATGTACCAGAAGTTTGGCCGCTACGACGAAGCGGAGGCTGAATTGACCGGAATGTTGTCGATGCCGATGGAGACGCCCGTGCGAATGAACGTGCTGCAGGACATCATGTCTTTGGCGCTCAAGCGCAGCCGGCTCGACGACCTGGCACAGAACTTCCGCAAGAAACTGGAGGAGAATCCCGACGATTATTTTTTGCATCTGGCGAACGCGGAAATCTTAAGGGTAGTCGGCGATGACCGCGGATCGTACGGGATGCTTCAGAACGCGCTCAAGCACGCGAAGGAACCGGCCGAGGCGCTCAGCCGCCTGGTGGAAATCGCCTACGAGGAGGACAACTTGAAGGAGGCCATTCGCTACCAGCAAAGGTTGATGCGCCTCGCCCGCGATCCGAGCGCCTCATCGTATCTCAAACTGGCCGAGCTTCAGGAGGAGGCCGACGACACACCGGCCGCCGAGGAGACCTGGGGCCTGATTTCCAGGCGCTTCAAGGACGACGAGGTGGTCCTTCGCGCCGTGGCGAGCCATTTTCGGGAGAAGGAGGCCGACAACGCCACCCGGGAAACTTACGAGCGGATCCTGGTGATCGACCCGAGCGATTATGCGACCTGGATCGAGCTGGCGAAGCTTTCGTTGAAAAGCGACAACAAGAAAAAGGCGGTCGACTGTTTCCAGAAGGTGCTGAGCCTGTCGGCGCTGCGCCATGCTGGAACCGAGTTGATCCTGCCCCCGTTGAGCCTGGTCGGAGACCCGTCACTCTGGTCCTCGCCCCAGGCCGCCAACGACGCCGGACGCGGTCCGGTGCGGGCGCGGCCCGGAGCCGGAGCGATGGCGCCAACGAATGTGCCACGCACGCTGGGTGCCAGGCATCTCTCCCGCGGCGGGCTTTTCTCGAATTCTCCATCGATTGACTTGCGCAAACCTCCGGCATCGCTCGAGGAAGCCCGGCTCGTTGCGATCGCCCATCTGGTTTCGTTGATGACGCCGCAGGAGCTCGCGGCTTGGGCGGGCCAGCTGGAGAAGGAGCGGCAGGTTCGCACGGCGGTCCGGCCGGAGGATGTTCCGAAGAACCAGGAGCTGATTCTTTTTTACGTGCTGACACAGAACAAGGAGAAGGGGGTCGCACTTCTGTCCGAGTTAAGCTTCGCCCAGCCGGGCAACTACAACCTGCGGAAGTTCTTCCTGCATGCGGCCGCGGTCTGGAACCGGATGGACGCGGTCGCGACATTTTTGCAAGAGCACACGCCGAATGGACTGCCACCGCGCGAGGGGTTGTATGAAGTCATTGATCTTTTGATCAGCCTGGGCAACAGCAGGGAGGCCCTCTCACTCGCCCAGCAGTTTATCGAAAAATATCCGGACATTGAGACCCACAGCGAGTTGGTTCATATCTTCGCCGACCGGCAGCGGTATGTCGAGGCGGTCCAGCTTGCACGGCTGGCTTTGCAGAAAAATCCGTCAGGTCTCCAATCGATGCATTATCGCTCCTGGCTGGTGGAGTGGCTTCTTTTGATGGGCCAGAGCGAAGAGGCCTCGAAGCTGGCCGGTGAAGTTGTCTACCGGGATGTGGTGGACCTGATCAGTGACCAGGATTCCAAGGTGCGGGTCCTTCGCCAGGTGCCGTTTTTGTTCAGCGAGCAGGAGATTTCAAAAATGATGGCTGAGCTTCCCGACTACATGGAGCGCCACTCCACGCCCATCGACCGGTCTGCGACACTGGGCATCCTTTACACGGTGTTCGGCGATGATCAAAAGGCGGCACCGCATCTCGCCCATGCGGCCACGCTGAAGGGCGACAGCCTTGATTTCCTCAGGGAAGCATCGATGTGGTTTGAACAGCAGCGCTATTCCGGCGCCGCGAAAATTTTCTGGGATGCCAGCAAGGTCTCGCTCCAGAAGCTCCCGGAAAGCGATGTCGTGGTGGCGCAAATCAAGGACATCGAACGCCGCGAGTGGGAATATCTTCTCCAGATGGGCTCCGAAGAGGAGGTCAATCAGCGTTTGGACGCGATCCTCAAGGATCCGGCGACCGACGAGCGTGTCCTGCAGGATCTCGCCGCCCAGTTGCGCAACTACCAATATCTCGAGCAGTCCGCCTCCGTCTGGCAATGGCTGATCAACCGGAGTCCCGACAATGCGGCGTACAAGCAACAATTGATCATCGTCTACCAGCAGACCGGCGACTTCGACAAGGCCATCCAGCTGTGGAAGACCGAGATCGCCCGAATCGCAAAGGCTTTTCAAGGCAATGAAAACCATCCAGAGGTCGAAAAGGCGCGGCTGCGCCTCTTTGATGTTTACGAGCAGGCGGGACTGATTGACGAACTGCAGGTGGAACTCGAGGCTCAGCTCAAACAGACTCCTGATGATCCGGATCTTCTCAAGCGATTGATGAGGGCTTACCAGCAGACGAACAATGAGCCGGCGCTGGCAGTCATCCGCGAGAAGCTCAACCGCATCAGCCGCCTCCAGCCTGCGGTGGCCGGCTCCAATGATGTCGAGTACATGATCTACCACTACCAAAACCAGGGGAACATCCAAGCCGCACTCGACGAGGCGGAGAGGATTTACCGCAGGGAACCCGCCAAGAGAGAACTGGTCCTGCCGATTCTGATCAACCTCTACTTCCAGGCCAACCAGCAGGACAAGGCAATGCGATTGGTGCGCCGGCTGCAGGCGAAGCAGGCTTCCAATCAGCTCTCGAGGATCTATCAGACCGTTGGATATCAACTGCAATCCAAAGCGAAATGGGATGACGCCGTCCGGATCTGGAGGGCGGCGGCGGAATCGGCAGTCTCTATTCCTGAGGCCTACCAGTACCAGATGCGCCTGGTGGATATCTACCTGAACCATTTGACCGATTTCAAAGCGGCGGAATCGGAGATCGAACAGCTGGAAAATTCCGTTCAGATGAGCGACACGGGGCAGCTCACCGAGGTGATCCAGATGCGCGTCCAACTCGAAGAGCGGCGGTCGAACCTGAAACTGTTCGCAGAAAAGCTCGAGAAAAAACTGAAGGACGACCCGGACGACGAGATGACGCTCTGGTCGCTGGTTCAGGTTTACCAGAGGCTCGGAATGTTCGAGCCGCTGGGGGCGATTGTCGAGCGGCTCATCGCACTGCATTCGGAGGACGAGGTTCTGCTCCAGCAGCTCGCCGGCGTCCTCAAAAACCAGCGGCAGTGGAAAAATGTGGAAAAAATCTTTCGCCAAATGATTCAGCGACAACCGCAGAACGTCTATTACTATACGGAACTGGCCGGTGCCCTGCTGAGCGACAATCGGAAGGACGAGGCGGAAAAGGTGCTCCGGCGCGTCGAGCAGCTCGGAGGCCAGGTCAGTCCCTGCGCGCAAATCGCCCAATTCTATCTTGGCCGCCAGATGTGGGATGAGGCGAACCGCTATTTTGAGAAAGCACTGGCTGAATCAAGGGGTTTCCGAAGCCTCTATGTCTACCAGCAGTATGCCGAGAGCCTTGCCCGCCAGCGGCAGTACGAGAAGGCTCGCGATATTTACAAGAGAATCTTTTCATTTCCTCAGGGACGGCAGTACTACTACAACCTCTTCTCCCTCTACCGCGAATGGGGACGGATGGACGTCCTGCTCACCGATTTCGGCCCCGAAATCAAAAAGATGCCTTTTATGATGAAACAGCAGCTTTACCAGCAGCTGATTCTCGGTTTCAAGGAGCAGGGGGATTTGCTAAGAGCGATCCGGTTATTCGAGGAACAGCCGATCCATTTCACCGATCCCTACCTCTATCAGAACGTTGGCGAGGCCTACGATGGCCTGCAGCAGTATGAAAAGGCGGCCATCGCATTCCAGGAGGCGGTGACGCGCCAGCCTAACAACCAGCAGTGGATCCAGCGGCTCGCCGACACTTACTGGAAATGGTCGCAGCAGGTATCCAAGACGGGTGATCTGAAGACAACCGAGACGCTTCTCATCAAGGCGTGCAAGCTGCAACCCATCAACCAGCAGTATCACTTCGAGCTGGCCAGGCTTTACGAAACCGGAAACGAGCCGCGCAAGGCCATCCAGGTCTACCGGGACCTGGCTGATGTCACGCTCTCGCCCTCGGTCAAGAAGAGCTGCGAGGAGCAAATCCAGCGGCTCGAGAAAATTTCCGGCGCCGTCCCCAGTGGCGGTTGATCCTTTTCCAGCGGTCCGTTCAAAACAGGGTTGAAATTCAGGGGTGCCTCCTTTAGATTGCGCGTCCTTTTCCATGAAGGCCATGAAAAACATCGCAGTGCTCGGCGCGACCGGAGCCGTCGGTATCGAGGTACTCCATACGCTCGAGCGGCGGAACTTTCCGGTCGGCCGCCTCAAGCTGCTGGCCTCGTCGCGCTCGGCAGGAAAAAAACTCCGTTTTAAGGGCAAGCTGGTTGCCGTCGAAGCGGTGACGCCGGATTCCTTCCAGGATGTCCAGATCGCGATCTTCAGCGCCGGCGCGAGCCGCTCTCTCGAGTTCGCGCCGCACGCCGTGAAAGCGGGCGCGGTGGTCATTGATAACTCGTCCGCCTACCGGATGGATCCGCAGATCCCGCTCGTCGTTCCGGAGGTCAATTCCGGGGACATGCGCAAGCACAAGGGGATCATCGCCAATCCGAATTGCACGGCGGCGATCATGGCCGTTGTCCTCTGGCCGATCCACCAGGCCGCGAAAATCGAAAGAATTGTTGTCTCGACCTACCAGGCCGCCAGCGGCGCAGGCGCCAAAGCGATGCAGGAGCTCGAGGAACAGAGCCGCGATATCCTGGCGGGCCGCGCGGCGAAAAAAGAGGTTTTGCCGCACCAGATTGCGTTCAATGTTTTTTCACACAACGCCGAGATTGCCGACAACGGCTACAACGGGGAAGAAAACAAAGTTGTCCAGGAGATGCGGAAGATGTTTCACGAGCCGCAGCTCAAGATTTGCGCCACCTGCATTCGCGTCCCGGTGATGCGGGCGCACTCCGAGTCGATCGTCATTGAGACCGGGCGAAAACTTTCGCCGGAAGAGGCGGTGAAGATTCTCGGCAAGGCGCCTGGTGTGCGGCTGGTGAACGACCCGCGAAACAACTACTTTCCGATGCCAATCGAGGCATCCGGCGAATTTGACGTCCTTGTCGGCAGGATTCGCAGGGACTTTTCCGCCAGGGAAGGCCACGGCTTGGCCCTCTTTGTCAGCGGCGACCAGCTGCTCAAAGGCGCGGCCCTGAACGCCGTCCAGATCGCCGAGAGCCTCGCCGACCTGTGATTTTAAAGGCCTTTCGCAACCATTAAGGCAGTATAGAGGGGCTTTTACGGGTTGAGGGGGTGGCCCCCCCGTCGAGGCCGAAACATTGTCCAAATCAGTTGACAGAAAGCTGGTCATGCACGAGAGTTTGATTTAATATGACAACTGGAATGCTCGGCACGGAAGACAATAGGGGAGTCAAACTCATTGGATCTTTACCGATCCGGCAAGCCAACCACGAGGCGCAAGCCGAAGACACCGTCCGTTGGTTTCGCTCCCTCAGCAAGCAGGAAAAGCGATTCCACATCCTGTTTTACGCGCTGGCCGCCCTGACGGGTATTCTGATCGTCCAGCTGATCTGGCAGATCGCGATCCTGACGGTTCGGTAAAGACCCTTGCCCCGCCGGTTGTCCTAGTAGCCAACGCCCGGCCCGCCGGCCCCCAACACGCTCTTGTTTTCCCATTTCTGGGGCTTGTTCCAAGGGATGGTGGAAACATGATCTTCATCCGACTGGGCTTTTTCGGTTCCTTCTGTCGTCCCGCATCCACTCAAGGCAAGGAGCAGCAGGCTCGCGGCAAACGAAAGGCCACGAAGAATCGTTTTCAAACGGATGCGCATGACAGGAAGCTATACTAGGAAGCAGTTTCCGCTGCAATCGCGGAATCACCTTCCCGGAGCTCGCCATGGGTCCACTTCGGGAGGATGTCGCCGATCGAAATGGAGGGCTCGACCGAAGTGATCTTGACGCGGCCGACCAGCTGGCCATCGCGGTAAACCAGCATCGACTTATTGGCGACGACGCCTTCGTTTTCGCCGACATCGAGGACGACAAAATTCCATTCGGAATTCACGGCCATCAGGTGGCCGACGAGGTCTTTCGGGATGTCACCATGCTCGCGGTTTTGAAGCCGCTTTTTCATGTTGGTGTTCTCACTTTGCAGCTCGGCAAGCTTCGTGGAAAGGAGCGCTTTTTCGTCATTGAGAACCTGAAGGTCCGACTGAACCCTCCTCATCTCATCGATGATTTTCGAAGGATCCACGCCCGGTGGCAGGACCTTGTTCAACTGCTCAAGCTTTAACGATGCGGCCTTGGCGTCAGCGGCGGTTTTGGCGAGTTCTTCCTTGGTTTTCTTCAACTCCGCCATGTGAGCTTCCGCCTTTTTCTTGTTCTCATCGGCCTCCTTCTTGGCGGTGTCCAGAGCCGTCTGTGTGGTTTGAAGTTCAGCAGTGGCTTTTCTGGCCTTGTCCTCGGCGCCGCTCAGCTTGGAGGAGGCATCGGAGGCCTTCTGCTCGGCTTCGGTTTTGGCCTTTTCCGCATCGCTGAGCTTTTGGCGTTTTTGGAGTCCGAGGAAGATGCCGCCAATGCCAGCAAGGATGACGACCAGTAGAATAATCCTCAGGATCAGTGATTTGGACATAGGAGTCACTTCACGTTGAATTTCAGGGACTTATACCGGGTGTAGCCGGGAGTGTCAACCTCGCTGAAACTTTCTTTTGGTTCTTGTTCGATGGTCGTCCAACCAGTCTGAAAAATCCTCTTCCGCGCGGATGATCATTTCAAAAAAACTGTCAGGGGAAATGGACGATGCGCCAAGCGCGCTGACGGTATTCTCGATCGCATGGTCGGCAGTCACGACCAGGTAGCGTGAAGGCGAGGTCGCTCGTCCGACACGCTGTTCGATCAACATGTCCGCGCTCTGGCCTTCGGCCGAAAAGACGACCTCGATCTTCCTCTCGGTCGCCGTTTTCCGACGGATCCCTTGGTCCGCTTGTCTCGCCTTGCCGCTGCGCCCATCGAAGAACACCGTCATCGTCTCACCAGCATGGTCCTGATACTGCTGGAGCCGGTGGACCAGCAAGTCGCGGGCGAGGGCGAGCCGCCTGGCAAGGGCCTTGCGCAGTTCAGGCCGGGCATGAATGACGCTGTAGCCGTCGACGAGGTAATGCATCCGTAAACGATATCATTTTCCGGGGCTGGGGCAAAATTAAAGATGGCCTGCCATCCCAAGATTCCTATTGATTTTTGGGTGCTGAAACCTACGATGGCCTTCATGTTTCTGACCGTGCTGTTGATTCTTGCCGCCGCACTCTACCGGTTCCTTCCGCATCCGGGGAATTTCGCGCCGCTTTCCGCCATCGCAATCTGCGGGGGGATGTATTTGAGCCGACGCATGTCGTTGATCGTTGTCCTGGGCATGGTGCTGGCCACCGATCTTTCGGAAAACTTTCTCAAGTATCATGGCGCCTACGGCGTCATGCCGCTCGAGGCGGTCGGGCATTACGCGGGATTTCTGGCAGCGATCTGCCTGGGGTGGTGGATCCGTCCGCGCAAGAATGTCTGGACGGTGACGGGGGGAACGATCACCGCTTCGTTCCTGTTTTATCTGACCACCAACTTTGTTTGCTGGCTCGACAATCCTGCCTATGCAAAAACACTGCCGGGACTCGTCCAATGCTACACGGTTGGCCTTCCCGGCTGGCCGAGCACGGTCGAATTTTTTATCAAGACATTGGCCAGCGATCTTCTCTTTGTTGGCTTGTTCGTGACAGCCAGTGAGTTGGCAGTTCGCGGCCTCCCGCGGACGCGCTTCGAGTGGCTTCTCGCCAAGGTCTGAGGATTCACTCAAAAGCCCTCATTTTGACGACTCAGCCGACTGTCAATTTCAGCCTGTTTGAAAGGGATTTGCTCGAAGGAGCGACCCGATAGCTGTGGCAGGAATGGGTGGGCCTGAAGATTAGGGTTGCCAGCCCGGCGGCGTTTCCTTACAAGATCACGCTCTATTTCAATATGAAAAATGATTTTCTGGCAGGCGCCTTGAAGAATATTCAGAACCCGAATCTGCTTGTGAACGTGGTTTCTCGCCGCGTCCGCCAGCTTGGGCAGGGGCACCGTCCGCTCGTCGAACTGGAGCTTGGGATGACTTACATGGATACGGCCCTCAAGGAAATCGCTCTTGGCAAGTTGCAGTTCGAGCTCGAGCCGGTTCCCGAAACGCCTGTCCGTCCCAAGAAGAAGAGTTCCCGCCGCGCCCG
>JAHFSZ010000006.1:40606-54353 GCA_023265515.1 Verrucomicrobiota bacterium
GAGACGCCCACCATCCTGAACCGGAAGGCCCGGATGAATTTCCGCGTTGTCGAAACGATGGAGGCGGGTCTGGTATTGACCGGCACGGAGGTCAAGTCGATCCGGAAAGGAAAAGCGGACATCAATCATGCCTTTGCCCGTGTCGAAAAAGGCGAAGTCGTTCTTTACGGTTCCCACGTCGATGAGTACGAGCAGGGCAACCGCTACAACCATGACCCGAAGCGCGAGCGCAAGCTTCTTCTCCATCAGCGCGAGATCCAGAAGCTTTACGAGCACACCCGCATCCAGGGCCGGTCGCTGGTGCCTCTCAAGATCTATTTCAGCAAGAAGGGCAGGGCCAAGATCGAGATTGCCGTATGCGAAGGCAAGACGCACGGCGACCGGCGCGAGGACATCAAGGCGCACGACGCGAGGCGCGAAATGGACCGCGCAAGGAAAAACCGGCGTTAGCCGCCGGGCGGAGAAGGCTCGTTATTCCTCCTCTTCTTTTTCCGCCTCCTCATCCATCAGCCGGCAGGCTTCGAGCAGGATGGCATCGGTGCTGGTCTGGATCGTGACGGCGGGCTTGCTGCCCATCGGGGTGATCCAGAATTCTCCCTGGTGCCAGCGGACCAGTTCATACAGCGCGTCGCTCCCTTCGATTTTTCCGAACTGAGCGTGGATGATCCGCCCATGATCAAGATAGACGTAGCCAACCCTGCCCTCATCCTTCAGCTCAATTTTGGCTGACCTGTCGCTGCCGCTCAGCACCTGGATCGAATCAATGAGACTCAGGTCGGAAAGGTTGCCGTGGATTCCGCCTCCGGCCGCCGTTGCCGCTTCCGCTGCTTCGCGCTGACGGTCCAGAATCCGTTTGATTTTCATGCAGACCACATCGGGATAGAAGGGCTTGGTCCAGACGTCCTCCGCACCAGTTTCCAGTGCCTGGGAGATCCGGCTGCTGTCGTCAACCGTCGTCAAAAAAATGACCGGAGTCTGAACGTGTTGGGGAAATTGGCGGAGCATCTGAATCAGGTCGATGCCATTTCCATCCTCGAAATTCATTTCAGAAAGGAGGATCGACGCGGGATTTTCCTCCAGGTGCCGAACCGCCTCGCCGAGATTGGCCGCCATGCTGATCTGATAGCCCTCGTTGGAGAGACGAAGGCGCAAAACGTTGAGGTCGTCCTGCTGCGGATCGACCATGAGAATGTTGGCATGGAAGCGGTCGAGCTGCTGGATCAGCTGATCGTTGCGCAGGACGTTGATGAAAAGCTCCACGATCCGCGGATCGAAACGCTTGCCAGCCATGAACCGGAGATACTTGACGACCGAAGTGGCGCGGGGCTGGGGCCCGGACATCCGGCGGATCATCGTGTCGTATGTGTCGACCACGGCGAGGATGCGCGCGGCGATCGGGATGCTTTCGCGGTCAAGTCCCGACGCGTTTCCGAAGCCATCATACCGGTCGAAACGGTGGAGAAGTACTTCCTCGATGTTGTACGGATCTTCCATGTTGGCCATCCACTGGAGGATGGGCGCGAAGTCCTTCTTGCGCCTGGTCATGGAAATATGACCGAACGACAGTGTTTCCGATTCGATATACTTTAACTCGCCGAGTGCGTGGAAATAGGCGGCAAGGGCCAGCCCGTCGAGCGTCGTCTGATTCAGGCCGAGGCGGTGGCCGATGAACTTGGCGTGGCGCGCCACCGAGTGAGCATGGCCCCTGCGTTTCTGGCCGGCGCATTCGAGGATCGAAAAAAGCAGGTCGAGCGTCGATTCGTAATTACGGAAGAGCTTGTCGTAGTAAACGACCTGGCCCATGAACAGCTCGCTGTAGTCGTCGACCATTTTCACGTCGACGGTGGCGCGCCATTTTTCGAGGGCGCGCTCCATCGCGATATTGGCCAGGAGCATTTGCTTGCGGACGAGGACCGAAGTCGGCATTGGATTGCCCTTGTCGAGGATCGCAGCTGCTTCCTCCCAGCTCGCCGCTTTGAGGACCTGGTAGTTCTCGTTGGCAAGCAGCTTCCAGATGAGCCGCTGGACTTCATCATCGCCCTCAATCAAAAGGATCACCTGCTGCTGGCGTGCCTGTTCTCTTTTCTCGCGGCTGGCCTCGGCCATTCCGCGGCGTGTCGTCGATTTGGAAAGTTTTTCCTTCTGGAACCGGAAAACGTCGGGAAGATTGACCTTCAGACGGGTTGGGCCGGAGGCCTTTGGGATCGAGGAGGGATGAAAGGTGTCCGGCTGACCAGCGCCTTCATCGGCCTCTTTGGACGAGATCTCGTTTTCGTCGCTCATTTTCGGGATGCGGGCGCGCTTCGCCGGTCAGCTGGTCTGGACGGATACCGCCGCGCTTCGGCGGGTGAACAAGTTGGGATTCTCGATGTATTTTTCGGCCTCGGCCTGCGTGACGAGCTTCTGGTCGACCAGTTGCATCAAGTGCTGGTCCATCGTCTGCATCCCTTCCTTTTTTCCGGTCTGCATGACCGATAGGATCTGAAACGTCTTCTTCTCGCGGATCAGCGAAGAAATGCTCGAGCTGAAAGTCAGAATTTCGAACGCGGCGATCCGGCCCATCCCATCCGCCCGCCGCAAAAGCGCCTGCGCGATCACGCCCTGCAACGATTCGGCGAGCATCGCACGGATTTGCTCCTGACGGTCGGTCGGGAAAACATCAATGATCCGGTCGACGGTCTTGGCGGCGCTGCGCGTGTGCAGCGTTCCGAACACCAGGTGGCCCGTTTCGGCCCCTGTGATGGCAAGCTGGATGGTTTCAAGATCGCGCAGCTCGCCCACCAGGACGACATCAGGATCCTCGCGAAGCGCTGCGCGAAGCCCCTGGGCGAAGCTTTTGCAGTGCGACCCAATCTCGCGCTGGCTGATGACACCGTTCTTGGTTTCGTGAATGAACTCCAGCGGATCCTCCAGCGTGATGATGTGTTCAGCGCGCGTTTCATTGATGAAGTTGATCATGGCCGCCATGGTCGTCGACTTGCCGCTTCCAGTCGGACCGGTGACCAGGACAAGACCCGCCTTTCGATTGCAAAGATCCTTGAAGACAGGAGGAGCGCCTAGCTGGTCGAGCGCCGGCATCTCGAAAGGAATCATCCGGAAAGCCGCGGCGATCCCCAAGCGATTGATGTAAATGTTGCAGCGGAACCTGGCGATGTTGGGTGCCGAGTAGGCAAAATCGATGTCCCAGTTTTTTTCGAGCTCCTCGATCTGCCGTTCCGTCAGTATTTCATAGAGCAGGGGACGCAGTACCTCCTCGGTCATGTCGGCGTATTCGATCGGCGTGAGATGGCCGCTAATGCGCAAAATCGGAGGCGAGCCCACGGTCAGGTGCATATCGGAAGCCCCGGTTTCTACGATCGACTTGAAAAAAGCGTCCAGCTTGGCCATAGCGGATGAGAAGCACTTAAAGATAAAAATGATCGTGAACCAAGTAAAGCAGTTTCCCTTCACCGGGAATTCGTTCGGACGCGCGGAAAGTCTATTTCAATGGACAACGCGCGGAACCAGCGCCATATTCGACGAGAGCCGGGTAAAAGGTTTTTTCTTCCCGGCCTCTCGCCGAAGAGACATGGAAACGGAGTCTGATCCTCTCATCAATCAGGTGCTCGGCTCCTATTGCGTCGAAACCCTGATCGGAGTGGGCGGCATGGGTCGCGTCTACCGCGGCGTCCATCAGGCCCTTGGACGAACCGTCGCCATCAAGCTGCTGCCAGCCCGGCTGGCCGAGGACAGCGGCTACATGCAGCGATTTGTCCGCGAGGCGCAGATTGCCGCTCAACTCAATCATCCCAACCTCATCGCATGCTATGATTTTGGCGAATCGTCCTTTGGTTATTACTTCGTCATGGAATTCATCGAGGGAGAAAGCGCCGCCGATTGGCTGATCACGCACTTCCGCATGAAGGTCGAGGATGCCATTCCGATCATGCAGCAGGTCTGCCTCGGCCTCGGTTACGCCCACTCGGCAGGCATCATCCATCGCGACATCAAACCGGACAACATCCTGCTCACCCCCGAAGGCGCGGTGAAAGTCGCGGATCTCGGCCTGGCGAAGCTGGAGGACAAAAGCGACAGCGGGCTCACACAGCTTGGCATGGCAATCGGCACGCCCAATTACATCTCGCCGGAGCAGGTCCGGGGTGAAGTCGATGTCGACTGGCGCTCCGACATCTACTCGCTGGGGGCGACGATGTTTCACTGCGTGACTGGAAAAATTCCCTATGACGGCAATACGCCAACCATGATCATGACCCGGCACGTGAACGATCCGGTTCCAATTGCCCGGCAGGTCAACCCGGACGTGAACGAAATGTTTTCCAACCTTTTGCTCCGTATGATGCAGAAGGACCGGAACATGCGGATCGCCAATTGTGATGAGGTGCTCGCCGAGCTCGACAAGATGATTCCGCGGATGTCTCCCGCCGCCGAGCAGGCTGCTGCGCCCGCCCATCCCGCTGCGGCGGCCGGCCGCATGGAAAGCGAGGGCCTCCTTTGGATCAAGTTTGGGGCATTCATCCTTGCGGCGGCCGTGATCGGTGGAGGCTATCTCATTTACAAATCGCACCAGGAACCGCCGCCTCTGTCTTCTCCATCTTTGGTTCAAAAATCCTTGAAACCTGTCGCCCGATCCGCAGATGCCGGCGTCCCGCTGCCGGCGCCTCGGCTGGAGCAACCACCCACGCCTGCCGAGGCCCCCAAAGTGCCATCCGGAAAAGAACCCGAGCGACAGCCACCGTTGCCGAAAGCCGTTGCGGAAAAAACGACACCGTCGCCGCCCGTCCAGATCCCTGCCCAGATGATCGGGGTTCGCGATCCCGGGGCCATCCAGATGGCTGAGTTCATCGGCGCGGAAGCCGAGGCTGTCACCCTGGGAGAGAAGGAACGGCTGACGCTGACATCACAGCAGAATATCTTTTTGCATTTTGATTTCCCAGCCCTCATCTCCACGATCGAAAATCATCTGGGACAGCCCATTGATGTCCGCCGTGTAAAAGTAAAACTATTTGTAATCAAGTGCGCGCCTACCGAGGCGGTGCTCGCAATCCGCATTCACCAGCTGACCGCGGATCCCCATGCCGGATTCGAGTACAACAGGACGCCAATCCATGAGCTTTCGCTGAAGCCGACGGAGCACGGATACTTTGCCGAGTTTGACGCAACCGCGGAATTCAAGCGCTGCCGCGAGGGTGGCGAAAACCACGGCCTGGTGCTGATGACCTCGCAGGGTGGTGAAGCGATTTTTGTTTCGGCTCTCTCTTCTGATCAGAAGTCGTGGCCGGCGGTGGAAGTGTCTTTTGTGCCGGCACCCTGATCTTATTGATCCATGCTATATGTGGTGCACTTTGCCCCAGTGGACGTCGAGTTGTTTACTCAGGTAAAGCTGGATTGAGCGGATGAGCGTCTTTGATTCGAGTTGCTGCCCCCGGCGGATGATGCTTGCCAGCGATTCATCGGGCTGGATCTTCAGGGCATCCTGACAGATGATGGGGCCCTGATCGAGGTCGGGCGTGACGAAGTGCGCCGTGACGCCGATGATCTTGACGCCTTTCTCGTACGCCTGCCGGTAAGCCGAAGCGCCTGGAAACGCGGGCAAGAGTGACGGATGGATGTTGATGATCTTGTTTTTGTAGCGCCAGACGAATTGAGGTGAAAGAATCTTCATGAATCGCGCCAGGACGAGGAAATCAATTTCCCGCTCATCGAGGAGGTGGAGAATCTTTCGCTCCGCGGCGAGGCGGTCGTGGTAGCGAATCAGCCGGAAAGGAATGCGGGCCCGGGCGGCGGCCGACCGGCAATCGCTCCGGTTGCCGATGATCAGGGCCGGCTGGGCCTTGATGCGGCCGGCCCGGCAGGCGGCGAGAATCGATTCAACGCAGTGCGTTTCCCGCGTCGCGAAGATGGCCATGCGCTGGCGCCGCCGCGGCTCGAAGAAGTGAAGACGGACTTCCATGCCAAGCTGGCGGCCGATGCCCGCAATGCCTTTTTGAATCCATGCGCGGTCAAAGTTCTGCGGCCTCCACGAGGCCTGCAGCACCATGTTGAACCGTCCCCGGCTGACCTGCTCCTCCAGCGCCTCGATATTGGCGCGGCTCTGGAAAAGAAACTGCGTGATGATCGCGATGACGCCTGTCTTATCCCGGCCCATCACCGTCAGGTTTGCAAATTGGAGGTTCATCGGATTTTCGTTGGGAAAGGTTGAAATCACCAGAAACGGCTGATAAAGACAATCTTGAAACCACTTCCGCTTTGGGACCTTGGCAGTGGTCGGGCCTATGGACACGAGGGGAAAAAAATGGCATGATTAGGAATGCTTGCCGAGACTGCGAAACACGTAAAGTGCCCCAGCTGCGGTAACGGCGTGCAGTTCACGATCGACGCGGAGGGCTACAGCGTCTGCCCCGCCTGCAACTACCATCTTCCGCGGGAGATCGGCCACTTCAAGCTCGTGGAACTCCTGGGCACTGGCGGCATGGGCGCCGTCTTCCGGGGTGTTGATACCTCGCTGCAGCGGGAGGTCGCAGTCAAGATCATGCGCGAGGAGATGACCAAAAGTGAGAAGTTCGTCGCCGACTTTTTGAGGGAGGCCAGGGCCACGGCCGCTCTGAACCATCCGAACATCGCCAAGATCTACACCTGCGGTGAGGAGGCCGGACGTTACTTCATCGTGATGGAGCTCCTGCAGAACGGAAGTCTCGACGACCAGATCAACAGCGGCGAGCGCATCGACGAGATCGAGGTGCTTGATATCGGCATCCAGGTCGCCAGCGGCCTGCGCGAAGCGCAGAAACATGGCCTGATCCACCGCGACATCAAGCCTGGCAACGTCCTGTTCGACGAGGAGCATGCGGCCAAACTGGTGGACTTCGGTTTGGCCCGGCTCGAGGAGAAGAGCGAGGAGCATTTGCGCGAGGAGGGGATCTGGGGGACTCCCTATTACATTGCGCCTGAAAAGGTGGCCCGCAACCAGGAGGATTTTCGAAGCGATATTTACAGCTTGGGTGGCACGCTTTTCCACGCATTGGCCGGTCGCGCGCCGTTCGAGGCTGAGACCTCGAATGAAGTGGTCGAGAAGCATCTGCAGGCCGCCTCCGTTTCGCTCCAGGCATTTGCGCCGAACGTGGCGCCCCAGACCGCCTATGTGATTGGCCGGATGATGAGACGCGAACCGGCGGAGCGCCAGCAGTCCTACGACCAGCTGCTCGATGAGCTTTACGCGGGCAAGGAGATCGCCATGAAGCGGCGCGCCTTGCAGAACGCGGGGATCAAGAAGGATGATGGACAGGATGACGAGCCCTTTCCCTGGGGAGGGATGATTTCCATCGTTCTGGTGGTGGCTGCGTGCCTGATCGCGCTGATCTTCCTTTGGCAGAACCGCGACCGTTACTTCGGAGGGACCGAAGTGATTCACAGGGGCGGCGCTCCCGCAGAGAGCTCGACATTCGTGGGCAAGGAGCCCCAACCCGGGCCCGGCTTGCCGGAACGCTCCAAGGAGCCGCCGAAGGTGTCCCCTGCGCAGCCGCCTCCCACCTTTTCCAGGGACCAGCCCCAGGTGATGTGGGAAAAACCATGGCAGACCGCGCAAGAGACGCTTGCCGCTGGGAAGCCATCGCTGGCGGTGGCCCAGCTCAAAGCAATCGACATGCAGCTGCCTTCGGAGTTTTTCCTCCAACCATGGGTCAGCCTTCAGCTCGGGGTCGCCTCCCTTTATTCGGCGGACACCACCCAGGCCAACCAGCACTTCGAAAATGTCATCAAAAAATCAAAACCGGGATCGCCGACGGGTGCGATTCCCGAAGAGCTCCTCCCGCTCGTGTACGCCAAGGCATTTCTCGGGCAGATCAGCTTTGACGACCTCCATAACCAGCTCCTGCAACAAAACGACGATTGGACCGTCGTCCTGCTGCATTTTTACAGCGGCCTCTACGCCGAGCAGTCCAGGAACTTCGAAAAGGCATATCGCGAGTGGAAGCTCTACGATGGCACGAAGACGGCCGCTGGCAAACATGCCTGGGTGGTGACATTCAAGCCGCTCGTCCAGAAGTTTATTGAGGAATACCCCGCCTTTTTGGAGGTGTACGGCAATGCTGAAAAGGCGCTGGGCCGAAACGATCCCGAAACCGCGCGCAACCAGCTCAAGAAGATCAGCGAGCTTGATAACCGATCGTTGCGCGAACTGGTTCGCGATCTGACCGCGCGCGTGGACAAGGCGCTACTCGCCAAGACCCAGCAGCAGGCCGCCCGGATCAAAGCGGAGCAGGACCGCAAACAGCGCTATTCCGAACAACTCCTCGCCGACGCCAAGAAGGCGGAGGAAGCCCTCATCCGGAAGTATGATTTTCAGGAGATCCTCGCCGTCTACACCAAGGCGAAAAAGAATGTGGAAGCAGAGGAAGTTGGCAAGCAGATCGATGCGCGCCTCCGCCGCGCGGAGAAGATGGCGGAGTTCAAGATCGCCATTCTCAACGATATTCAGAACACGCCATATACGCTGGGCAAGCTGAAGACACGATCGAGCTCGCGCCTCATTGGCCAATTGGTCCGGGCTGACGATGCGGAGCTCGAGTTCCGGCTGGAGGGGGGCCTCATCAAGGCGAAGTGGACCGACCTGACGCCGGAATCGCTGTTTCAGCTCGGCGAATTTTACATGCAGAAGGCGATGGCCGAAAAAGACAAGGTGGGCACGGCGCGGCGGGCTTATTCGCTCGCGGCACTCGCGCATGCTTTCCGGTTTCAGCAGCCCCTGCATTTGTACCTGGATGTGATGGAGCAGGCCGATCCTGCGATGAAGAGCGACGCCGACAAAATGTTTGCCAATCTTCGGTGATTTTTCTGAATCCAGGAGTCCGCAGTCAAAATGAAAATCTGCTTCATTGGCACCGGCGCGCTTGGCGGCTACTACGCCGCCCGGCTGGCGCATGCAGGTGAGGAGGTCCACTGCCTCTGCCGGTCCGATTATGACATCGTGGCGCGCGAGGGCCTGAGGGTGAAGAGCCGCGACGGCGATTTCGACGCGAAGGTGCACGCGCACCGGACTGCGGAAGCGATCGGCGTTTCCGACCTGGTCATTCTTAGCGTGAAGACGACGTCCAACGAAGACATCCCACCGCTGCTCAAGCCCGTGGTTGGGCCCGATACGATCCTCCTCACCCTTCAAAACGGCCTCGGGAACGAGGAATTGCTGAATCAACACTATCCCGCCGCTCAGATCATGGGAGGGGTCTGCTTTCTCTGCTCAAACCGGACCGGTCCGGGACGGATCCATCACATCGCGCACGGCTACATTCATCTGGCGGAATTTTCCGGAGGTGTCCGCGAGCGGACCCGTGAGATGGCCCGGTTATTCAGCCGGGCGAAGGTTCGGTGCGAAGCGATGGAAAGCCTGGGCGAGATCCGCTGGCGAAAGCTCGTCTGGAATATCCCGTTCAATGGGCTCTCAATCACGGCCAATGGGGCGACCGTGGAAGACATTCTCCTGGATCCGGAACTCCTCCTGACCGCCCGGGAGTTGATGGCTGAAACCATCCAAACGGCGAACGCCGAGGGCCATGCGATTGCCGAAGCGTTCATCGCGCAAAATATCAACTACAGCTCAAACATGGGGCCGTACAAGACGTCGATGCAGCTCGATTTCGAGGGCGGGCGCCCGCTCGAGATCGAAGCGATCATCGGCGAGCCCGTCCGGCGGGCATGGCGGCTGGGTCTCAAGGTTCCAGTGATGCAGGAACTCTATTCTACGATTCGGAGATGGAGCGCGAAAAGTTGAGGCCGATTACGGCGTTGTCCTCATCTGGCATTCCTGCAGACCTTGTTGGCCGGCCAGGTGCGTCGCGCCGGACGCGGGGGGTCAAAATAGGACAACGCTCCGATCACCTGGTTTTGAATTCCGCCATCACCGGCAAGTGATCCGAGAAATTCCACTCGTAATCTTCGAGACTGTCGTAAAACTCCTTGTCGATCCTCACCACTTCGGCGCTTGCCTTGACATAGTATTTCCAGGCGGAAGCATTTGCTGCGATGTGGTCGGTCAGCCGGCCGTTCTCGAGAAGATTCCCGATGGAGGAAAAGACGCGCGGATTTTTTCTGGCGACTTCGCGCGTGCAGAATTTGAGAAAGTCATCGGTGTTCAACTGCTGAAACGCGGGATTTGTTTCCACGTCGAAATCGTCGGTGAGATCGTCGTAGACCTTTTCGCCCGGAAAGCTCATTTGCAAGTTGCCGGCCAGTATCAGCGGCTGCACAGCGCCTCGGCCCTCGATTTTTTTCAGCAGGCTCCGGAGGATGGAGGCTTGCTTGACCTGTGCCGCTTCGCCCTCCTCGACGCCCACTTCGAGGTTCACGTTGACGAATACAAAGTCGAAACTACCCGCCTTGGCCCGCACGATTTGTGCCTGGCGCTGATAGCTGGAGGCCCGTTTCAAGGAAGCGTCCTCGTCAATGCCGGCGACCTGAATCGTCCTCGTGTTCCAGAAAATCGCATTCCCATCGAAGCGCGATCCCGTGGTGGCCGCGTGACGATAGACGCCCTTGCCGAAAACTTTGTCGATTTCATTCTGGATGACCTGATGAAACCGAGTACCGGTGGTCTGCACACTTTGAAGCGCCAGGATGTCCACCTTGTGCTTCTTGACCGCTTTGGCCAGCACGGCGGCCTTCCCAGGAGGGTAGGCGTCCTCCAGGTCCCAAGTCATCACCCGGAAGTCGGCGCCCTGCAGGCTCCCGCCAATCAACCAGATGGCCACGACGACCCAGGCCGGTGTCCTCGGAAAGTTCATGGAGGCCAGAATGCTTCAAATTCCCGCGCTCTCTCAAGGCTATTCTCTCGAAGCTATCCCGAAAACGGCTGGGTTGCGTTGGGTGTCCGGCTTGAAAAAGGCGAAAAAAACGCTTGTCAAGACACCCCGGTCATGGAATTTTCCCTTCCCCTCAGCTTAAAGGAATTTTCATGGCATACGCGATCATCGAAACGGGCGGCAAGCAGTACAAGGTCGAGAAGGACACGGTCATCGACATCGAAAAGGTGTCGGCCTCCAAGGGCAAGAACGTGCGTTTCGATCGGGTGCTTCTGTTCGCTGACGGGACCAAGGTCAAGGTCGGTGAACCGGCTCTCGACGGCGCTTCGGTGACGGGCGAAATCGTCCAGGATTTCCGGGCCGCGAAGGTGACCCACTTCTTCTACAAGAAACGCAAGGGGCTTCACAAAACCCGCGGTCACCGACAGCCGATGACGCGCGTCAAGATCACCGGCATTTCGGTCAAGTAGTTCACACAAGGCGGATCAACAGGAGAATTTCATGGCTCACAAAAAAGGACAGGGCACATCCCGCAACGGCCGCGAAAGCCATTCCCAACGTCTTGGCGTCAAACGTTTCGGCGGCGAGCGCGTCATTGCCGGAAACATCCTGATCCGTCAGCGCGGGACGCAATTTCTCGCGGGACGAAATGTCGGGCAGGGCCGCGATTTCACGCTTTTCGCCCTGGCTGAGGGTGTTATTAAGTTCGACAAAAAGGGCCGCCGGATCAATGTCGAACCCCTCGCGGACACCACTGCCAAGAAATAACGCCGCTCCTCTTCTTCAGAGGATGATGTTGTCGATCAGGCGGGTCTTTCCGAGAAACGCCGCCACCGCCACGCGATCGCCACGCTGCGCGCGTTTCACAGATTCCAGCGTCCGAGCATCGACGACTTCCACGTAATCGACGCGAAATCCCGCCAGCCGGCTTTTGATTTTCCGGGCCAGCACCGGCGCAGGATGTGAGCGCATGCGGACCTGCCGGCGGGCTTCCATCAGGGCGCGCCGGATGCGAGGCGCCTGTCCGCGTTGCGCCGGCGACAGATAGAGGTTGCGCGAGCTCATTGCGAGTCCGTCGGGCTCACGCCGGGTGGGCGTGACGATGATGCGAACGGGAAAATTCAGGTCCCGGACCATCCGTCGGATCACTTGTGCCTGCTGATAGTCCTTCTCTCCGAAAACCGCGATTGCGGGCTGCACGATGTTGAACAGCTTGGCGACCACGGTGCAAACGCCGCGGAAATGTCCTGGCCGCGAGCGGCCGCACAGCCCCCGCGACAGCCGCGTTTCATCCGCCCACGAAGAGTGATTCGCCGCATACATCGATCCGGCGCTCGGATGGAAAACGGCATCGATACCCGCTTTTTTGCAAAGCGCCAGGTCTCGCTTCAGAGCCCGCGGATAGCTTCGGAAGTCCTCGCGGGGTCCAAACTGGGCCGGGTTGACGAAGATGCTGGCGGCGACCACGCCCTTGCGGCCAGCCAGCCTGCGCGCCTTCCGGAACAGGCTGAGATGTCCCGTGTGAAGCGCGCCCATGGTCGGGACGAGGACGATCCGCTTTCCCGCCCGCCGCCGCGCCTGGAACCATTTGCTTGCTTCTGAAATCCTTCTGAACAGTTTCATCACGTTTACCGTTTACCGTGTACCGCGCATTCAGTCAAACCACCTGCAACTGTCAATCACCGTAAACGGTTCACGGGCACGGCCCCGCGAGGGGCGTTGACATTTTCCTCTTAAAACTCCAAAAGCACAGGCATGCGATTTTGGGTCGGTTTTTCCTGCGGCATCATCTTTGGGATCCTGCTCGGCGGCTACGGCGCAGCGTTCCTCTTTTTCGACGAGTACATGAATTCCCCGCCCAAGGCGGTCAAACAGGTGCCGGCGCTCCCAGCCGAGCAGATTCCGATTTCGGCAGGAGGATTTGCTCCATCGATAGGCGACCAGCCGCTGGAAAAGATCATGGAGGCGAAGGAAAAGAAAGATCAGGCGAAGAAAGAGAAGGCGATCGCAACGCCTCCTCCGCCTCCGCCTCCGCCATCCATGCCCGCCGAAGCCGTCGATCCTTCCGACCTTGGGGAGTGAATTGCCTGGTCCGCCCCATCTCCGCGTCAAAAAGGGGTGAAACCGTGATGTGGAAGCAATTTCGGCGTTGGTTGGAGCTGGCGGGATTGGCGGCCGCTTACGCGGTCGCTCGCTGGCTTCCGTGGAGCGCCCTGCGCCTGCTGGGTTGCGCAAGCGGCGAGATTTTTTACCTGCTCGATTCCCGTTCCCGAAGGGTGGCGCTGGCCAATCTCCGGCTCGCCTTTCCCGGCTGGAGCGAGTCCCAGCGGCTTTCGGTCGCGCGCGGCTGTTTCCGATCCATGGCGCTCAACGCCACGGAAATTCTCTCGGCGCACCGCCTGCATCGGGAATCCGACGAGTCGTTTTTCACCTTCGACAAAAAGCAAGTTGACCGCTTCCTGGAGCTCCAAAAATCCGGCCGCGGCGTCGTGGCGGCGATGGTTCATATTGGCAACTGGGAATGGCTGGGGTTGGCCTGGGCACTGAAGGGAATCATCGGCGATGCCGTTGTCCAGCAGATCAAAAACCGGAAGGTCGACTCCTTCATCCGGAAAAAGCGCGAGCAGTTGGGGCACCGGATGCTCGCCGCGGAGCAGGGGGCCCGGCCGGTCTTTCGTTCGCTGAAGGAAGGCCGCGTCGTCGGCATGCTCATCGATCTGAACATGCCGCGCGAGCGGGGCGGGGACTGGCTCCAGTTCTTCGGCCGGCCGGTTCTCTCGACCCTGGCTGCACCCATGCTTGCCCGTCGGACCGGCGCGGCTTTGGTAGTGACCTACAGCATCCGCCAGCCCGACGGCCGTTACCATATTTTCTTCCACGAGCTGGAGAATGCCGGCTTCAAAACCGACGCCGCGCTTGCCCAGGAGATTTTAAACATCGCCGAAGCCGCGATCCGC
>JAHFSZ010000056.1 GCA_023265515.1 Verrucomicrobiota bacterium
CGGCGGATCTCGGCCTGAAGCTGGGACGAGTCGTGGGTCAGCGTTTGGCCGATGAGGTGATAGGTCTTCTGCCTGCCCCAATCGAGCGCAATCTGGCGGGTGCCGCGTTTGGCCTTTTCAAATGACTGGCGGGCGAGCAGTTCCTTGGTCGATCCGAAGCTGTTGCCCAGAATCTGCATAGTGAAGAGTTTTTCGGAGCCGGGCTCGTAGCGGCCGTAAATTTTCAGCGGCGTGTTCTGATAGATATGCGGCAGATTCCGGGGAAACACCTCGTCGGGATTGGTACCGGCAAATTTGAACTCGAGGTCCATCAGCAGCGGATCCCGCACCGAGAGATAAAACCGGTGGAATTCAGGCCCAATCTGGTTATCGATGCGAACGTCATCGGTGAGCCCCTGGTTCTGGTAGGAAAGAAATTCCAGGAGGAACTTGTTCACCTTTGGGCCCCCACTCAAGGCGAAGAGCGAGTTGTTCCGATTGTTTCCCGCCGTAAACTGGTTGATGATCCTTGTCGCGTTCTTCTCGCCCTCGTTCGCGTTGCCATCGCTCATCAGGATCGCCATTCGCATCCGATCCGGGTCTCGCGGGAGGGATGAGAGCGGCAGGATCGCGCGGAAAATGTCGGTCCGCCCCTCCGAATCGATCTGGCTGAAGAATTTTTTCACATCCGCCAGAGCAGCCGCAGAATAAGGGAGAAACACCTTCGAATAATTTTGCGGCGTCTTCCGAAACGTGAGGAGGTTGAACCGGTCGTTCGCGTTTAGATCCCTGAGTGAACGGGTGACGCCGCTCTTGAACTCAAACAACCGCCCCGCGCCGATGCTTGAGGAGGTGTCGAGGATAAAAAAAACATCTTTCGGGATGACCTTCAGGATGTTGTTCTCTTTAGCCGTGATGATGAGCATGAAGTAGCCATCGCTCTTCCCATCCTTCTTCTCTTCATAGACATAGAGATCGATGTTCATCCACAGGTTGAGTTGCTCGTAAGGCCGCTCGCCTGTCACATCCTCGCGCAGGACGCGGTCGCCCTCCCGCAGCGGGATCTTTCTGCTCTTCTCGACTTCGGGCAGCGGCACGCCTGGCAGCAACGGAGCACCCGTGCCGTTGTCACCACCCTGCACCGGGCTGGCCGGCGTTTTCCCGGTCCCTGGCTGCACGGGCCGCTGTTCCCCCTCGACCGCGGTCGGCGGCGTTGTTCCGCCGCCCCCCCCGGCTGCCGGAGGCGTTTGCGCCGTGCCGCCCGGCGTTTCCCATGCACGGCGTTTCGGCGTTACAATCTTTTCTTTCAACTGCTCCTTCTGGATGGCGATCACCTCGTCGGACTGTTTGGATCGCGCGATGGCGTCACGTTTCGCTTCCGGCAAAGCGCTGCCCGCCGGCGGCGGTTTTTTTTCCGTCAGCTTCACGGCCTCTGGAGCGGCAGCTGGCGGGATTGGCACTCGAGACGGCTCAATCTTCGCTTCGGGAAACGGCGGCGGCGAAGCGATGGTCACTTCGGGCGCTTGAAACCTGGCGCCACGCTCGCGCGCCGGCTCGCGCGCGATCTCCAGCGGTTTAGGCGGCTGCATTTCGACACGCTGGACTTTGAACGGCTTGGTGAGCCGGTATCCTTCGTTGCCGGGCCAATGAATGCCCTGCCGTCCCATCCACCAATAGATGACGACGTGAAGAATCAGCGAGACCAGCACCGCGAAGGCAAACCACTTCCGGTTGTCGTCGCGCTGTTTCAATGAGGCCGTTTCATCGAGGATCATGGTTTCCGGAGTTTCCCCGGCTTATCGCCGGCTGCTTTGGGATATTTTTTGGCAAGCTCATCGCGGATCCGCCTGGCTTCGGCCATGTCGCCCGCCCGCTCGAAAGCCTCCGAAGCCAATTTCATGGCCCACGGCGAGAGCTCCGGATTGTCGAACAGGACCCCCACGCTGTAATACTGGGCGCCCGCCTCCTTGTCCTTTTTCTGGACAACGAGGATGTCACCCTGCACAAGCCGCGCCCGGGCGTTCAGCAGGCCCTCGGGCCGCTCGGTCAGCACCTCGTTCACATATCTCTGGGCCGGATCGAGGTCGTCTCCTTTTTCGATGATCGCCCGAGCCACACCGAGGCGCGCCTCCATGCCAAGATCGCTGTTCCCCTCGCCCAGGATCACCTTTCTATAGGCTTGAACCGCCTCGGCCCAGTTTCGCTTGCCGGCATGCGCCCGCGCCAAGCCCATCTGCGCGTCGGAAACCTGCGTCCTCGTTCTGGCCGTCTCCAGATACCATCGGTAGGCGTTGATTGCTTCCGCATAGTGGAAAAGATCGAGCTGCTTCTGGGCAGTCCACCGGATCACCTCCAGCGGCAGGTCCTTGATCTTTCCGCGATCGGCGAAATACAACAACTCCTTCTGTGCGTCATCCAACTTGCCGAGGTAATAATAAACAACCGCGCGGCGCATCCGCACCTCGTCATAAAACGGAGTGTCGTCCTTTTTTGCGGCCGCATTGAAATAGCGGAGCGCCTGATCCCAGTCCTTTCGCTGGGTCGCGATCCAGCCGAGCCAGTAGTCGGCCTCGTACTGGCGGCCGTGCCTCGGAAATTTTTGAAGGAAAACCGTCAGGTTCTTTTCCATCGACGCAAAATCCTTGAGCCGGCCCTGGGCCATCGCCAGCTCGAATGTCGCTGCTGTGAAAGGGTGTTGCGGATACTGATCGATCAGCCGGGTGAGCAGCTTCACGGCGTCATCCCACCTGGCCTGCTCCGAGGCGACGGTCGCCGCCATGTAAAGCGCATCGTCGGCATTCTCGTTCTTTGGATAGAGGTCTGCGAACTCCACAAAGGCACTTTGCGCCTTGTCCTTCCGGTCGAGATTCTGGAGGCACCACGCTTTTTTGTAGAAGGCATCGGTCTTCATGTCCGCATGGTCCGTCTTTTGCGAAACCTCTTCGTAATGAGCAAGCGCCTCGGCGTACTGCTTCTCTTTGAAGCACGATTCGGCGACCAGGAAATGGACGTTCATGGCCAGCGTCGAGGCCGGGTGTGCGGCGAGGAACGCCTTTCCCGCAGACTGGAGTTGTTTTTCCTCGTTGACCGCGCCGTAGCAGGCGAGCGCCTCGTATGCGGCGCTTTCGGCATAGGGTGAATCCGGAAATTCCTTAAGGTTCTTTTCGAACCACGCGATGGCCGGCTCCCATTGAAAGCTCCGACGATGAGCGCTGCCGATCAAATACGAGGCCTCCGCGCGATATTCTTCGGGAACGCTTTGGTACCATTTCTGGTCCACGTCGGTGATACGCTTGTATTGCTCCGACTGATAAGCCGCGCGCAGAAATCCGACGGCCGCGGCAGGCGCGTACTCCTGGGACAATGGATGATTTTCAAGCTCCGTGTAAGCGGCGAGCGCGCCCTTGGGATCGCCGGTTTCCAGGCGCAGGGAGGCGATCTGAAGCAAAATATCCACCGACAAGGAGTCGGGGACCTTGAGTTTCATGGCCTCCTCCCAGACCGCGAGGGCTTCCTTCTTTTTGGACTGAACGCGATAGATCCTGCCCATCAACTCCAGAATGTAAGGCGCGAGGTCCTCGAGATTCGCGCTCTTGCTGACCGGCTCGAGGATTTTTTCCGCGTCGGACCACTTTTTTTGCTCCACGAGCGACTTGGCGGAATAAAAGGCGGCGCCGTTCCGAAGGGGCGCGGGCGTGTCTTTTTTTGAAAGCAGGGGCGCCAGGACTTCAACGGCTTCCGCATATTGACCATCGAGGTACCGCGTTTCCCCGAGCCGGTAGATGGAGCGGCGGCTCACTTCCGTGTTTGGATACCGTTTGACGACAAGGACAAACTGCCTTTCAGCGTCCTGCTTTTGCCCAAGCTCGCGGTAACACTCGCCCACCCGGTACTGCGCCGCCATGGCCTGCGGATTGTCCGGGAAAAGCTCAAGAAACTTTTGATATTCGGCGATCGCGTTCGGATAATCCTCATGCTGATACAGGTCGTTGGCATGGTCGATCTGGACTTCGGGAACGACCTGGGGCGCGGGAGGAGGTGGCGGAGGAGGCGCGTTCTGGCTAAAAACAGAAAGGGCGATGAAGAAACCGCACACGGTCAGGACGCGCCCGACGCGGCGACGGGGCGACGGGGTGACGGGGTGACCCAGACAAGAAGGAGGAAGATTCATAGACCCTTCTCCGCGTCCCCGTGTCTCCGCGTCACCGTGTCCATACTTGAGCCGTCCACGTCAGGGTTTGTCGTCCTCCCGCTTGGTGGCGAACCCAACGTTCCAGATGTCCGCGAGGCGGCAAGTATCCAAAACCTGGATCACATAGCGGTACTCCACCTGCCGGTCGGCGCGGATGATGATCGCCTGGCCGGGAAACTGGGCCGAGATCTTCTTGAGCAAGGAAAGGAGTTCATCCGGCTTGTACGGCTTTTCGTTCAGGAAAACCTCTCCGGAGCGCGTGATGTTCAGAATGATCTCCCCCGGCTGGCGGCGGGACTGCGTCGACTCCTTGGCGGTCGGCACGGTGATGTCCATCTGCGTCTCCCAGCGCGCGAAATTCCAGGTCATGATGAAGAAGGCCAACAGGAAGAAAACGATGTCGATCATCGGGACGAGCATCAGCTCGGTTTTTTCCACCCGGAGGTTTTTCCTGAAATTCATTCCGATCTCCCGTTCCAGATCATCTCGAACCTCGCCCTAGGAACTCTTGGTGTTCATGCGCCCGATCAACTCCGTGGTGACCGATTCAAGATCCGAGATGGACCGTTGCACCCGCCCGCGGAAAAACGCATAAAATCCCATAGCCGGGATGGCGATAATCAAGCCCGCCGCAGTGTTGACCAGCGCCTGTGAAACGCCTTCCGCGAGCATCAGGGCTCTGGCGGACCCGACATCCGTGGAAAGGACCGCGAATGACCGGATCAGTCCGACCACCGTCCCGAGGAGTCCGATCAGCGGGGAGATCACGGCGATGTCATTCAAATAGGCTATCATCTGCATCATCCGCGTGGACTGGCGCGCCCCCTCGGATTCCGTTATTTCGCGGATCACGCCGTGGCTGACCAGCGGATTGTCGAGATACGCCCGGGCGGCGGCGCCAATGACCCGCGAGCAAACATCCCCCGCCTCACGACTCAGCATTTCCAATGCCGTGATGTCTCCGCCGGCCAGAAGGCGTTTGGCACGCATGACATATTCCCTGGAAACAATCCGGGCCGGCCTCAGCGCGAAGAAGTAAAAAATCACCAGGCTTAGCGCGACCACGGAGAGAAGCGCCAGAGGCAGAACGAAATACCAGCCGGCGGCGTCCATCAACGCGCGCAGGGTGACGATTTTCGCCTCCGGTTTGAAGGGAAGCTCAGCTGCGAAGAGAACCGGCGCCGAGAGCAGGAAGGTTGCCAGGGTGAAAAACGGTTTTAAAAAGGGCTTCATACCTCGGTTATAAGGTCCCGGCTTTCAATTCGCCAAGAGAAAAGGAAGCGAGGGCGTACTCTGATCTAAAGCGAGCTTGCGAGGAGCCGCGAGAAGGTCGAGGCTTGGCGAGCACGGGCGAGGGAGTGGACGTGTGTTGGTCCATGACCGAGACCGCGCACAAGCCAAACGAAGAGGTTCGAAGCGGATCGTCGCAAGATCAGACACGCCAGGTCACCGACTCATACGACGCATCGGGCACATCCAACTCGATGAACCCGGAATCCGGATGCCGCTCGGTCTGGGCGCCGTCCTGAAGAACTTCCACGCCGAATTTCACCTTCTCTTTTGGCTTCCAGCCCAGGTCGTCGAGCGGAACCGAGATTTCCAGGACCTTCTGGAGTGAGAGCTTGTCGAAGGCGGCCTGGCTGCCGTTCTTCCAGTGAGCCACCGTCTTCAACCCGCCGATCGGCAGCCGGACCACGAGCTTCTTTTCCTCGACTCCGGAAAAACTGATCAAGAGCTCCATCTGCTTGGCCAGCTTCCAGCTGTTTTGCGCATCAATGCGCAGGTGAAGGTGATCCAGGTCGAATCCGAAATAGATCTGTTTGATGATGCGTTCGCCCTGGAACATCGGCCCGCGCCCCTGCGTGACCCGGTAAATCCCCGCTTCATGCCATTCGAAGAAGTGGGTCTGCTCGCCATCCAGCTTCGGATGAATCAGGCCGATCGGCATCACCAGCGACTCGGCGGCCGTCTTCCGGCAGATCGGCAGATAATACTTCTCCGGCGGCGGCTCGCCGCAAAGCCGGTAGACATTGAGCAGATGCGTCCGAAAAAGCTGGTCGAAGACCAGGTCATTGTCGGTCGTAAAATCAGGGCCGTACCACCAGAACCAGTCGCTTCCCTCCGCGGCATAGATTTCCATCAGCGCCAGCGCCCATTTCTCATCCTCGATCATTTCCGATTTGCTTTCGAGAAACTTGCGCGTTTCACCGAGCCACTCCCATGCCTGGTTTTCCTCCGCGTCGCCGATCCAAATGTCGAAGTTCGCATGGATCCACGATCCCGAGTGAAGCTGGCTCAGCGTCTTGCGCTTCGGATTCTGAGCGAAAAATTCGGAGGGTGTCTCCAATTTGAAGTCCGTCTGCGAGGCAAGCCGACCATACCACGAATTGAGGAACAACTCCCCGCCATCGGGAAAGTGCTCCCAGGCATTCTCGCCATCGAGAATGATCCCGGCCATCGGCTGCGGATGATCCTTCGTCGCCGAGGCGATCCCCTGCAGGTGGCCGATGATGAACTCGCTTGCCTTGTCACCCGGATTTTTTGAAGCGGAAAATCCGATGAAGTCGCTCAAAGAGCGATCGCGGAAGAGCGCAGCGATCTTGCTGCCGCCATACTCGGCTTCATAGACATCGTAAAGATCCGTGCGGCCGATGCCGTTATTCGACTGGTTCGCGAGGCTGCGAAAAAGGATGTCTTCATCGGTGGCAAACCATTCCAGCCCAAGTTCCACCCAGCCGGGAATCAGCTCGGGAGCCACCGAGCCCTCGGAGGGCCACAGGCCCTTGGGCTTCCTCCCGAAAACCTCCGCGTGCTGGGCAATCGCCCACTCCACCTGGCCGACGGCGTCGGCCGGATGGGAAAAGCGCCTGGGCAGCTTGACCCACGGCATGGCCCGTTGAGCGATGTCCGTGTCGTGGAGCAGCGGCAGGATCGGATGAAAAAAGGGCGTCGTTGCAATCTCGATCTGGCCCTTGTCGTATAAGTCTTTGTACCTGGGTAGAAGTTCCTGCATGATCTTTCGGTGAATGCCGACGACGACCGCTTTGTCGTCCTCCGTAAAATCGCGGCCCTTTTCCTTGAGGGCGCCAAGTTCCGGATAGATCTGGAATGCGCTGAAGCCGCACCATGCCAGATTGAACCAGACCTGAAGATCCAGGAAGTCCTGGATCAAAAAAGACCTGGCGAGCGAGTCGACATTCACGTGCATCAGGTCGTAGCCGCGCTTGACGAGAAGCTCATGAAAGCGCGGGTTCGGCGCGATCAAGTTGTCCCAGTTGATCTTGAAGAAATTAAGGAGAATGTTTTTTTTCTGCTCATGGTTCAGGTCGGCTGCCGGCGCCTCCGTCCATTCCAGCCAAAGGTCCGTAATCACACCGGCATTGAAGTCGAGAATTTGCTTCACCAGGACCGGCGTCAGGTTGAAGGTCACCTTCACGCCGGGGTGTTCACGGACCGTCTCGATCATGTCGAGATAGCCCTTGACCGCGTGCATCCGCACCCATGGCATCATCGCGACCCGGCTGAGCGGGTCCACATAATACGGCTGATGCATGTGCCAAAGTATTTGAACTGAGAGCATTTTTTTCTTCCCAAATTTACTACGTACACAATTTATCCGACACCGTTGGGGATTCCAAGTCTTCTTTGGACACGGAACTCAGAACTCAGAACTCAGAACTCAGAATAAAACCTGCAGTGTCGCGAGTAAGTGACAAAAATATGTGACACCCGGAAGGAAGAATATTCTGAATCCTGAATTCCGAATTCTGAATTCAAAGATCCGTCGAATACCAGACCGTGATCTCCCGCTCCTCGGGAAAGAGGCGTGAAAGCTTGTCCTCGCTGATCCTGATCACCCGCACCTTTTCGGCACGAAACATGGATCCCTTGCTGATGCGCGCGACCTGCTCTTCGCTGCTGTAGAGGACACAATGGACGAGCGGGCCGTCGGCCATTTCAACAAAAAAGAAGCCGGAAGGAATGTTCGGAAGCTTCCCGGTCGGTTTCACCTCGCGCACCTCGCCTCGCACCGCCTTGACGAAGAGCCTCGACGACCGCCATGGCTCCCGCCAATTCGCGACCACCTCGTTTGGGACGCGCTGCTGCTGGACCTGGGTGAGCGCATTCCAGTACCGGTCGAAAAGCTGCGAATACGCGAGCCACCACCGGATCAGCTCGCCCGCCCGCTCGAACTCAGCGGGAGGAGCGGGAGGAGATTCGAGCGCGGTGACAAGCTCATCATAGCTCTTCGGCACCGGGAGCTGCTTCATCTCCTCGATTGACTTGTCGACCACGCTCAACGCTTTCTTTTTCGGCCCAGGAACGATCAACCCGGGCACCACCTGCTGAACAGGCTCGCGGTCAGAATGTTGGATCGACAGGACCAGCACCACCGAGCAGACCAGAAGAACGCCCATCAGCGCATAAATCCATGGGCGCGAGCGTTCGAACTTCGTCGGCGGGTGCGCGAGCTCTGGCGGGACCTGGTAAATGGGACGCTTCTTCGGAAAGATAAAGATCTCGGCGGCCTCCACCCACTCCCTGGTTTCCTCCGGGCAGATCAGGTCCTCTGGCAAAAGCTCACCGGAAGCCACCAGCGTGCGCATGACCGACTCATCCACCGGGCCGTACTCCTGGCCGTTGCGCTTGTAGCGGTATCTTCGGAGCGCCATTCTCTTCTTTCTATCATTTCAGGCCTGGTTCACAAGGCGAATTTGTCCGTCTCATGGCGTTTACCGTCAACGAATCCGCGGGAAGAAACTCGGCATTGGAAGTCAGGCCTTCGCGGCGATCGAACCGGCCAAAGCTGCTTCCGAGAAACCCTGCGGCGCAAAGCCATCGTGCGCGTAGAAGTACAACGCCGTCTGATAGACAACGCGCACTGCCGACTGGGCGAGTGCCATCACAATGAAGTACAAGATCCCCCCTCCCAGGAGAAATCCTCCGACCACCCAGGAGTGGCTGGCCGCCCCAAGGAAGACGCCGAGAAAGATCAGGAAAAATCCGGGGATTGCCAGCAACATGAAGATGATCCCGAAACCGACGTTGCCGACGATCTGCTCGCCCCAGGTTTTGCGCAGGAGCTGGATCGAGGATTTTAAGGCGGCGATCGGCCCCACGTTCTCGATCACCAGAGTCGGGAGAGCCAGGAAAGCCACCAGCGTCCACGCAGCGCCGATCAGTGAACGGACCAGGTTCGCAAGGAACTGGCTCCTTTCGCGCAGTGCACGGTCGATCATGTCGAGAATGAGGCCGACGGTGGCCGACATCGCAGCCCAGCCGAGGATTGCCGGAAGCCGCGAGACGGCCAATTTCAAGCCCTCCTTGACTGTGCATGCCTGCCCCTGCATGCGGGCCGAAACACACGCCACCATCGCCGCATTGAAAAAAATGATCACGGAGTAGTTGATGAAGTAAAACAGGAAGGCGATCACGTAATGGATCGGGTGGTTGACGCCCTCCTTTTGAAACAGTTGCGGATGCGCCGTGTAGAAGACGGCGGCCGGCACCGCAAAAACAATCAAAACCAGCAAAGCGCTGGCCGACGATATCAGCGGCAACAAAAGGAGGGTCTTGTCGGCCCAGAGGATCGCAAATGAATCCTTCATCAAACACCAGGCGTTGGAAACCCGACCCCTGAAGCCGAGCTTGGAGCCGGCGCCGACCGCCAACGCCTTCTCTGTTTGCTGAAACTTTTCTTCTTCCCTTTTGATCCGCGCTTCCTGCGCCCGCAGGAGAGGATTCGGAATCTCAGGAGCGCTCGCCCGGCCCTGGACCTTTAACTTGGCGGGCGCGCCTGGTCGCGCAAGCGGGACCGTGCTGAGCGGGACCCAGTCGGAGGTGCCCTCCTTCCAGACGTAGTGCTCCCCCGTCACCTGCCCAGCGGCAAGCATCTCCCGCAGTTGTTCCTCATGGTAAGGGCCGGCCTGTTGGTTCTCATCAACGTAGATGTAATAGGAAGCCATTTGGAAGCCATTTTCCCGGGAAAGCTTTGAAAAAGCTAACACAGCTTATTCGCGGAGACAAACTGAAAAACAGCCTGCATTCGGGTAGTGGGTCAGTTTGAAAGTCTAAAGGAATAGGGGAAAACACCTTTCGCCACGGATCCACACGGATGGAACACGGATTAAGGCAAGTCGCCAGCCTTCAGGTTCCAGGCAGCCCAAGGGATGCAAAATCCAGCACAACTGGATTTTGCGGATTCCTTGCCGAGCCGGTTGTGCCGGCTCGGCAAACCCATCATCCGTAGTCGTTCCCATCCGTGTAATATCAGTGTCCATCCGTGGCTAAGAAAAAGACTTTGTTTTTGGATTTGCTTGCTTTCGCGGTTCGAATCGTCCCTGAAATTGACCCATTACCTGCATTCGGCACTGGAACTAGTCGCTTGAAACTGCCGGGCCGCTCTGCCAATCTACCGTAGTTTTATGTCCAAAACCCTGGTTGGCAAGGCGGACCCCCGGTTTCTGCGGGAGGAAGGCCCTGAAATTTTCACCGGCAGCGAACTCCTGATCAAGGGTTTGCTCGAGACGGAAGGTGGCACCCATCTTTGGACGGGCTATCCGGGTTCCCCGGTCGCCGGCTTTTTCGACACGGTGGAAACCATCGCCGGGGTCCTCTCCAAAGCCGGAATCCACGCCACGCTCGCCAACAATGAAGCGGTCGCCGCCGCCATGGTCAACGGCTCGCAAATGCTTCCGATCCGCGCCATTGCCGTGATGAAAAGCGTCGGCGTGCATGTCGCGGCGGACGCGCTGGCGCTCGGCAACCTGGTCGGCGCACATCCTGAAGGAGGCGCAATCATCATCCTCGGCGATGATCCGTGGAGCGAAAGCACGCAGGTTCCCGCGGACTCACGTTTTATCGCCCGCCATCTCTTTTTGCCGGTCCTCGAGCCTTCCGACCCCCAGGAGATCAAGGACTGGATCAACCTCGCCTACAAACTTTCGCAAAAATCCGGCTTCTACATCGGCTACCTGATCACGACCAACCAGGGCGACGGTGGCGGCACCGTCGAGACCCGGCTCAACCATTTTCCGGACATCAACGCCCGCAACAAGGTCGAGATCGTCACCGCCGACATCCCGCTCGAGAACAACGTCCTCCTGCCGCCCCGCACGGCGAACAAGGAGGACCGGATTCCCCAGCGCCAGGCGATCCTCTGGGACGCCGCCCGATGCCTTGGCATCAATCAAATTCACGATTCGAAATTCGCGACTCGAAATTCAACCAACGGTCAGCCGACGCAAAAATCGAAAATTGGCCTCGTGTCATCCGGCATCGCATACACCTACCTGCTTCACGCTCTCACTGAGATGGGGCTCGCCGGCGAGTTTCCCATCCTGAAATTGGGCATCACCTACCCGATCGACCCGGACTTCCTTCTCGAATTCGCCGACCGCGTGGAAAACATCTTTGTCATCGAGGAACGCCGCGCCTTCATCGAGGAACAGATCCTGACCATCCTCAACAACTCGCGCAATGGGGAACCTGCTCCGGCCGTCCATGGCAAAACATTCCCTTTTGACCTGCCCGGCATCCCTTCCTCGCGCGGCCTCAATCCATCCCTTCTCATCGAGCGGCTCGGGCCGCTTTTCAAACGCTTCGGCCACGAGGCGGAGATCAACCGCGAGCTGGAGCTCCTGAACACCGTCTCCGACTACGACATCCGCATCCCCTCGCGCACGCCAACGTTTTGCCCCGGCTGTCCGCACCGCGACTCATCGAGCGTCCTGATGGATGTCAAACGCGATTTCCTGAACCCGCTCTACATGAGCGCGCGCCACCGGCGCGGGCCGGTCGATCTGGTTTTCCATGGCGACACCGGGTGCTACACGATGCTGATGTTCGAGCCCACCAAGGACCTGATGCACAACTACTCGGGCATGGGCCTGGGCGGAGCGACCGGCGCGGGAATCGATCCGTTCATCAAGAACAAGCAGGTCGTCTTCATGGGCGACTCCACATTCTTTCACAGCGGCGCGATCTCCATTTCCAATTCGCTCAAGCAGGGCCAGGACATCACCTACATCATCCTCGACAACGCGACCACGGCCATGACCGGCCACCAGACGACGCCGCAACTCGGCTACGACACGATGCAGAACCCAACCTACCAGCAGAGCATCGACCGGATCGCCCAATCGATGCTGGGCACGGAAGGCGTGCAGGTCCAGCGCGTCAATCCGGCGTACCGCGAAACCTATCGCGAACTGCTCGAAGAAACGATTTTGCAGGACGGCGTGAAGCTCATCATCGCCGACAAGGAGTGCGGGATCACCTACCATCGCAAGGAAGCGCGCAAGGAGCGCGAGACTCTCAAGAAGAAAGGCTTCATCCCCGAAAAGGCCTACATCAACATCGCCCAGGAAGTGTGCGAGAATTGCCTCGAGTGCACCAAGTCGACCGGCTGTCCAGGCCTTACCACCGTCGAGACGGAATATGGCCGCAAGATCGGCACCGACTTCTCCTGGTGCGTCTCCGACAAGGCTTGCACCAAGATCAAAGCCTGCCCCTCGTTCGAGGAGGTGACGATCAAGCGCTCGCAAGCGCCGCGCAACCTCGTCGATGAGATCGATCTGGAAAACATTCCCCTGCCCACCCGCAAGCCGCTCCGCGACCACTGGTCCGTCTATCTGGCCGGCGTCGGCGGGATGGGCATCGGCGTGGCGACGGCGACCCTCGTTCGCGCCGGTTACAAGGAAGGCTACCACGTTCAGTTTTGTGACAAGAAGGGGCTCGCCATCCGCAATGGCGGTGTTTACTCGCACGTCATTTTCCAATCGACCACCCCCTCCTCTTCGCCCGAGGCCCGCCGCTACTCCAACATCATTCCCAACGGCAAGGCCGACCTGATCATCGGCGTCGACATTCTCGAGGCGGTCCGCGCGATCGATCCCTCCATCAACCAGCGGATCGGCGGCGCCCAAACCGCCGTCATCCTGAACACCGAGAAAACGCCGACCATCCTCACCCTGCTCGGCCAGGACGATTTCGACCCGAAACAGCTCGAATCCGCCATCCGCAAGTACACCAGCAAGGACGACTTTTTTGCCGCCAACCTCTCGCACGTCTCGGAAAAATACTTCGGCACGAAACTTTTTTCAAACATCATGATGATTGGCTGCGCGTTCCAGGCCGGCCAGTTCCCGCTGGCCCTCGACAGCCTCTGGTGGGCGATCAAGGCGACATCGGGGGCCCAGTTCGAAAAAAACTGGCAGGCATTCAATATCGGCCGGCTCATCGTCCTGGACCGCGACGCCTTCCTTGAAAATGGCCCGGAGCCTTCCTATCGCGAAACGGTCGAGAAAAAAATCGCCTATCTCCGCAAACTGCCCAGTGGGGAACGTCTTGCCTCCGCTTACCGCAAGCTGATCGAGCACGCCGAGCTGACCATCAACCTCGACGAGGCCTCGACCCGCGACCTTGCCATCCGGGTCTATGACCTGATCCGCTTTGAAAACGCCGCCTATGCCAAGCGCTACCTCGACACCATCAAAACGATCTTCAACCGTGACACCAACGAGCACCAGTTCGCCGCCACCAAGGCCGCCATCTGGTTCCTCCACAAGGTGATGGCCATCAAGGACGAGGTCTACGTCGCCGACCTGCTGACGCGGGAGGAAAAATATGAGCGCGACGCCAAGCGCTATGGCATCGACCGTTCTCGCGGCGACCGGATCCGCTACAGTCACATCAACCGCCCGCGCTTCGAACTCGGCACGATCCTCGGCATCAAGATTCCCGTCATCGAGTTCGATTTCCGCGCCCGCGACTGGCAGCTGCGCCTCATGCGCAAGGCCAAAATCCTGCGCCGTCTCCTGCCCCAGTGGCATGCCGAGGAAAAAGCCTTCCGCGACTGGTACCTCCAGCTGATCCAGGGCTTCAGCTATCAGAACAAGGAGCAGTACAACCTCTGGCTCGACATCCTCCGTTCTCCCGACGCCGTCACCGGCTACCGCGAGGTCCGCTATCCCAAGATGACTGCCGCCAAGAAAAAAGTCGCCGGCTGGCTCGAATATCTCAAAGCCGACACCAAGCCCCAGCCGGAGATGGCGAAGAGCGCACGGTGGTGACCGCCGGAGGCGGTCGTTCGGCGGGAGCACCTCCGGAAAACATCCATCATCACGCAAAGACGCGAAGGCGCAGAGAGATTCCTGCTGAATCCCGACTACCGCGACATGTTGTGCGCTTTGTGCGCGGAAAATGCTGAGTTCATGCTGGTCGGGGCCTATGCGATGGCAGTCCACGGCCTTCCTAGAGCAACCGGGGACATCGACATCTGGGTTCGTCCGTCCAAGGAAAACGCTCAACACGAACTACTTTGAAAACAAAGGACGACCATAAAACCTCTGGAATAGCCGCTGCTTCAACTGTTGATCGCTCAAGCCCGGGGGAAATGATGCAAGCACTAGCCGCCGCGCCGACTCGAACATCGTCGCACCCATGAGGAACCGTTGTTCGCAGGAGAGGGACATAAGCCTTTCC
>JAHFSZ010000057.1 GCA_023265515.1 Verrucomicrobiota bacterium
GATTTCCCAACGAGACGTCATTGGCGAGTCCGTTTTACAGTAGCGGATATTAGTCCGGTTTCTTTCTTCAGACCCATCATGGAATTGAAAGACTGGCTCAAAGCGGGGCCTCGAGGTTCCTGCCGGGGACATTGACAAAGTACCATTTTCTCATTATGTTACCGGTACCAGTGCGTTTCAAGCAAACGCGGGGTAATCTCCATGAATTCTCCCTCCAACGCTTCTGAAATCATGAAGACCTGGAGGCGACTGATCCGCAGTTTCACTCTCCTCGAGCTGCTCATGGTGGTCGCGATCATTTCGGTATTAAGCGCCCTGATGATGCCCGCGATCAATACCGCCAAGGATTCCGCCAAGCGCGCCAGGTGTCAGTCGAACCTTCACCAGATTGGCCTGGCGGTCCAGATGTACGTGAATGACAAGGCCAGCTATCTGCCCTTTGCCTGCACCATAGCCACGGAGACACCGCCGTACCCCGGTCCCCATCCCCCCTGGCTGCAGGACCTGATCCGCCCGTACCTCAGCGGGCCGGATGTCGGGATGGGAACCAATTCCGGCGTCTTCATCTGCCCCAGCGTCAAAATGGGCTGGGTCTTGACCACGAATCCGCGCAACGATTACCGGTACAACTGGTGGTTCTGCAACGGGTGGAATCTATCCCCGCCCTCGCGCATCGGGATCACTGCGGATAGGCTGACGGGGAGCTCGTCCGCCGTCATTGTCTTCGATATGGCGTGGAACAACTGGGCCTACAAGGATCTGCCTCACAAGGGGGTTGACGCCGTGTATGCGGACGGCCACGCGGGCTTCGTCGACGGTGCGTGGTTCATCGTGAACGGTGACGAACAAACAGGTTCGTTCTGCAGCAGCGGTTTTGCACCATAATATTAAGTTTTTCCTCCCCTCACAACAGCGAACACCGTGGAATCGAAAGACTGGCTCAAAGCGGGGGCTCTTGTCCTCATCGCCCTGATCATCGGGGGGGCGGCCTATTTCCTTTGGTCCTCGAGGAAAAAGAAATCTGCTGCGAGGGCGCCGCTCCCTTCCGGCGAGTTGCTTCAGCCAACCTTCGAGATGAAGGAGATCGGCGGCCGCTCTGTCCCTTTTCAAAACAATCTGCCCTACCCGACCGGCGAGACTCAGCCGCGCGAGACGCTCTCGCTGAACGGACCATGGAAAAGAATGCGCTCCCCCGGCAACCACGACCTTTCCCTTTCCGTGCGCAAACCCCAGAACATCGCCCGGATGAAGCGCGAAAACCCGGAGGCTGTGGACCCCGCGCTGGACGATCAAGCCTGGCAAAACTGCACGGTGCCCGGCGTTGAGAACCCGCCGCCCGACCGGTACATGGACGTAACCTGGTACCGGCGCCAGTTTCAACCGCTGGCTTCGTTTTCAGGCAAGCGCGCCATCCTCACCTTCGGGGCGGCCAACTACGTCGCCGATGTATGGGTGAACGGCGAATGGATCGGCTGCCATGAGGGCGGCTTCACGCCCTTCTCTTTCGATGTCACCTCGTTGCTCAAGACCGGCGCGCCGAACCTCGTGACCGTGCGCGTCGACAACATCCCCTGGCTGCCGCAAAATGAGGATCCGGGAAGGAGACAATCGCCCGCAAACCGCTCCGACATCATTCCCTATAAAACCTGCGACTGGTGGAACTATGGCGGCCTTCTTCGTGAGGTCGAACTGGAGGCGATGGAGCCGGTTTCCATTTTCCGCGCGGACGTCCGGCCAAAAGAGACTGGAAGCAGGACAGAGCTCGAAGTCGTGCTGGTGACCGGCAACACGACAGAAAAAAAACAATCGATGGAGGCGCGATTCAAGGTTTACCCGGCGCGCATCACCGAGGACAACCTGGCTTCGCGCAGCGCCCGCGGCATTGCGAATCTCGACGAGAGCATTCCGGTGGAGGTCGCAAAGGCCGTTGTCGAACTCTCCGGCGAGCCGTTCGATGCCAGCGCCTTCACCCTCATCTGCCCGGCGCTCGAACCGTGGGGACTGCGCAAACCCAATCTCTATGTGCTTGAAGCGCAGCTCGTCGAGCGTGGGAAGGTGGTCGACACGTTTTACACGCAATTCGGCGTGCGGACGGTTGCCGCCGACGCCACGCGAGTCCGAGTGGCCGGGCGGCCGATTTTTCTGCGCGGCGTTGCTATCCATGAAACTTTTCCCGGATCGGACCCGAGTCAGCCGCCTTCGATCGAGGGAATCCTGCGAAAAGACTTTCAAAATGTTTATGATCTCAACGCTAATTTCGTGCGGACCGGCCACCACCCGGTTCATCCTCTCACCCTGCTCATGGCCGATCGGCTCGGCATCGGCATCTGGGAAGAAATTCCGGTTTACTGGTTTGGGAGCAAGGAACTGGATTATCAGCGGACCATCCGGCCGGTCGCCCGCCAGATGTTTCTGGAAATGATCGCGCGGGACCTGAACCGGCCCAGCATCCTCATCTGGGGGGCGTGCAACGAATGCGGCGCCCAGCAGGAGCGCTCCGAGTTCATCCGCGATCTTCGCGAGCATGCGCGCCAGTACGACGCGACCCGCCTGGTGGCGCAGTCCGCGGCGGGCAGCGACGCCTTCGACAAGACCCAGCAGGAATGCGACGTATCCGGCTTCACCTCCTATTTTGGCGTATTCTATGGCTTCACCTACGGCGATGCGACCGGCAAGGCGCTCGAGGCCATGCACGCCTCCAATCCGGACAAGCCCCTGTTCGCGACGGAATTCGGGATCTGGTCGGAAAAGGATCTCTCCAACAGCGACAACCAGGTCAGGGTCGCCCGCGATACCTATGAGGCCTTTGCGAAAAAACCGTACGTCGCCGGGACGATCTGGTGGACCCTGAACGACTGGCATACAATGATCACCGATCCCCAATCCATGGGGCTGGTGATGTTCAATGGCCGGAAGAAGCCCGCCTATTATGTCCTCCAGGAGCTCTATGCCATGCGCGAAGGCAAGACGTTCGTGAAATGGTATTCGCCGCTGAATGACAAGCCGATCAGCGGCTTGGTCCATGTGGAACTCGAGATGGTCTCCCCATCGCCGTTCAAAAGCATGAGCGTCGAGCTCGACGGCCAGCCATTGCCCGTCATCAAAATCACGCCCGAGGGACGCTTCAAATTTAAATTTGACAGCACGAAGCTCACGGAGGGAAATCACACGCTCTTTGCGCGCGCGGAAAACCAGACCGGCTCGGTTCTTTCACAAGAGCGCACGCTCTTCATTGACAACATCGACGAGCTGCCGGTGATGACGATGAATCTGAAGTCCGGTGACATGGTGATGAATGAACAGATCCTCCACGTGGATGCGGCCGATGACCGCGGCGTTCAAAAACTCCAGATCAACGTGGATGGTCGACCGTGGCAGACCATTGAGCCGCTTTATCCGCCCAACACCTTCGTCCAGTCCCTGAATTTTGACGCCTCGAAGCCGGACACCGGCCGCAAAGTCCACGTCAAAGTAACTGACAACGGCGGCCAGACGGTGGAGCAGGTCCTGACGCTCAATCTGGCCAAGGATCACGGCCGGTTTCTCGATCTGCCGTACAACCTGGATTGGATCAGCGAGAGTGACAAGCTCGATGACGGAAGTGGCTGGGACTTTCCGGCCGAGGAACTGCCCCTGTCCGGAAAACCGTTTGTTTTCAACTCGAAGGATGGGCCGGTCTCTTTTCGCTTTCCTCACAAATCCACCGGCGCTAAGAATTGCGTCGAATGCCGGGGCCAGAAGATCGTCTTGCCGGCGGGTCAGTACACGGCGATTCACATTTTGGGAGCCATGCACGATGGCAGCTCGGCGGCTGCCTTCGAGGTCGTTTATAAGAAAGGCCTTCCAAGGACGGTCCTGTTGACCTTCTCCGACTGGTGGCGCGGCGATCCGATTTACGGCGAAGAAACAGTGGTGAAGACAACATTCCATCATGAAAAAAGCGGTGACGTCCAAAAGAAGCCGGGCGTCGGCATGTATCTGCAAACGATTCCGTTCAAGGAGGGCACGCCGGTCTCACTGATGCTGCCCAACGACAGCCGCCTGAGGATTTTTGCAATGACTCTCGAAAAATAGGAGCGACCATGAAAACATTAACAAAAGTATTAATACTTCTGATCACGATCGGGCCAGGCTCCCTCTTCGCCGAGGACGCGGTGATGGGCAATTCCATCCACATCAGCGACAAGAGCATCGCTGACTGGAAGGGAACCCCTCCGGACACGGACAATACGGCCGTTTATTCCGAGGGGGAGTACATCTGGCGCGACACGTACGATGATGACAAGGGCAATGGCAAATACACGTACCCACAGGAACCGATCTTTGAGAAATGCGCGGATCTGCTGGAAGTCCGGATCACTTTTGACAGGGACAATCTCTACATGCTCATCAAGGCGGAAAGACCCAAGGAATGGTGGGTTCCGTACCGTTTGATCGGTATCCGAACCGAACAACCGGGCGAAGGCGTGTCGGAAGTTTTTACGCAGGGAGGCAGGGAGGAAGTCAACTCGTACAATGGAGCCTACGGCGAAATCAAGGTGTCCAAGGAGCTTGCCCCGCATTTCATCATCGGCCTGAGCGGAACCTTTAAAGGCCGCGTCTGGGACAAGACGGGCAAACTCATCGCCAAGGCTGATGGACCGGACACTGGCAATGATACGCCGGGCTTCCAGATTGCCACCGTCGATTGGCAGACCCTGCAATTTTCGATTTCCTGGAAAACCCTCGGCATCGATCCGCCCGAAGGCCAGACGTGGAAATTCATCGTCGGGATGGGCATCCAGGATTATGATCATCTGCGCGAAGTGGATGCCGAAGTGTCGCAGTGGCACGGCGGCGGCGGCGAAGGGAGTTATAACGAGGACGGCCCGGACCCCGACCTTTATGACCTGGCCGGCGCGCCACGCGAGAAACAGGAGGAGGACCTGAGCGGCTTTGGAACAGGCAGCGGCGACCCGGCCCAGTATTCGGAGATCAAACATTCGTTTCTCGAGGTCAAGTTCGGAAAATTGAAATGATGAAACGGACTGACGCGGTTCTGAGCTCATCAAGAGGCGATTGAGGCGGCGAGAAAGGAAAGCCTCCGCAAATTCCTGTAGACGAGCCGGGCCGGAAACCCTAATTTCGGCTCCTCTATGAGCGAAAGCCGCAAAAGCAGGCCGCTGAGAAGCAGCGCCATCACCCAGGGAATCCAGCGCTCGCCGAACCGGGCAATGCTCAGGGCCGTCGGCTTCGGCGATCATGACTTCGATAAGCCCATCATCGGCGTCGCCAACAGCCACAGCACGATCACTCCCTGCAACATGGGCATCCAGGGCCTCGCCGACAAGGCCGTCGGCGCTCTGCAGTCCGCCGGCGCGATGCCCCAGGTCTTCGGCACCATCACCGTCAGCGACGGCATTTCCATGGGAACGGAAGGGATGAAATACTCCCTGGTCTCGCGCGAGGTCATCGCCGACTCGATCGAGACGGCCGTCAATGCTCAGAGCATGGACGGCATTCTCGCCATCGGCGGCTGCGACAAAAACATGCCGGGTGCGATGATCGCCTTCGCCCGGATGAATATCCCCGCGATCTTCGTCTACGCCGGAACGATCAAACCGGGGCACTTTCACGGGCAGGACCTCACCGTCGTCAGCGCGTTCGAAGCCGTTGGCCAGTTTTGCGCCCACAAGATCGACGAGCAGACCCTTCTGGGAATCGAACGGAACGCCTGCCCCGGCGCCGGTGCGTGCGGCGGCATGTTCACCGCCAATACCATGTCCTCGGCGTTCGAGGCGATGGGCATGAGCCTGACCCACTCCTCGACCATGGCCGCCGAGGATGCGGAGAAGGCTCAGAGTACCGCCAGATCGGCCGAGGTTCTTGTCCAGGCCGTTCAAAACCAGATTCTTCCCCGCCAGATCCTCACGCGAAAGGCGTTTGAAAATGCGATCTCCGTGGTCATGGCGATCGGCGGCTCGACCAACGCAGTCCTGCACCTGCTGGCAATCGCCAACGCCGCCGGCGTCAAGCTGACCATCGACGATTTCGAGACGATCCGCAGCCGCGTACCGGTGCTCTGCGACCTGAAACCGTCGGGCCGGTACGTGACCACCGACTTGCACCATGCGGGCGGCATTCCCCAGGTGATGAAGATGCTCCTCACTCATGGCCTCCTGCACGGCGATGCCCTCACCATCACCGGCCAGACCGTCACGGAAGTGCTCAAGGACGTTCCTCCGGAGCCGAAGTCCGGCCAGGACGTGATCCGGCCCTTTCATAAGCCTTTATACGCTCACGGTCACCTGGCGATCCTGAGGGGAAACCTTGCCACGGAAGGCGCTGTCGCGAAGATCACCGGCATCAAGAATCCGAAGATCACCGGCATGGCGCGCGTTTTTGAATCCGAGGAATCGTGCCTCGAGGCCATCCTCAACGGGCGGATCAAGCCGGGTGACATCATCGTCATCCGCTACGAGGGCCCCAAGGGCGGCCCCGGGATGCGCGAGATGCTCTCGCCCACTTCCGCAATCATCGGAGCGGGCTTGGGCGACTCGGTCGGGTTGATCACCGACGGGCGCTTCTCCGGCGGCACCTATGGCATGGTGGTTGGCCACGTCGCCCCCGAAGCCTTTGTCGGCGGAACGATCGCCCTGGTCAAAGAAGGCGACTCGATCACCATCGACGCTGAGAAAAAACTTTTGCAGCTTCACATTCCCGATGCGGAGCTGGAGAGACGCCGCAAAGCCTGGGCGCCGCCCAAGCCCCGGTACACCCGCGGCGTGCTGGCGAAGTACGCCAGGCTGGTTTCCAGCAGCAGTTTGGGGGCCGTGACCGATCTGGCGCTGGATTGACGTCCGATTGCCGCAGGGGCAAAGTGGCGTCAAATCTCGAAAGATTCGGCGCCTTCGGCTTTGACCTGAATTTCAGGCAAAATGGACTCGAGGACTTGCGCCACGCCTTCGAGCAGGGACTGCTTGTCCGTGTGGACGGTCACTTCCGGAGTCTCAGGTGCCTCGTAAGGCGCCGAGATGCCGGTGAACTCCGTGATCTCCCCCGCCCTGACTTTTTTGTATAGGCCTTTTGGATCGCGCTCCTCGCAAATCTGAATCGGGCAGGAGACGAAGACCTCGAAAAACCTCACGTCGTTTTCCTTCATGATCTCACGGACCCGGGTCCGGTCGGCGCGGTAAGGCGAGATGAACGACGTGATGACGATCTGCCCCGCATCCGCAAGAAGCCGGGCGACTTCGGCCGCGCGCCGGATATTTTCGGACCGGTCTTCCGGGGAAAAACCGAGGTCCGAGTTCAGACCGAAGCGCAGATTGTCTCCGTCGAGATTGTAGCACTGCATGCCGAGTCCGAAGAGTTCCTTCTCGAGCTCGTGGGCGATCGCGGACTTGCCCGCCCCCGATAAGCCGGTCAGCCAGATGACGGCTCCCGTATGCCGGTTTCGAACCGCGCGGTCATTGTAGGTGATCTCGGCCTTCGACCAACTGATGTTGTCGCTGACGTGAGTTTTCTGTTTGGCAGGATATTCCTCGCCGGAAATGATTCCGCCGCCGCTCACCTCGCGGTCATCGACGATCACAAACCGCCCTGTCTCCACAATGCGGTCGATGTTGTCAAAGACCAGCGGGTAGCGCGTCTGAATCGTCAGCTCGGCAACGTCGTTTTTCAACAAATAGTCGCGTTTCTCGGCCACCTCGCCGAGTGTCGAAGCATCAATGATCTTGTCAATCGATTTGATCTCGCACTCCACCTCCTGTGTGGTGAGCTTGATCTTGTACTTTTTCTTCAGGCGGAGCGGCAGACGGCCCATCCAGAAAAGGCGCGCCCTAAACTGGCGCTTCCGGATGAGCGGATCGGATTCATGAAACGCCACCTGGCCGCGCTCGACGAAAATCTGCTCGGTCAGCGTGATGCCGACCGACTCCCCCGCCTTGGCCTCCTTGGGTCCGGCAACTGCCGGACTCCAGCGCTCAATGGATTTGATGACGCTCATCTTGTGGCCGGGGGCGAAGATCAATTTGTCGCCGACCTTGATCGTCCCGGAAACAATCCGGCCCGCCAGGATGCGCCGGTGGTCAAAGCGGTAGATGTCCTGCAGCGGAAAGCGCAGGGGCAGATCGTCGGAGCGCTTCGCGGGCTCGAAATCATCGATCGACTCAAACACGGCGCGGCCCTGGTACCACGGCATCCTCGGACTGAGGGCCGCCACGTTGTCCCCCTCCCGCGCGGAAATCGGAATGAACGTCCTTGGCTCCAGACCGAACTGTTTCAAAAACGCGCGGTATTCCTTCTCGATGTCACGGAAAACCTTCTCGTCGTACCCCTTGAGGTCCATTTTGTTGACCAGCACGATGATCTGTTTGATGCCCAGCAGATGGAGCATGTAGCCATGCCGGCGCGACTGCTCCTGCACCCCCTCGTTCGCGTCAATCAGCAGCAACGCGGCATGAGCGCTTGCCGCGCCAGTGATCATGTTTTTTAGAAATTCCTTGTGCCCCGGCGCGTCGATGATGACGTACTGCCGGTGCGCGGTGTTAAACCAGATCTGCGCGGTGTCGATGGTGATGTTCTGGTCGCGCTCCGCCTGGAGCGAATCCATCAGGTTCGCGAACTCGAAGGGCACACCGCGCCGCCGGCATGATTCGACCAACTGATCGTACTTGCCCTCAGGCAGCGAATGGGTGTCGTAAAACAGCCGGCCGATGAAAGTTGACTTGCCGTGGTCGACATGGCCGACGATCACGAGTTTCAGCTGCTCCGTGGTTTGCGGGACCTGCTTCGCCTTCTTCTCGGCATTCTGGGGCTTCGCTTCTGTCAATGTTGCGCTCATTTTTTATTTTAGAACTCTGGACTCAGAACTCGGAATTCCCAGGGTCGACGGTGTGGGTATCATTCTGACTCCTGAGTTCTATATTCTGAATTCTGTGCTTTACATGTATCCATCGCGGCGGAGCTTCTCGAATGCGTCTTCCGATTCCTTGTCCTGGGCGCGGCCGGAGCGCTCCGATGTGCGTGTGCGCTTCAACTCCTCGATGATCTCGGGAACCGTCGCCGCGGTCGAATCGATCGGAAACGTGCACGGGGCGCATCCAAGACTGCGGTAGCGCTTTCCGTTCTTCGAAAAATAGAGATCGATCACCGGGATGTTTTCGCGGTGGATGTACTCCCAGACGTTCAGCTCGGTCCAGTGAAGGAGTGGGTGGACCCGGATGTGGGTGCCTGGATCATAATCGGTTTTGAACTGATCCCAGAACTCGGGCGGCTGGTCGGTGACATTCCACTCCATGTTCTTGTCGCGTGGCGAAAAATAGCGCTCCTTGGCGCGGGTCGGCTCCTCGTCGCGGCGCACGCCGACAATCACGCCTGTGTACCCCTTCGCCTCGAGAACCTGCTTGAGCCCGTCTTTTTTGAGCGTCCCGCAGCATTCGACGCGCGTGGCCCGGCCGTTGGGGTAGGTATCGCCGGCCTTGAGGACCGCTTCGTTCTTGCCGACGACCAGCTGGAGATTCCACTCCTTCACCAGGCGGTCACGGTACTCGATCATCGTCGGAAGCTTGTAGGTGGTATCAACGTGAACCAGCGGGAATGGAACGTGGCCGAAAAAGGCCTTCCGTGCCAGCCAAAGCAGAACGGTGGAGTCCTTGCCGATCGACCAAAGCATGGCGAGCTTCTCGAACTTGTTGAACGCTTCTCTCAGAATGTAGACGCTCTGGTTCTCCAGTTCGGTCAAGTGGTCGGCCTTGGCCTCGGTTTTCGCAATCGCGGTCATTTTGATTTCTTCCTCTCCAAAAACGTGTGAATACCGCACTCGGTTTTCTGAAATCCGATCCATCGCCCGGCCCGGTCGTCGTCGTCATCGCTGACTGGTTTGGTGCATGGCACACAGCCGATGCTCCGGTAGCCCCGGTCGTGCAGTGGATTGTAAGGGATCTTGTTTTTCCTGAGATAATCCCAAACCTCTTCCCGCTTCCAGCGCGCCATCGGATTCAACTTCAAAATGTCCCGGTTCAAAACCGAATCAAACTCGTAAACTTCCAGAACGCCGATTCCCTTGCGGGTTTCTGTCTGATCGCGCCGCAACCCGGTCACCCAAGCCTCGAGCGTCGCCAGTTTTTTCTGGAGAGGAACCACTTTGCGCATCCAGCAGCAATCATCCGGCTTCGTCTTCCACAGTTCGGGCCCGTGTTCGGCGGCCTGTTGGTCGACGGTCAGCTCCGGCTCAAGCGACTCGATCCTGATCTTGAAAAAATCCTCGAGGCGTTTCTTTAGTTCGATCGTTTCCGGGAACAGCAATCCGGTATCAAGCGTGAATACCGGCAGCGGCAGGCCGCCGCGCCGCGCAACATCGATGATCACCAGCCCGGCGCCCTGGAAACTGGTCCCGATCGCCGCGCGTTTGCCAAACTCATTCCACACCCACTCCAGGATCTTCTCCGTGGAGGAGTTTTCGAACTGCCGGTTGAGTTCGGCGGCTTCGCCAACGCTGATCTTCTTATTCAAGGTGCTGCAACGTATCCCGCGGCCACCGATCTGCTAGCTAATTTGTCCTAAAGTCTACTGGTTGAGTGGGTTTTATCGACCTAGCTTGTTCGGAAATTCGATGATCGAACAAACGACGAGCCACGAAATCAGCCCTCGATGGTGCCGATTTCGACCGGTTCGACTTTGATGGTCAGACCCTCAAGCCAGGCGATGACCTTCCTGATATCCTCGCGCCGACCTTCCATCTCCAGGGAGATGATGCCCATCTCCGGTGTGACACTCGCCTGGCCGATATTGGTGACGATCGGATACTTGTGGCCGATCTCCCAAATGATCGGGCGGCGCACCAGCTTCTGGGGGATCGTCAGCCAGAACCGGCGTTTCTCTTTCTTCGCACCCATTGTCTTCTTGGTTTTGGCTGCCATCGACTCACCCTCCCGCGATCGCAGGGACGATCGATACTTCGTCGCCATCCTTCAGCGACGTCTTCTTGTTTTCCAGGAATCGGATATCCTCATCGTTGATGAAAACGTTGATGAAGCGGCGGACCTCGCCCTTTTCATCCACCAAACGGTCCTTGATGCCGGGATAGTTTTTTTCCAGCGATTCAATCAAGTCGCCGATGTTCGCGGCTCCATTCAGCTCGACGATGTCTTTTTCTTTCGTCAACTTTCTCAGTGGTGTTGGTATTCTTACTTTAACTGCCATATCTTTTCCCTCCTGCTCTCTGTTTGTCCGATCATTAACTCTTTCCAAAATCCTCTTCGTAAATCTTTTCGAACTCGCCCAGTTTCGGACCGATGATACGCGGCTGGCCGCATTTGCCTGCCACCGCTTCCTGTGTTTTGAGGCCGTGGCCGGTGATGCAGAGGACCACCGACTCATGCTTCCCTATTTTGCCGCTTTGGACCAGTTTTTTGGCGCATGCCACGGTCACACCGCCTGCGGTCTCCGAGAAGATGCCCTCGGTCGAGGCCAGAAGACGGATCCCCTCGATGATCTCCTCGTCGGAAGCATCCTCGCACTCGCCCTTGGTCTGGTTCACCACCTGGATGGCGTAGTACCCGTCGGCGGGAGTGCCAATGGCCAGCGATTTGGCAATTGTCTTTGGGTGCTGGACCGGCCTGTAAAAATCCTTGCCCTCCTTGAAGGCCGTCGAGATCGGCGAACAGCCAGTGGCCTGGGCGCCGTGAATTTTGGCCGGTGCGCGGGGCTCCTTCATGAGGCCGACCTTGACCAGCTCCTGGAAGGACTTATGGATCTTGGTCAGGAGCGAGCCGCTCGCCACGGGAACCACGACGTTATCGGGATACTCCCAGCCGAGCTGCTCGACGATTTCGAAGCCCATGCTCTTGGAACCCTCGGCATAATAAGGGCGCAGGTTGACGTTGACAAAGCCCCAGCCGTATTTGTTGGCAATCTCGCTGCAGAGGCGGTTAACCTGGTCGTAGGCCCCCGTGATCGCCACGACATTCGTGCCGAAAATCAGGCTGCCAAGCACCTTGCCGGCTTCCAGATCGGCCGGAATCAGCACATAACTCTTCAAGCCGGCGGCGGCCGCGTTCGCCGCCACCGAATTGGCCAGATTGCCGGTGGACGCGCACGCCACCACGTGAAAACCCATCTCACGTGCGCGGCTGAGCGCCACGGATACAACTCGGTCCTTGAACGAAAGGGTCGGGTAATTGACCGTGTCGTTCTTGACGTAAAGGGTCTTCAGCCCGAGGGCGCGGGCGAGCCGGTTGCATTTCACCAGCGGGGTGTAGCCGACCTGCGCTCCGACGGTGGGATCCCCCGCCACCGGCAGGAGTTCCCTGAACCGCCACATGCTCTCAGGACGCGCTGCAAGTTTCTCGCGCGAGACGGCCTTCGCGATCCTTCCATAATCGTAGGCCACCTCAAGCGGCCCAAAATCGTATTCGCAGACGTGAATGGCGGCCGGCGGGTATTTGCGCCCGCATTCCCGGCAAACCAGCCCTGAAAAAAATCGGTTTTTTTTATCCATGATGAACCCCATGGAGGAGCGAAGTTACTGGCTGGGGACGAACTTTCCCGCGACGGAAGGAGAATAAAAAACCCCTTCTCATCGAATTCTGAGAAGAGGTGTCCAGGTGTCTAAAACGACCACGACCAACAGACTTGGAACTCCCTCTCATCGTTCTTGGGATTCGCCTTTTACAGCGTCCCCAAGCAGGAATTGGCACCTGGTCCCCCGAGACAGCCGGCCCGGATAACGAGCGCCAGCGATCAATTCAGGGCGGTTGCCGTGGTTTCATCGGGCCAGTCCCTCCACCACTCTTGATGAGTATGGCCGCCACATAATCCGATAAGTCGTTGCTTGTCAACCGTTTTCCCCGAATCAACACTCATCCAACTGCGTGAAATGGCCTTGAAATAATGATTTTCATTTTGCAACCGGTATTTTCTTATTCTCTCTTTTTCGCATCCTATTTTGCCTTTTTTGTAAGCGTGAGTTGACATCGCTGTTTCGAGTGATAATTTTCTAGAAGAATGAAAGGAGCCAAACGCGATACGTCCGGGATTTTTGATTCCCTGCAGGTCCACTATGGGGGCGATCATGCCAGCTTTTCGGCCGATGCCATCAAGATCGGCAAGTCGGTCATCACCCTGCCCAGCGCCTGGAATATCGAGCCTTTCACCGAAATCGATTTTCAGATGGAAAACTCCAAGGCCAAAGGCGGCAAGATCAACTGCCGGGGCGTCGTGGTCGACTGCCGAAAGCAGAAGTCGGCCAGGAAATCGAAACAGGAACGGTACGAGATCGACCTTCTTCTGATCGATCTGCCCTCTTCGAAGCAAAAGTCGCTCGAAAAAATCTCGCAAAACACCTGAGTCGGCGTTAGGTTTCGGCCAGGGGTCCTCTTCAATCTCTTCGCGAGCAAAGGGACAAAAATGCTAGACTACCTCAACAGCGTCCTTCGGTTCGCCATCAACATGGGGGCATCCGACATCCACATTAAACCTGACAAGCCGCCGGTGATCCGGGCCTCCGGTCAGCTCTACCCGATCGAGGTTGAGCCCCCGACGGGAAGCGATATGGTCGAGCTGGTGAAGGCCATGCTCTCACCCAAACAGCTCGAACAGTTCAATACCAAACTCGAACACGACTTCTCCTACTATGTGCCTGAGTTCGGCCGTTTCCGAACCAATGCTTACCACCAGCGCGGGCAGATCAACCTGGCGATGCGGCACGTCAAATCCCAGATTCCTCCGTTCGAAGAGCTCCACCTGCCCGCCATTCTTCAAAAAATAGCGGCCGCCGAGCGTGGAATCGTCATCGTCTCCGGAATCACCGGGAGCGGAAAGTCGACCACCCTCGCGGCCATGATTGACTATCTCAACCAGACCGAAAAGTGCCATATCATCACGATTGAGGACCCGATCGAGTACCTCTTCGATGACAACTTGAGCCTCATCAATCAGCGCGAAATCGGGCTGGATACGCAGGATTTCTCGGTCGCCCTCCGCAGCATCCTCCGGCAGGACCCCGACGTCATTCTCATCGGGGAAATGCGCGACAAGGACAGCTTCATTTCGGCGATGACGGCCGCCGACACCGGCCACCTGGTTTTCACGACCGTCCACGCGACCAGCGCTCCGCAGACGATCATGCGCATTCTCGACTTTTTCCCCGCCAACGAGCGCGAGCAGATCCGCCGCCAGTTGGCGCAATGCCTCAAGGCGATCATCGGGCAGCGGCTCTTCCCGGGCAAACATGGCGGCGTCGTCCCGGCCATCGAGATCATGGTCAACACACCGATCGTCCGCAAACTCCTGGAGGATGACAGGATCGAGCAGCTCCCCATCGCGATCCAGTCGGGCGGCGAGGATGGCATGCAGTCGTTCAACCAGGCAATCTATCATCTGATCAAAAACGACGTCATCACGGCAGAAGAGGGTTTGGCGAAGGCGACGAATCCGGAGCAGTTGAAGATGAATTTGGAAGGCATCTTTCTCGATGAGGGGCGGCGCATTATCGGATCCTGAATCTCGCGATGATCAGCGGCTCGATCGCTTCCACCGTCTTCTCCATCACATCCTTCTTTGACTCCATCAACGCCTTGGCCCGTTTGCCGAGCCCGGGGGCGGAGCCGTTGAGTAAATCCCGGAACACAGGGACGAGCGCGTCGCGGTCCGG